>JAEUOY010000051.1 GCA_016790515.1 Burkholderiaceae bacterium | reverse complement strand
GCGAACATCACGAACAGCCGCGCGGTGTCGGCGCCGTACTTGTCGATCAGCTCCTGCGGGTCGACGCCGTTGTTCTTGGACTTGGACATCGTGCCCACGCCCTCGTAGTCGACCGCGCTGCCGTCGCTCTTCAGCTTGGCGCCGACCACCTTGCCGTCGGCATCGAAGACGTTGTCCACCTCGTGCGGCCAGAAGTACTCGATGCCGCCGGCCGCGCCGCGCCGGCTGTAAATGTGGTTCAGCACCATGCCCTGCGTCAGCAGCTTGGTGAAGGGCTCGTCCACCGTCACCAGCTTCAGGTCGCGCATCACCTTGGTCCAGAAGCGTGCGTACAGCAGGTGCAGGATGGCGTGCTCGATGCCGCCGATGTACTGGTCCATCGGCATCCAGTACTGCGTGCCGGCGCCGACCATCGCATCGGGCAGCGTCGGGTCGCAGTAGCGCATGAAGTACCACGAGCTGTCGACGAAGGTGTCCATCGTGTCGGTCTCGCGGCGCGACGGCGCGCCGCACACCGGGCAGGGCACGTTCAGGAAGGCCTCGCACTTGTTCAGCGGGTTGCCGCTGCCGTCCGGGATCAGGTCCTCGGGCAGCACCACCGGCAGGTCCTTCTCGGGCACCGGCACCGCGCCGTGTTCGGCGCAGTGGATGATCGGGATCGGCGTGCCCCAGTAGCGCTGGCGGCTGACGCCCCAGTCGCGCAAGCGCCAGGTGGTCTTCTTCTCGCCCAGGCCCTTGGCAGCAAGCAGATCGGCCACCTTGTCGACCGCGGCCTTGTAGCCCAGGCCGTCGAGCACGCCGCTGTTCACGCAGCGCGCCCGCGGCTTGTCGGCATAGTGCTCGGCCCAGGCCTCGGTGCTGAAGGGCAGGCCCTCGACCTCGGTCACCTGCTGGATCGGCAGGCCGTACTTCTTCGCGAACGCGAAATCGCGTTCGTCGTGCGCCGGCACGCCCATCACCGCGCCGTCGCCATAGCTCATCAGCACGTAGTTGCCGACCCACACCGCCACCGGCTCGCCAGTCAGCGGGTGCGTCACCGTCAGCCCAGTGGGCAGGCCTTCCTTGTCCTTGGTGGCCAGCTCGGCCTCGGTGGTGCCGCCTGCCTTGCAGGCCTCGACGAAGGCGGCCACCTTCGGGTCGCGCTGCGCGGCATGGGTGGCCAGCGGGTGCTCGGGCGCCACCGCGCAGAAGGTCACACCCATGATGGTGTCGGCGCGGGTGGTGAAGACGTACAGCCGGCCACCCTGGATCAACTGCCCGTCGTCGCCGCGGATGTCGTGCGGGAAGGCAAAGCGCACGCCCTCGCTCTTGCCTATCCAGTTCTCCTGCATCAGCTTGACGCGCTCGGGCCAGCCGGGCAGCTGCTGCTGCACGTGATGCAGCAGCTCTTCGGCGTACTGGGTGATCTTCAGGTAGTAGCCCGGGATCTCGCGCTTCTCGATGACCGCGCCGCTGCGCCAGCCGCGGCCGTCGATCACCTGCTCGTTGGCGAGCACGGTCTGGTCCACCGGGTCCCAGTTGACCACCTGCGTGCGCCGCTCGGCGATGCCGGCTTCCAGCATCTTCAGGAACAGCCACTGGTTCCAACGGTAGTAGTCGGGGCTGCAGGTGGCGACCTCGCGGCTCCAGTCGATGGCCAGGCCCATGGCCTGCATCTGCCCCTTCATGTGGGCGATGTTGTCGTAGGTCCACTTCGCCGGCGGCACCTTGTTCTTCATCGCCGCGTTCTCGGCGGGCAGGCCGAAGGCGTCCCAGCCCATCGGCATCAGCACGTTCATGCCCTTCATGCGCAGCTGGCGCGCGAGCATGTCGTTGATCGTGTAGTTGCGCACATGGCCCATGTGCAGCTTGCCGCTGGGGTAGGGCAGCATCGAGCAGGCGTAGAACTTGGGCCGGCTCTCGTCCTCGTCCACGCGGTAGGCGTCGGTCGCGGCCCAGTGCGACTGCGCGGCGGCCTCGACCTCGGCGGGGGCATATTTCTCGTTCATGCCCCCGATTGTAGGAGGGGGGGTGGGCGCGGCCGGTCGCTACTTCGCGGCTGCTTCGGTGACGAAGCCGATGCGCGACAGCCCGCCGTCCTGCACCAGCCCGATCAGCTCGGCGATGCGGCCGTAGGGCACGGTCTGGTCGGCGCGCAGCTGCACCTCGGTGGCCGGGTCGCGGGTCGCGGCCTCGCGGATGCGCGCCTTCAGCTGCTCGCCGTCGACCGCCTCGTCGCCCCAGAACAGCTCGCCCTGCGGGCTGACCGCGACGGTGACGAAGGTCGGCGCATCGGTCGGCTTGGCGCCGGCGGTCTTCGGCAAGTCCAGCCGCAGGCTGGAACTCATCAGCGGCGCGGTGATGATGAAGATCACCAGCAGCACCAGCATCACGTCGATCAGCGGCGTCATGTTGATGTCGCTCATCGGCTGCGAGGTGCCGCTGCGCTCGAGCCGCCCGAACGACATCGCGCTCAAGCCTTCGCCGCGCCGTCCAGCGCCATCTCGCGCAGGTCGTGCGCGAAGCCTTCGAGCCCGGCCTCGCAGGCGGCCACCCACTTGCCGAACAGGTTGTAGGCCAGCACCGCCGGGATCGCCACCGCCAGGCCGGCGGCGGTCATCACCAGCGCCTCGCCGACCGGTCCGGCGACCTTGTCGATCGTCAGCGCGCCGGCCGCGGCGATGCTGATCAGCGCGTGGTAGATGCCCCAGACGGTGCCGAACAGGCCGATGAACGGCGAGGTGCTGCCGATCGAGGCCAGCAGCACCTGGCCGTATTGCAGGTGGGCCAGGCTGCGGTGCAGCGCGTCGCGCAGCCGCCGCGTCAGCTGCGAACTGAGCGTCGCGCGGGTGGCCAGCGTGCCCGCAGGTTCGACCAGCGTGCCGGCCTGCAGCAGCGGCAGCAGCACCTGTTCGCGGTCGAGCGCGGCCAGCCGCGTGCGCCCGGCGTCCAGCGTGTCGGCGGCCCAGAACGCGCTGACCGCGCGCTCGATGTCGCGGCGGGCGCGGCTGAGCACCCAGGCCTTCCAGAGGATCACGACCCAGGCGCTGACCGACATCGCCAGCAGCAGCGCGACCACCGTGCGGCCGATCGCGTCGTTCTCGGCCCAGAACGTCGCCAGGCCCTGCATGCTCAGCCGAGGCCCAGCACGTCGTTCATGTCGAACAGGCCCTGGCTGCGGCCGGCCAGGAAGCGCGCCGCGCGCAGGCTGCCCTGGGCGTAGCCGGCGCGGCTGCTGCTCTTGTGGCTGATCTCGATGCGCTCGCCGGTGCCGGCGAACAGCACCGTGTGGTCGCCGACGATGTCGCCGCCGCGAATCGTCGCGAAGCCGATGCTCGACGGGTCGCGCTCGCCGGTGACGCCGTGGCGGGCATAGACCGCGCAGTCCTTCAGGTCGCGGCCGAGCGCCCGGGCCAGCACCTCGCCCATCTGCAGCGCGGTGCCGCTGGGCGCGTCGACCTTGTGGCGGTGGTGGGCCTCGATCACCTCGATGTCGTAGCCGGTGGCCAGCGCGCGGGCGGCCTGGTCCAGCAGCTTGAGCACGACGTTGACGCCCACGCTCATGTTCGGCGCCATCACGATCGCGATCTGGCCGGCCTGCGCGGCGATCTCGGCCTTCTGCGCGTCGCTGAAGCCGGTGGTGCCGATGACGGCCTTGACGCCCAGTTCGCGGCACGCCGCCAGGTGGGCCAGCGTGCCTTCCGGCCGGGTGAAGTCGATCAGCACGTCGGCGCCGGCCAGTCCGCCGCGCAGGTCGGCGGTGATCGCCACGCCGGTGGTGCGGCCGGCAAAGGCGCCGGCATCCTGGCCGATCGCCGGGCTGCCGGCGACATCCAGCGCGCCGGCCAGCGCGCAGTCGGGTGCGGCCAGCACGGCCTCGACCAGCATGCGGCCCATGCGGCCCGACGCCCCGGCGATCGCGATGCGCAGCGCCGCCGTGCTCACGACGGCTCCAGCGGCGGGTAGCTGCGGATCGCGCCCATCGGCTGCGGCGGCTCGGCCGCCACCTTGGCCGGTTTCGGCAAGGCCTTCTTCTGTTCCTCCGACAGTTCGAGCGTGGGCTCGCCGCGCGAGCCGATCGGGCGGCTGATCGAGGCGACGAAATCGCGCTCGGTCGGCAGGTCGGCGGCCTCGATGCGGTCGAGCCTGTCGTCCTTGAAGTGCACCACCACGTCACGGCGCTGCGGCGCGGTGCCCTGGCGCCGGATCGTGAAGATGTAGTCCCAGCGGTCGGCGTGGAACAGGTCGGTGAGCATCGGTGAACCGAGCACGTCGCGCACCTGCAGCCGGCTCATGCCGGGCTTGATCCGCGCCACCTGTTCCTGGGTCACGACGTTGCCCTGCACGATGTCCATGCGGTAGGGCGTGATGAAGCCGAACAGGGTGTCGCCGGACTGCAGCGCCGGATCGTCGGAACGGCTCGCGCAACCCAGCAGCGCCAGCGCGAGCATCAGGCCGAGGCCCTGGCGCGCGCTGCGACGAACAAAGGACGATGTGCTCAAGGGGTCTGCCGTGCGAATGGCGCCGGGCGCGGCGCTGGGCGGGCGGCGCGCGGCTGGATATGATCCGCCGATTCTAGCCAAGCACCATGCCGCACCGCTCCGCCCCCCCGATGACCCATGCCGACGAGCTCAAGAGCAGTGGGCTGAAGGCCACGTTGCCGCGCATCAAGATCCTCGAGGTCTTCCAGCGCACGTCGCAACGGCACATGACCGCCGAGGATGTCTTCAAGGCCCTGCTGCTGGAGGGCGCCGACATCGGCCTGGCCACCGTCTACCGGGTGCTGATGCAGTTCGAGCAGGCCGGGCTGCTGACGCGCAGCCACTTCGAATCCGGCAAGTCGGTGTTCGAGCTCAACGAGGGCCAGCACCATGACCACCTCGTCTGCCTGAGCTGCGGCCGGGTCGAGGAGTTCTACGACCCGGAGATCGAGCAGCGCCAGCGCGCGGTGGCCAGCGCCCACGGCTTCGAGCTGCAGGACCATGCGCTGTCGCTGTACGCCGTCTGCACCAAGCCGGCCTGCCCGCACCGCGCCAAGTAGCGGCGCCAACCAGCGGCGCCAACCAGCGGCGTCAATCCTCGGGTTGCTGCATCGCGCGCTGGTGGCGCTCGATGAACTCCTGGTAGGTGTCGATGCCGCGCAGCTGCAGGATGGTGTTGCGCACCGCGGCCTCGACCAGCACCGCCAGGTTGCGGCCGGCGTCGACCGTGATCACCACCTTGCGCACCGGGATGCCCAGGATGTCCTCGAACAGCGGCTCGTAGGGCAGGCGCTCGAAATCGCGCTCCATCGTCTCCTTGCGCACCAGGTGGACGATCAGCTTGAGCCGCATCTTGCGGCGCACCGCGGTCTCGCCGAAGATCGCCTTGATGTCGAGCAGGCCGATGCCGCGCACCTCGAGCAGGTTCATCAGCAGATCGGGGCAGCGCCCTTCGAGTGCGCTCTGCGAGATCTTGTAGAGATCGACTGCATCGTCGGCCACCAGGCCGTGGCCGCGCGAGATCAGTTCCAGCCCCAGCTCGCTCTTGCCGAGGCCCGATTCGCCGGTCAGCAGCACGCCCAGGCCGAGGATGTCCATGAACACGCCGTGCCGCGTGACGCGCTCGGCGAACAGCTGCGCCAGGTAGCTGCGCACGATGTCGATCACCTGGCCGGCCGACTCGGCGGTGACGAACAGCGGGATCTCGGCGCGGTCGCACATCGCCACCAGACGGTCGGGCGGCGCGACGCCGTCGGCGGTGATCAGCACCGGCGGCTCGAGCGTGACGATGCGCGAGATGCGCCGTTCCTGGTCCTCGGGTGTCGATCTGGACAGGTAGGGCACCTCGTGCCGGCCGACGATCTGCACCCGGTACGGGTGGATGTAGTTCAGGTAGCCGACCAGGTCGGCGGCCGATTGCGCGTCGCGCACCGCCGCTTCGTCGAAGCGGCGCTCGGGATGCGCGTGGCCGGCGACCCACTCCCAGCGCAGCAACTCGCGATGGGCTTCGAACAGCGCCTCGGCACTGATCGAGGTGGGCTTCAAGCCTCAGCCCCGCGGAGCCCGTTCGGCGGCATCCGGATCCTTCAGGCCACCGACTTCAGCGGCGCCCAGCCGGCGATCAGCTTGTGCAGCGCGTCGGCGTCCTCGGCGGTCTTCAGTCGCTCGCGCAACTCCCGGTCGGACAGCATCTCGGCGATCTCCGACAGGATTTCCAGGTGGCGCTGGGTAGCCGCCTCGGGCACCAGCAGGAAGATCAGCAGGCTCACCGGTTCGTCGTCGGGTGCGTCGAAGGGCACCGGCTGCCTGAGCCGGATCACCGCCGCCAGCGGGTTCTTCAGCCCCTTGATCCGGCCGTGCGGGATCGCCACGCCGTGCCCCAGCCCGGTGGAGCCCAGCCGCTCGCGCGCGAACAGGTTGTCGGTCACGGTGGCCCGGGCGATCGCGTGCTGGTTCTCGAACAACAAACCGGCATGCTCGAAGGCGCGCTTCTTGCTTGTTGCGTCGACATCCACGACGACATTGGCAGCGGGCAGGATGGCGGCGAGACGGTTCATGGTGTTGCCCGCATTGCACCAGTTCGGGCCGGCGCAACCACGGATCCAATGACAGGAAAATGATTATAGAAACCGATTGCTGCAGTGCACTTTCGGCAGCACCCCGGGTTGCGGGATGTTGTCACGAGGCATCAGAACGGGCCCTGGGCGAAAAAACAGCGGCCCCCGGGGGGGCCGTCGAGGCGCTTGCCGGGGCGTGGGCGATCAGATCGCGCCGGCATCCAGGCGTTTGGCCGCCGGGTGGTGATGATCCTGCAGCCGGTCCTTGTGGCGGCAGACCTGGCGATCGAGCTTGTCCATCAACTGGTCGATCGCCGCGTAGAGATCCTCGTGAGACTGTTCGACAAAGATGTCCTTTCCCTTGACGTGGAGCGTCACTTCGGCCTTCTGCCGTCGTTCCTTCTCCTTTAGCTTCTCGACTGTCAGCAGAACACTGATGTCGACCACCTGGTCGAAATGCCGCGTGACCCGATCCAGCTTGGTGAGCACATACTCACGAAGCGCCGGCGTCACATCGAGATGATGTCCGCTGATCGTCAGGTTCATCAGAGCGTCCTTTCAGAAGGGTTTTGGAGAACCGGACGGGCCCCGTCGATGCGATCGGAAACGGCCTGCGAGCCGGACCCGCCCAAACCCAGTGTGCTCCCGTTCACGCATCGATGACAAGGGGATGACATGACGATCGTCACACCGGCACGCCGCCGGCGCCGCGGCGGCCGGCGTCGGTGATGGGCCAGGCGCCTCATCCTGTCAGATCTGACACCAGGGTTTTCACTAGGGCATTAGGCCCAAATAGGCCCCGGCCAAGTTAAAGTGAAAAAAAAGTCTGCTCCGGGCCTTGCGCCGGATCTCTCGCCGGTTCTTCTGTCGCAGGCTCGTGTTCCCGTCCGCCGCGATGCGGTCCGGCTCCGTAGTGATGAGGTGTTGACAGCGCAATGCGTAAGAGCGCCACCAATGACGATGTGCTGTCGACGCGCGAGGCGGCCGAACGGCTGGGGGTTGCGCTGCGCACGGTCCAGCTGTGGGTCGAAGCGGGTGTGCTGCCGGCCTGGAAGACGGCCGGAGGTCATCGACGCATCTCGCGCGCAGCGGTCGAGCGGCTGATCGGCGAGCGCCGTGCCGCGCTGTCGGGCGAGCCCCTGCGCATCGCCGGCGCCGAGGCGCCGGATCGCTCGTCCGACGGGCGACTGAAGATGATGGTCGTCGAAGACGAGCCCGACCTGCTGCGCCTGTTCACGCTGGTCATCGCCGGCTGGCACCTGCCGATCGAGCTCACGCCGGCCTGCGACGGCTTCGATGCCCTGCTGCGCATGGGCCGGCACCGCCCCGATCTGCTGGTGACCGACCTGAACATGCCCGGCATGGACGGCTTCAGGATGATCGCCACGCTGCGCGGCGCCGAGGCGGCGTTCGACGCGATGGAGATCGTCGTCGTCACCGCGCTGTCCGAAGCCGAGATCGCGCGCCGCGGCGGCCTGCCAGCTGGGGTGCGGGTCTTCCACAAGCCGGTGCCGTTCGACGCCCTGGAAGCGCTGGTGCGCGAGCGCGTGGCGGCCCTGGCGGCCGCGGTTTGAGCCGCCCGGGGACGTGGCCCGCGGCGATGCGATAATTCGCGCATCGTCGTTTCGGAGCCCTCCGTTGGCCCCTGGTCACCCTCGGTGACCGTCCCCTTCAGCGGCTGACGCCTGCGACGCGCGGGCTGCGGCAGAGCGGGACGGTCGTCACACATCACCGCCCCGAACTTGCCCGCCCCGGCCGGTCCTCCGTGACCGTGCCGGGCGCGGCGCCGGAGAGCCGCATGCTCAATGTGTTCACGCTGGCCCAGGGCCGGTTGGTGCAGAAGGAAATCGACAGCGCGCAGGCCCTGGCCCGCGAGTCGCCGGTCTGGGTCGACCTGGAGTCGCCCTCGCCGATGGAAAAGGGCTGGATCGCCGCCCGCTTCGGGCTCACCCTGCCCGACAACATCGTCGACGAAGACCTCGAGGAATCGGCCCGCTTCTACGAGGAGGACAACGGCGAGCTGCACATCCGTTCGGACTTCCTGATCGACGACGACGTCACGCCGCGCAACGTGCGGGTGGCCTTCATCCTGAAGAACGGCGTGCTGTTCTCGGTGCACGGCGAGGACCTGCCGGTGTTCCGCCTGCTGCGGCTGCGCGCGCGGCGGATCCCGGCGCTGATCGAGGACGCCAAGGACGTGCTGCTCAAGCTCTACGACGCCGACGCCGAGTACTCGGCCGACGCGCTCGAGGGCATCTACGACAGCCTCGAGAAGGTCAGCGCGCGGGTGCTGAAGCAGGACGTCGACGATCGCGCCGCCGGCGAGGCGCTGGGCGCCATCGCCAAGGAGGAGGACCTGAACGGGCGCATCCGGCGCAACGTGATGGACACCCGCCGCGCGGTCAGCTTCATGATGCGCAGCCGCCTGCTCAATGCCGAGCAGTTCGAGGAGGCGCGGCAGATCATGCGCGACATCGATTCGCTGGACAGCCACACCGCGTTCCTGTTCGACAAGATCAACTTCCTGATGGATGCCACGGTGGGCTTCATCAACATCAACCAGAACAAGATCATCAAGATCTTCTCGGTGGCCAGCGTCGCGCTGCTGCCGCCGACGCTGATCGCCAGCATCTACGGCATGAACTTCAGGTACATGCCCGAGCTCGACCAGCGCTGGGGCTACCCGCTGGCGCTGGCGCTGATGATCGGCTCGGTTGCCGCGCCCTTCATCTACTTCAGGCGCAAGGGCTGGCTGCGCTGAACGACAGCGGCGGCCGGTTCGCCGGCCTGTAACCATCTGCACGCCCGCACCGGCGTGCCGGCCGTCACGGCGCTGCTGCGGCGGTCTGGCCTAAACTGGAACCGCCATGTCCTTTGCCCTGCGCCTGCCGCGTCCGCTGCCCGCCCTGCTGCTGTGTGCGGCCGCCGCGATGGCATCGCTGCCGGCCGCGGCGCAGTTCGCGATGGTGCCGTCGCCGCTGCTCGGCACGCCGCACGCCAGCCAGGCCGACAACGACAAGAGCTACCGCATCGATGCCGCCCGGCACCTCTACGCGGCGTACCCGATGCGCATCTACAAGGGCCGCATGCCGCCGCTGCTGTACGGCGTGATGATCACCGAGACCGAGGTCGACGGCGAAGGCGCGATCGTCGACGTGCGGGTGCTGCGCCCGCCCGCTGCGCCGGAAGTGGGGCCCTGGGTGGTGGCGATGATCCGCAAGGCCGCGCCGTTTCCGCCGCCGGCGAGGCTGGGCCGGGCCGTCTACACCGACATCTGGCTGGTCCACAAGAGCGGCAACTTCCAGCTCGACACGCTGACCGAAGGCCAGAACTGACCCGGCCCGCCAGCGCTCAGCCGGCGGCCTGCCGTTTCAGCCAGCGCATCAGCGCGCCGACCAGCGGCAGCTTCTCGTAGAGCTCCTCGGCCGCGTCCCAGTAGTCGCGGTGCATCGCCACCCGGCCGCCGGCGTCGAAGCGCAGATGGCTGGCGCCGTGGATGCGCATCGCCCCTGCGCCGCGGCGGCGGAAGTCGAAGTCCCAGGTCAGGAACAGCGCGTCGCCTTCGGCGACCAGTTCCCGCACCGTGAAGCGCGGGTCGTCCAGCTGCCGGAACATGTGCTCGAAGATGGCAGCGATCGCCGCCAGACCCTGCACTTCGTTGAACGGGTCCTTGAAGCTTGCGTCGTCCGCATAGACGCCGCGCAGCGCCGGCAGGTCGGCGGGTGTCAGGCCCTCGAACAGCGCGATGACCGCCTGCACCCGCGGATCGCCGTGCCGCGGCGCGGGCTCAGGCACGGACCGCGCGGCGCACGGCGCCGAAATACAGCCCGTCGGGCAACGGCCGCAGCGCCTTGAGCATGCGCGTGAAGCGCTTCGGGAAGTGGATCTCGAACTCGCCCTTCTCCCAGCCGGCGACGATCGCCTCGGCCGCCGCCTCGGGGCTGATCAGCGCGGGCATGTGGAACGCGTTCTGCGCCGTCAGCGGCGTCTCGACGAACCCGGGGTTGACCAGCGACACGCCGGCGCCGCGGGCATGCAGGTCGAGGTACAGCACCTCGGCCAGGTTGATCAGCGCGGCCTTGGTCGGGCCGTAGGCCAGCGCGTTGGGCAGGCCGCGGTAGCCGGCGACGCTGGCGACCAGGCTCAGGTGCGCCGGCTGGCCGGCGGCGGCCTGGCGCAGCAGCGCCGGCAGCACCGCGTCGAGCAGGTTCAGCGCGCCGACGTAGTTGATCTGCTGATGGCGCACCGCGTCGGCCAGGTCGAACGCAGTGGCGCTCATCGCGTGGTAATGGCCGGCGCAGTACATCGCCAGGTCGATGCGGCCATTGCGCTGCAGCAGGCCCTGGGCGGCGCCGCGCACCGCGGCGGCGTCGGTGGCGTCCAGCGCCAGCGCCTGGGCGCCGGGGTGGGCGGCGACGAAGCTCTCCAGTGCCGCGGCGCCGCGCGCCGACACCGTGACCCGCGCGCCGCGGCGGTGCAGCAGCGCCGCGGTGGCGCGGCCGATGCCGGTGGACGCACCCACCAGCCAGACATGCCGGCCTTGCCAGTCGGTGATGCGGGGGTTCAGGGCCATCATCGGTGTCTCAGGCAGGCAGGCGCTGGAACGACAGCAGCACCTCGCCGAGCCGGATGCCGAACTTGCTCATCACCGCGCGGTTCAGCATCACCTGGTCGTCGACCAGGAACATCCAGTCGTCGAACTGCACCTCCCAGGTGCGGCCGTCGACCGGCAGCAGCAGCGTGTAGCGCCAGTTCAGTGCGTTGCCGGCGGCCTGGCCCTGGGCCTCGCCGAGCACATCGGCGGCGCGGCCGGTGTAGCGGCCGTCGGCGCCGCGCGTCAGCGTCCAGACGCGGGTCTCCTGGCGGCCGTCGGCGTAGGTGAAGCGTTCGTCGAGCGTGCCGGTGTCGCCCTGCCAGCGGCCGGTCATGCGCACGGTGAAGCGCTGCAGCACCTTGCCGCCGCGGTCGGTGACGATGCCGTGGGCCAGCAGCTTGCCGTCGAAGTATTGCCGCAGGTCCAGCGTCGGGGTCTGCGCGGCGTAGTCGGCCGGCGTCGGGCTGGCGCATCCGGTCAGCAGCAGCGGGGCCGCCAGGCCCAGCGCGAAGGCCAGGGCGCCGAGCCGGCGGCGATGGGAGGTGGTGAGGGTCATCATCGTTCCAGCTGGGGTCGGTGGTGCCACAGCAGCGCGGCGGCGGCGGCCTTCAGCACGCAGGGCAGCGCGGCATAGACCAGCGCGAGTGACGAGAGCGCCGCCTCGTCGCGGGCGCCGGGGGTGTAGCCGAGGGCCTGCAGCGCCGGCAGCGCCAGACCGGCGGCGAGCGCGAGGTTGAGCTTGTTGGCGCAGGTCCACCAGCCGAAGTAGCTGCCTTCGTGTTGCAGCGCGTGGCCGGCGCGCTGGATCACGCCGGTCAGCAGCGCGCCGGGCACCGCCAGGTCGGCGCCCAGCGCAATGCCGGTGATCAGGCAGATCGCGGCGAAGGCGGCGCCGTCGCCGGCCCCCAGGCGGGCCGCCCAGACGAAGGCGGCGATCGCCAGCGCCATGCCGGCCAGCCAGCAGCGGACCAGGCCGTAGCGGGCCACCGCGCGCACCCACAGCGGCATCGACAGCGCCGCGGCGGCGAAATAGCTGCCGAGGAACAGCGGCTGCCCCGCCGGCGCCTGCAGCCGGTCCTGGATGAAGAAGATCACCAGCGTCGCCGGCACCGCGCTGGCCACGCCGTTGAGCACGAAGACCGCCATCAGCGCGCGGAACGCACCGACGCGCCAGGGCCGCGCCCAGGCGCCTTGCGGGTCGGGCGCGGCGGTCAGCCGCCGCGGCCCCGCGGCGCGATACGGTGCCGCGCTCAGCGCCCACAGCGCCAGCGCCAGCAGCGCCGCCGCGGTGGCCACCATCGCCGGGATGCCGGCCAGCGCCGGCAGCACGCTGGCGGCGAGCACGCCGGCCAGCGACAGGCCCTCGCGCCAGCCGACGATGCGCGCCTGCGCCGCGGCGCCGCCGCCCAGCCGGGCGCCCCAGGCCTGGTGCAGCACGCCCAGCGCGCTGTAGCCCAGGCAGGTGATCACCAGCATCAGCGCGCACCAGGCGAGCAGCGACTCTGCGCTGGCGGCCGGCGGGAAGAACAGTGCGACGAAGCCGGCGGCCATCAGCAGCGCCGCGCCGGCGGCGGCCCACAGCACCTGCGCGCGCGGCCGGGACAGACCGCGGTCGACGACCCGGCCGAGCCAGGGGTCGACCAGCGCGTCGAGCAGCCGGGTGCCGAGCAGCACCGCGCCCAGGCCGGCCAGCGGCACGCCCAGTTGCGCTGCGTAATGGTTGGGCAGCAGCACGTACAGCGGCAGCGCTGCGAAGGCCAGCGGGGCGCCGAGCGCGCCGTAGCGCAGCCCGTCGCGCAGGCTGAACGCGGGCGCGGCGGACGCCGCGGCGAGCGGCCTGGTCAGCGTGTCCGGACTCACCCGCGCGCTCCCAGCAACTGCTCGCGCAGGCGTGGTTCCGAGGTGCGCGGCGACAGCCAGATGCCGAAGAACAGCCGCGCGAACTCCGCGTCGGCCACCTCGCCGCGGAACTGGCCGTTGAAGTGGAAGCGCGCCGAACGGCCCGGCAGGTGGACGCCGGTCAGGCGGTCGCCCGGCCCGACGTCGGGGAACAGCGGGATCAGCGCCTGCTGCCAGCGCGCCGCCTGGGCGTCGCTGATCGGGCCGATGCGGTTCATCTCCTTGATCGAGCGGGCGGCGATCTGTTCGCCGACCAGGCGTCGGGCATAGACCAGCGTCAGCGCCAGCGGCTGGGCGCTGAAGTCGCCGCCGACGGCCTCGGGACTCCACAGCTGGGCGTCGTAGACATACAGGCCCATGAAGCGCAGCGTGCCGGCGCCACGCCATCGGGCGCCGGGCAGTTCGGTGCCGAGTTCGGGCGGCGGCGCGGGCAGCGACGCCTGCGCGGCGGCGCTCCGCCAGCCGCCGGCCGTTGCCAGCGCGAGCAAGAGGCAGGAACGCCGGTTCAAGGTCAACCCCCCTTCAGGGCCGGCGCAGCGTGAACTGCATGACGTCGGTGTTGCCGCTGGCGAACGCCGCCTCGCAGTAGGCGAGGTAGAACTCCCAGGTGCGCATGAAGCGGGTGTCGAAGCCGAGGCCGCGCACCTGCGTGTCCTGGTGCAGGAAGTCCTGCCGCCAGCGGCGCAGCGTCTCGGCATAGTCGAGGCCGAAGGCCAGCTCGCGCTCGACCTCCAGCCCGGCCCTGGCCGCCTCGGCGCGGAACGCGCCCGGGCTGGGCAGCAGGCCGCCGGGGAAGATGTACTGCTGGATGAAGTCGGTGCCGGCCAGGTAGCGGTCGAACAGCCGGTCGTCGATCGTGATCGACTGGATGCAGGCGCGCCCGCCGGGCTTCAGCTGATTGCGCAGCGTCTCGAAAAAACCGGCCCAGTACTCGCGGCCGACCGCCTCGAACATCTCGATCGAGACGATCGCATCGAACGGGCCGTCGGCGATGTCGCGGTAGTCCTGGAAGCGCAGCGTCGCCTGGTCGGCCAGGCCGGCGCGGGCCAGCCGCTGCTGGCCGAAGTCCAGCTGCTCGGCCGACAGCGTGACGCCGGTGACCCGGGCGCCGAAGTCGCGCACCGCGCACTCGGCCAGCCCGCCCCAGCCGCAGCCGATCTCGAGCACCCGGTCGCCGCGCTGCACCCGGCATTCGGCGAGCGCGCGGCGCATCTTCGCGCGCTGGGCATCGGCGGTGCCCTGCTGCAGGTCGCCGTCGAACCAGGCGCTCGAATAGGTCATGGTCTCGTCCAGCCACAGCCGGTAGAACGCATTGCCCAGGTCGTAATGGGCGTGGATGTTGCGCTTGCTGCCGGCGCGCGAGTTGCGGTTGAACAAGTGGCGCACGCGGTTCAGCAGGTTGCCCCACCAGGTGCCGTAGACCACCGATTCCATCGCCTCGCGGTTGGCGATGAACACCTGCAGCAGCGCGACCAGGTCGTTGGCCGCCCAGTCGCCGGCGATGAAGGTCTCGGCGAAGCCGATGTCGCCCGAGCGCAGCGCGGCGCCGCAGACCTTCCAGTTGTGCAGCCGCACCGCGGCATGCGGCTCGTTCGGCGCGCCGTGGCCGAAGCGGGCCTGGCTGCCGTCGGGCAGCTGAACGTCGAGCGTGCCGACCTGCAGCCGGCGCAGGATCGCAAACACCGCGCGTGCGGCCGGCGGCGCCGACGGCGGCAGGTCCAGGGTGGTGAGGGTGGTGGCAGAGTGCATCGGGGACTACCTGAGGCCTCGAGGAGGATGGGCGAGCGGCGTGGCCGCCCGTGCGGCGCGGCCGTCGCTGCCGAAGAACGGCACGCGCTTGAGCCACAGCCGCAGCGCCTGCCAGTGGATGCGGGCGATCACGCCCAGCGTCAGCAGCGGCATGCGCCACAGCGCCTGGTGCAGCCGCGCGGCGGTCAGCGGCGCCAGCTCGCCGCTGACGCTGGTCAGCAGCAGCGGGCCGCGGGCGTCGTCGTGCTCGATGCGGGCCACGGTGCGGCCGGCGCCGCCGGACGAGGCCAGCCCGGTGCGCATGAAGCGGAAGCGGTAGCGGCCTTCGATCCGGCAGAACGGCGAGACGTGGAACTGCTTGGTGGCGACCAGCTCGCGGCCGAAGGCCAGGTCCGGCCCGGCCAGCAGGTAGCAGTGGCGAGCGCCGAAGGTGTTGTTGACCTCGGCGACGATCGCCGCCAGCGAACCGTCGGTCCGGTGGCAGTACCAGAAGCTGACCGGCTTGAACGCATAGCCCAGCAGCCGCGGGTAGGTGTGCAGCCAGATCTCGCCGCCGGCGTCGGCGATGCCGGCGGCGGCCAGCTGCTCGTCGAGCCAGGCCAGGCAGTCGGCGCAGCCGTCGCCGTGGTCGGCATCGTGGAAGCTGGCCCAGCCGAAGCGGTTGCGATTCAGCATCGGATCGGGCCGATCGCGCAGGCTGCGCAGCGGCAGCAGCAGGAACCAGGTCGGGTAGTCGAAGCCGTGCATCGTCGGCCGCAAGCGCTGGTGGCGGACCCGGCCGATGCCCAGCTGGGCCCGGGCGGCGGTGGCGCTGGTCGGCGGCATGGCCATCAGGCCGCGAGGCGCGCGGGCGCGGTGGTGGCTCGAGCCCAGCCTGCGCGCAGCGCGTCGGCGACGGCCAGGCCGGAGCGCAGGCCGTCCTCGTGGAAGCCGTAGCGGGTCCAGGCGCCGGCGAACCAGACATGGCTGCGGCCCTGGATCTCGCCGAGGCGGGCCTGTGCGGCGATCGCCGCGAGGTCGAACACCGGATGGGCGTAGTCGAACTCGCCGTGCACGGTGTTCGCCGCCGGCTCGCGCGTCGGGTTCAGCGACACCAGCACCGGCTGCTGCCAGGGCAGCGGCTGCAGCCGGTTGATCAGGTAGTGCAGGCAGACGGCCGACTGCTCCTGCGCAGGCAGCGGCGAGCGCACGTAGTTCCAGGCCGCCCAGGCCTTGCTGCGCCGCGGCAGCAGGCTGGCGTCGGTGTGCAGCAGTGCGCGGTTGAGCTGGTAGCGGATCGCGCCGAGCACCGCACGCTCGCCGGCGCTGGCCTGCCTGCCCAGCAGTGCCAGGCTCTGGTCGCTGTGACCGGCCAGCACCACCTCGTCGAAATGGGCGCTGCCGTGGTCGGTGTCGACCCAGACCCCGGCGCTGGCCGAATCCGGCGGCACGCGGCGCACCGCGCGCACCGGCGTGTTCAGCCGCGCGTCGGAGATGCGCGCCAGCATGCGCCGCACATAGTGGCGCGAGCCGCCGCGCACCGTGTACCACTGCGGCCGGTCGACGATGCGGATCAGGCCGTGGTTGTGGCAGAAGCGGATCATCGTCGCCACCGGGAAGCGCAGCATCTGGTCGGTCGGGCAGCTCCAGATGCAGCCCAGCATCGGCAGCAGGTACCAGTCGCGGAAGCTGCCGGCGAACCGGTGTTCGGCCAGGAAGTCGGCGATCGGCTGCTGCAGCGAGCTCTCGTCGCCACGCTCGGCGATCGCGGTGGCCAGGCGGTTGAAGCGCAGCAGGTCGCGCAGCATGCCCAGGAAGCGCGGCCTGACCAGGTTGGCGCGCTGCGCGAACACGCTGTCGAGGTTGCTGCCGCTCCATTCGAGCCCGGCATCGGGCACCTGGACCGAGAACGACATGTCCGACGCCGCGGTGTCGACGCCGAGCTCGCCGAACAGCCGCACCAGGTTCGGGTAGGTCGCGTGGTTGAACACCAGGAAGCCGGTGTCCACGCCATGGCTGACGCCGTCCAGCGTCAGGTCGACGGTGTGGGCGTGGCCGCCGAAACGGCCGTCGGCCTCGTAGAGCACGACCTCGGCCTCGTCGGCCAGGGCCCAGGCGGCGGCGAGCCCCGAAATGCCCGAGCCGACCACCGCAACGCGCCGGAGCGGCGCGTTCACGGCGAAACCCCGGCGCGGCGGGAGGGAGATGAAGGGGCCGTGCAGCGCCCTGGAGCCAACGAGGGAGGGAGGGAGGAGGAGGAGAATCGCCCCAGGATTTCAGTTCGGAAACCCGAAAGGCTGCACGGCACGAAACTGGTGTCGGTCAGTGGTCGGCGCTTGGGCCCTGCATCCCGTTCAGCCGCCACTGGCAAGGTTCTCGGCACCCTGACGACGCGATAGAGCCCAGCCCGACGGAAAGGTTCCGCGCTTTGCGCGAGATCACGGCAGGTCAGTGGCATAGGCTGTTGGGTAAGCAATTGAACCGATGAGTTCAATTGTGACCGTTCAGTCTCACTTTGCCTTCAGTAGTTTCTCCAAGTCCTTCAGAAATGCAGGGTCTTTGGGGTCGACCGCCGACCGGTAGCTCAGCACCGTCTCGCCGTTGCGGGAGACCAGGTACTTGTGGAAGTTCCACTGCGGCACCTGGGCGCTGCGCTGGCCCAGCGCGACGAACAGCGGGTTGACCTTGCGCCCGGCGCCGGGCGCGACGCTGGACTTCGCGAACATCGGGAACTTGACGCCGAAGGTGCTTTCGCAGAACTCGGCGATCGCCTGGTCGCTGCCGGGCTCCTGGGCGAAGTCGTTGCTCGGGAAGCCCAGCACCACCAGGCCCTGGTCGCGGTAGCGGGCGTACAGCGCTTCCAGCGATTTGTACTGCGGGGTGTAGCCGCAGTAGCTGGCGGTGTTGACCACCAGCAGCACCTTGCCGGCGTGGTCGCAGAGGTCGATCGGCTTCTCGTCCTGCAGCCGCGGCTGGGTCTGCTGCAGCAGCGCCGGGCAACCCGGTCCTGCCAGCGCGGGTGCGGCGCCGAGCAGGGCCAGCAGGACGGCGGCGAGCCGGCGGCCAACCGAGTTGGGAGCAGGGGCGGGGACATGGTTCATGGCATCTTTCGAGGCTGGCGCAGTGCCGGCCGGCACCATCGTGGCCGGCGCCCGGGCCGGGCAAAGCGATCGCACGACCGGCTGCTTGGGTTCGTAGGGGCGGCAACCTAGAATCATGCCCTGCCGAGAAGGACCACCATGCTCTACCCCGAACTCTTCAAGCAGCTCGAAGCCGTCCGCTGGAACATGGACACCGACATCGCGTGGGACCAGTTCGACGCGGCCCGGTTGACCGAGGACCAGGCGCAGACGATCAAGATGAACGCGATCACCGAGTGGGCGGCGCTGCCGGCCACCGAGATGTTCCTGCGCGACAACCGCGACGACAGCGACTTCTCGGCCTTCATGAGCGTGTGGTTCTTCGAGGAACAGAAGCACTCGCTGGTGCTGATGGAGTACCTGCGCCGTTTCCGGCCCGACCTGGTGCCGACCGAGGCCGAACTGCACGAGATCCGCTTCGAGTTCGACCCGGCGCCGGCGCTCGAGACGCTGATGCTGCATTTCTGCGGCGAGATCCGGCTCAACCACTGGTACCGCCGCGCCGCCGAATGGCACACCGAGCCGGTGATCAAGCAGATCTACGAGACGCTGGCCCGCGACGAGGCGCGCCACGGTGGCGCCTACCTGCGCTACATGAAGCGCGCACTGGCCAAGTTCGGCGACGAGGCGCGCGCCGCGTTCGCCAAGGTCGGCGTGCTGATGGCCAGCGCGCGGCGCACTGCGCAGGCGCTGCACCCGACCAACCTGCATGTCAACGAGGCGCTGTTCCCGCGCGACACGATCCAGAGCCGGCTGCCCGACCCGGCCTGGCTCGAGCACTGGCTGGACAAGCAGATCCAGTTCGACAGCGTCTGGGAGAACAAGGTCGTCGAGCGCATCCTGCACAACCTCAGCCTGCTGATGGAGCGCAGCTTCGCCAGCGTGCAGGAGCTGAACCGCTACCGCAAGGAGGTCGCCGCCAACCTGGCGGCGACGGGCAAGCCCGCCGAAGGCCCGCTGCCGGCCTGAACCCCCGGCACGGCGACGAAAAAGCCGGCCCGCGGGCCGGCTTCTTCGTTGCCGGGACCGCTCAGGCCGGCTTGGCGGCGGCGGCCATGCGCGCCGCATCGGCCTTGCGGTCGGCGTCGACCTTCTGCGCATGCGGCCGCGCGCCGACCAGCGCCGCGTAGGGCTTCCAGTCGACGCCGGCGGCGGCCAGCAGGTCTTCGCCGAGCACCTTCTTGGTCGCGGCGGCCACCAGCGGCAGGCTGACCCAGGCGGCGCAATCGGCGATGGTGAAGGTGTCGCCGGCCACGTAGGGGCCGAACTTCGCCAGCCGCTTGAAGGCGGCGATGCTCTTCGTCAGCTGCCTGCGCACCCGTTCCTTGACCTCGTCGCTGACGCTGCCGCCGAAGAAGGCCTGGGCGTAGAGCTCGCGCGCGACCAGCTCGAGGTGCAGGTCGATGAACACCGTCAGCTCGCGCACCTTGGCCGCGGCGAACGGGTCGGCCGGCAGCAGCGGCACCGCCGGGTAGGCGGCCTCCAGGTAGTCGACGATCACCTGGCTCTCGCACAGCGCGCCCTGCTCGGTGCGCAGGAACGGCACCTTGCCCAGCGGCGTGCAGTTCAGCACCGCGTCGTCCTTCGAGCCGGTCATCACCAGTTCCTCCTGGAACGGGATGCCTTTTTCCAGCAGGGCCAGCTTGACCTTGTTGTAGTAGTTCGAGAGGCTGAAGCCGCAGAGCGTGAGCATGGGGGGTGTCTCCTGGTCGGGGGAAGGGTGGAGCGTCGCAGTCTAGGCCGGCCGGGTCGGCCGGTCCGGACGCGCAGGTGACAGCCGCCGCGCCCGCTCACACCGGCTCAAGCCGGCCGCGGCGCCCGGTTGACCAGCGCGATGCCCAGCACCACCGCGGCGCAGGCCACGCCCAGGCGCAAGGTGAGCGGCTCGCCCAGCAGCCACACGCCGGCGAGCAGGCCGAACAGCGGCGTCAGCAGCGTGAACGAGGTGATCGCGGTGGCCGGGTAGTGGCGCATCAGCCAGAACCACAGCAGGTAGCTCGCGAAGGTGACCAGCACGGTCTGGAAGCCCATCAGCCACAGCGGTTGCGGCCCCAGGCTGCCCAGCGCCGGCCAGGCCTCGCCGACGGCCAGCGACGCCGCCGTCAGCAGCACGCCCGACACCGCCAGCTGGTAGTACAGCGTCTGCTCGGGTGCGGCGCTGGCCAGCCGGCTGCCGCGGATCGCCAGCGTGGTGGCGCCCCACAGCACGGCGGCCAGCAGGCCCAGCGCATCGCCCAGCCACTGCCGGCGGCCGGCGGCCGCGCCCAGGCCTTCGCCGAAAGCCCAGGCAACGCCGGCGAAGGCCACCGCCAGCCCCAGCAGCTGGCGCGCCGTCGGCCGCTCGCTGCGCACCACCAGCGGCATGCCCAGCGCGACGACGAACGGCGACAGGTAGATGAAGACGATCATCCGCGAGGCCTGGGTGTACTGCAGGCCGACGAAGATGCAGGCGAACTCGGCGGCGAACAGCGCGCCGGCCAGCAGCCCGCCGGCCAGCGTGCCGTTGCGCAGCGACAGCGAGATGCCGCGCCGGGCCGCCCAAAATGCGACCAGCGCGGCGGCGACCAGCGAGCGCGCGCCGGCCTGCAGCAGCGGCGGGATGTCGGCCAGCGTCAGTTTGGTGACGGTCTGGTTCAGGCCCCACAGCGCGCAGCACAGCAGCAGCGAGCTGACGGCCACCGCGTCGAGGCGGGTCTTGCGATCGGACATGGCTCGCGATGCTAGGTGCTGGGCGGCCGGCCCCGCGCTGCATCGCCGCCGACGCCGCAGGCCCAGGCGCACAGCAGACCGGCCAGGGCGCCGCTGGTGTGGGCCAGCGGCGCGATCGGGATGTCCCAGCCCGGCACCTGGCGCAGCGGGCCCAGCCAGGGCGCCTCGAGCAGCAGCTTGATCGTCATGCCGGCCAGCAGCGCCGCGCCCACCGCCCGCCGCCGGCCGCGCTCGGCGCGCAGCAGCTGCCAGGCGGCCACCGCGACGCCGGCATGCATCAGTCCCGACAGCCCGCCGTAATGCTGCAGCGCCGGCTGCAGCGCCAGCGCGAGATGGGTCAGCGGCCAGGCCAGCGCCCAGGCCAGCGCGGCGCGCCGGCCGCAGCCGGCGACCTCGCCCAGCGCGGCCACCAGCGCGGCGCCGACCAGGTTGGCGCCCAGGTGCAAAGCGCTGAGGTGGACCCAGGCGGCGGTGACCGCGCGCCAGGGCTGGGCCGGCCACCGGCCGGGCTGCCAGTCGAGCGCGGCCGGGTCGGCGAACCAGGCCGGCAGCGCGCCGGCGGCGGCCAGCGCGGCGACGATCAGCCAGGGGCGGGTCAGCCGAAGACCGCGTGCCACAGCGCCAGCACGGCGTCGCGCTCGCGGGCCAGGATCCCGGGGTCGAACTGCGTCGGCTGCTCGTCGAGCCGCGCGCCGTGCTGGGCCCGGCGCAGCTCGCGGTAGGCATCGGCGGCGGCGGCGCCGACGCCCTCGGGCAGCAGGCCGGCGGCCTCGGCGCGCTGCAGCAGCGCGATGTTGCCGGCGTTGTCGAGCAGCGCCGGGTGGTCGGCGCTGTGCGCCAGCACCAGGAACTGGACCGCGAACTCGGCGTCCATCATGGCGCCGGGGCTGTGCTTGACGTCGAAGCGCCCGGCCTTCACCGGCCGCGCGGCGCGCACCTTGTCGCGCATCTCGATGACCTCGCGCCGCAACGCCACCGGGTCGCGCGGCGCGGCCAGCACCCGGCGGCGCACCGCCTCGAAGCGCGCGGCCAGCGCCGGCGAGCCGGCGCAGAAGCGGGCGCGGGTCAGCGCCTGGTGCTCCCAGGTCCAGGCGGTGTTGCTGCCGCGGCCGACCTGGTAGCGCTCGAAGCTGGCGATCGAGGTGACCAGCAGCCCCGAATTGCCGTTGGGCCGCAGCGCGGTGTCGATGTCGAACAGCTCGCCGGCGCTGGTGCGCAGCGTCAGCCAGGTGATCAGCTTGCGCACGAAGTGACCGTAGACCTCCTGCGCCCGGTCGGCGTCGGACTCGTCGGCGTCGTCGTAGAGGAACACCACGTCGAGGTCGCTGCCGTAGCCCAGCTCCTTGCCGCCGAGCTTGCCGTAGGCGATGACGGCGAACACCGGGCGCTCGCGGTGGCGCTGGCGCAGCCGCGGCCAGACCCAGCGCAGCGTGCAGTCCAGCGTCGCGTCGGCCAGCGCCGACAGGTCGTCGGCGACCTGCTCGACCGTGATCAGGCCCTCGACGTCGCGCACCAGCGTGCGGAAGACCTCGGCATGGTGGGCATGGCGCAGCGTGTCGAGCAGCGCCTCCTCGTTGTCCTCGCCGGCGCGCTGCCATGCGCGGTGGCGCTCGTCGAGGTCGGCGATGTACTCGGCACGGTCGAAGCGCTCGTGCAGCAGCCGTTCGTCGGACAGCTCGTCGATCACGCCGGGGTGGCGCATCAGGTACTGCATCGGCCAGCGCGCCAGCCCCAGCAGGCGCAGCAGCCGGCGCATCACCTCGCCGCGCTCGGCCAGCAGCGCCAGGTAGCTGTCGCGGCGCAGCAGCGGCTCGAGCCAGTCGACGAAGCGCAGCGCCGCGGCCTCGGTGCAGCTGCCGTCGGCGACGCAGGCGCCGGTGCGCTGGATCAGCATGCCCAGCCGCAGCCGCGACTCGTCGCGCAGCGCCAGCACGCGCGGCTGCTCGCGCCACTGCCGCACCCGCGCGGCCAGCGCGTCGCCCAGGCGTTCGAGCAGCGCGTCGCTGTCGATCGCCAGCGGTCCGGTGCCGCAGTTCCTGCAGCCGTTGCGCCCGCCCGGGGCGGCAGGGGTCTGGCCGTCGTGCAGCAGCGCGTCGAACTCGTTGGCCACCAGCTCGCGGATCTCGCCCAGGCGGTTCAGCAGTTCGCAGGCCTCGGGCCGGCAGGCGCCCAGGCCCAGCGACTGCGCGATCCAGGCCAGGTCGCCGTCGGCGGTGGGCAGCAGATGGGTCTGCTGGTCGTCCAGGTACTGGATGCGGTGCTCGACCTGGCGCAGGAAGACATAGGCCTCGGCCAGCCGGCGCGCGGTGTCGGGCTTCATCAGGCCGCGCGCGGCCAGCTTCTGCAGGCTCTTGAGCGTCGAGCGGGTGCGGATCTCCGGGAACTGGCCGCCGCGCACGACCAGCAGCAGCTGCACGATGAACTCGATCTCGCGGATGCCGCCGCGCGACAGCTTGACGTCGTTGGCGCGCTCGGGCCGGCCGGCGGCGCGGCGCTGCGCCTCCTCGCGGATCTTGCGGTGCAGCTGGCGCAGGCCCTCGAAGATGCCGTAGTCGAGGTAGCGCCGGTAGACGAAGGCCGTCACCAGCGAGCGCAGCGGCAGCGCCCGGCCCGAGGCCACCGACGCCGCCGGCGCGACGACCCGGCTCTTGAGCCAGGCAAAGCGCTCCCACTCGCGGCCCTGGACCTGGAAGTACTCCTCCAGCATGCCCAGGCTGACCACCGGCGGGCCCGAGTTGCCGTTGGGCCGCAGCGCCAGGTCGACCCGGAACACGAAGCCGTCGTCGGTCGTGTCGCCGATCAGCGCGTACAGCCGCTTGGCGACGTTGGCGAAATACTCGTGGGCGCTGGCCTTGACCGCGCCGCAGGTTTCACCGTCGTCCTCGTAGACATAGATCAGGTCGATGTCGGACGAGACGTTGAGCTCGCGCGCGCCGAGCTTGCCCATGCCGATGATCCAGAAGTCGATCACCCGGCCCGCGCCATCGAGCGGCGCGCCGCAGCGCGCGTCCTCCTCGGCGCGGGCGGCGGCCAGTGCGATCTCCAGCGTCGCCTCGGCCAGCGCCGACATCGCCTGGGTGATGTGTTCGAGCGGCGCGCCCTGCTCGACGTCGAGCACTGCCAGGCGTTCGAGCACCAGCTGGCGCGCGACGCGCAGCGCCGACGGCAGCGGCCTGCCGCCGGCGCCCAGCCGCTGCACCAGCGCGGTGATCACCGCGGCGTCGGGCAGGCCCGGCGGCAGCGCGGCCAGGTCGGCGGCGTAGCGGCGGCGGATGCGCCGGACGAAGCGGCTGTGGTCGGCGCGGGCGCCGGCGGTGTCGGGCAGCAGATGTTCGGAACCCATGGTGCGCGCGAGGCTCTGTGCTAGATTGACCCGCGGCCCCGGCCCCGGCGGCCGATGGGGGCCGCCTGCAGGGGCTGGTGCCGGCCCCGATCCCCCGCTGCGCGCCGGTGCTTGCTCCTCATCCATGCCTCTCTCGTCGTTCGTCGCTGCGGTGCGCCATCCGGCTGGGCGGGGCGACCGTTCTCCCGGGCGGCGGACCTGGCGGCTGGCCTGGCGCATCACCCTGGGGCTCGTGTTGGCGGCATGGTGCCTGGCCCTGCTGGCCTGGCTGACCCTGCACTGGTGGATTCTGCCGCGTCTGGACGATTGGCGTCCGGCCGTCGAGGCACAGGCCGCACGCGCACTGGGGCATCCGGTCGGCATCGGCCGGATCGAAGTGCGCAGCACCGGCTGGGTGCCCGCGTTCACGCTGCGCGACGTGGTGCTGCGCGACCCGCTCGGGCGCCAGGCGCTGCACCTGCCGCAGGTGTCGGCGGCGCTGTCGGTGCCCTCGCTGCTGGCGCTGCGGCTGCGCTTCGCCCAGCTGCTGATCGAGGGTGCGCAGCTCGAGGTGCGGCGCGATGCGCAGGGCCGCTGGATCGTCGCCGGGCTCGACATGGCCAGCGCCGCGCCGGGCATGGACGCCAGCGCCGCGGCTGACTGGTTCTTCGAGCAGCATGAGTTCCTGATCCGCGGCGGCACGCTGCGCTGGGTCGACGAGCAGCGCGCGGCGCCGCCGCTGCAGCTCGACGACGTGCTGCTGCTGGTGCGCAACCAGGGCCGCCGCCACGAGCTGCGGCTGGACGCGACGCCGCCGCCCGACTGGGGCAGCCGCTTCACGATCACCGCCCAGGCGCGCGGCGCGCTGCTGTCGCGCGCCGGCGGCTGGCAGCGCTGGAAGGGCACGCTGTACGCGGAGCTGCCGCGCGCCGACGTGTCGCAGCTGCGCCGCCATGTCGACCTGCCGGTCGACCTGCACAGCGGCGAGGCGGCGCTGCGTGCCTGGGTCGACTGGGACCGCGGCCAGCCGCTGGCGCTGACGCTGGACGCCGCGTTGCGCAAGGTCTCGGTGCGGCTCGCCGCCGGGCTGGAGCCGGTGGAGCTGACCGAGCTGGGCGGCCGCTTCGTCGCCGAACGGCGTGCCGAGGGCGTGACGCTGACGGTCGAGCGGCTGGCCTTCGCGACTGCCGACGGGCTGGACTGGGCGCCCAGCCGGCTGGCGCTGCAGTGGCGCCAGGCGCAAACGATGTCGCCCGGCGCCGCTTCGGCGCCGAACGCCGCGCCGGTGACCGCGGGCGAGTTCAGCGCCGACCGGCTCGACCTGGCCACGCTGGCCGATCTCGGCGAGCGGCTGCCGATCGGCGCCGGACTGCATGCGCTGCTGGCGCGGCTGAACCCCGAGGGCACCGTGCATGCGCTGAAAGCCCGCTGGGACGGCCCGCTGGACGCGCCGCAGCACTACAGCGCCAGCGCCCGCATCGTCGGCCTGGCGATCGCCGCGGCGCCGTCGCCCGAGCCCGGCGGCATCGGCCGCCCCGGCTGGCACGGCGCCGACCTGCAGTTCAGCGCCACCGAGGCCGGCGGCCGTGCCGACCTGTCGCTGGCCGACGGCGCGATCGAGCTGCCCGGCGTGTTCGCCGAGGCGGTGCTGCCGCTGTCGAGGTTCGCCGCCCGGCTGCAGTGGCGCATCGCCCCGGCGCAGCAGCAGGTCGAGCAGCAGGTCGAGCTGAAGGTCGTCGACGCCCGCTTCGACAACGCCGACGCCCGCGGCTCGCTCGCCGCCACCTGGCGCACCGGCGCCGGCAGCGGCTTCGGCAAGGGCGGTCGCTACCCGGGCATCCTGACGCTCGACGGCAGCCTGGTCGAGGCGCAGGCGCCGCGGATCGCGCGCTACCTGCCGCTGGGCATCGCCGCCGACGTGCGCGGCTGGGTCCAGGGCGCGGTGCGCTCGGGCACGCTGCACGACGTGAACTTCCGCGTCCAGGGCGATCTCTGGGATTTCCCCTACGTCAACAGGCGCGACGGCGAATTCCGCGTCGCCGGCCGGCTGCAGGACGTGACGCTGGCGCCGGTGCCGTCCGAGCCGGGCTGGGAGTCGCCCTGGCCGGCCTTCTCGGCGGTCCACGGCAACCTGGTGTTCGAGCGCAACTCGATGTCGTTCCAGCAGCTGCGCGGGCGGCTGTGGGGCGTCGATCTGAGCGAGGTCAAGGGCCGCATCCGCGAGCTGTCGGAGCATTCGGTGCTCGAGATCGACGGCCAGGCGCGCGGCCCGGCGGCCGACCTGCTGCGCTACCTGCGCAGCACGCCGCTGAACGACTGGACCGGCGGGCTGGCCGAAGGCGCCAGCGCCAGCGGCACGGCCGAGCTGAAGCTGGCACTGAACCTGCCGCTGGCCCGCCTGGCCGACAGCGTCGTGCAGGCCGGCGTGCAGTTGCCGGGCAACGACCTGCGGCTGCGCCCCGACCTGCCGCTGCTGGCCGGCGCGCGCGGCCGCATCGACGCCACCCACAAGGGCGTTCAGCTGAGCGCGCTGCGCGGCCAGGCGCTGGGTGGCGAGCTGCAGGTCGACGGCGGCACCCAGGCCGACGGCAGCCTGCGCTTCACGGTCGCCGGCAACGCCAGCGCCGACGGCCTGCGTCGGCTGGCCGCGGCGGGGCCGTCGGCGCGGCTGGCCGCGCGGTTGTCGGGCCAGACGAGCTACCGGCTGCAATGGGGCCGCTCGGCCGGGCTGCAGCCGACCACCGACTGGCTGCTGACCAGCCCGCTCAGCGGCCTCGCGCTGGACCTGCCCGAGCCGCTGCGCAAGCCCGCGGATGCCAGCTGGCCGCTGCGCCTGTCCAGCACCCCGGAGGACCGGGCCGCCGCGGGGCGCCAGCGCCTGCAGCTGACGCTGGGGCCGCTGCAGGCCGCCGCGCTGGTCGAGCAGAACGGCGCTGCGCCGGCGCGGCCGCTGCGCAGCGCGCTGGCCTGGGGCGCGCCCTTGCCCGAGCCGGTGGCCGGCGGCCGCGCGCTGCTGGTGGTGCCGGCACTGGACGTCGATGCCTGGCGCCAGACCTGGGCCGCGATCGCCGACGCGGCGACCGGTCCGGCGACCCCCGACAGCGCCTGGCTGCCGCAGTCGGTGCAGCTGCGCAGCCCGGAGCTGCGGATTGCCGGGCGCCGGATCACCGGCCTGACGCTGGACCTGCAGCGGCTGGCCGTCGGCGACGAAGGCTGGCGCGCCCAGGTCCAGGCCGACCAGGCGGCCGGCAGCATCGAGTACCGCGAACCGCGCCAGGCCGGCGCCGAAGGCCGCGTCAGGGCGCGGCTGGCGCGCCTGTCGCTGCCGCCGGCCGAGGCCGAGACGGTGGCCGACTCGGTCGCCGGCCTGCTCGATCGTGCGCCGACCTCGGTGCCGGCGCTGGACATCGAGATCGACGACTTCGAGCTGCGTGGCCGCCGGCTGGGACAGCTGGCGGTCGAGGCGGTCAACCGCGGCGGCGGCGGCGACGAGACCGGCCCGCGCAACGAGTGGCGGCTGAACCGGCTGCAGCTGGTCAACCCCGACGCCCGGCTCGACGCCAGCGGCCGCTGGCGGGCGGTGGCCGGCCAGCCCCGGCGGCGCATGGCGATGGACTTCAGCCTCGATGTGGCCGACGGCGGCGCGCTGCTCGAGCGGCTGGGCTTCGGCAAGGTGGTGCGCGGCGCCAAGGGCCGGATGACCGGCCAGCTGGTCTGGGACGGCTCGCCACTGGGTTTCGACCTGCCCACGCTCGGCGGCAACCTGGGTCTGGCGCTGGAGCGCGGCCAGTTCCTGCAGGTCGAACCCGGCGCCGCGCGGCTGCTGGGCGTGCTGAGCCTGCAGGCCCTGCCGCGGCGGCTGCTGCTGGACTTCCGCGACGTGTTCGACCAGGGCTTCGCGTTCGACAACATCAGCGGCGACGTCCGCGTGCGCGGCGGCGTCGCCAGCACCGAGAACCTGCGCCTGCGCGGCGTGCAGGCGCTGGTGTTGATGGAAGGCAGCGCCGACATCGCCCGCGAGACCCAGGACCTGCGGGTGGTCGTGGTGCCCGAGCTGAACACGGCCAGCGCCTCGCTGGCCTACGCGGCGATCAACCCAGCCATCGGCATCGGCGCCTTTCTCGGCCAGTGGCTGCTGCGCGAGCCGCTTCGCCAGGCCAGCGCGCGCGAGTTCCGCATCACCGGCGGCTGGGCCGACCCGCAGGTCGAACGCATCGAGCGCAAGCTGCTCGACCCGCTGCCCGCCGCGGCGACGTCCGAGGTGCCGGCCTCGGGCCCGGCGCCGGCGGCTTCCGCCGCCTCGCGCTGACCCCCCATTCGGAGGCCCCGATGTCCCAGACCCTGAGGATCGCCGCGCTGCAGATGGTGTCGACACCCGACGTGGCGCGCAACCTGGCAGCCGCCAGCCGGCTGATGGCGCAGGCCGCCGCCGACGGCGTGCGGCTGGTGGCGCTGCCCGAGTACTTCTGCCTGTTGGGCCGCAACGACCGCGACAAGCTGGCCGTCGCCGAAGCGCTGGACGACGGCCCGATCCAGGCCCACCTGGCGGCCGAGGCGCGCCGCCTCGGGCTGTGGGTGATCGGCGGCACGCTGCCGCTGCGCACCGACGACCCTGAACGGGTGCGCAACAGCTGCCTGGTGTGGAACCCCGACGGCACCCGCGTCGCGCGCTACGACAAGATCCATCTGTTCGCGTTCGACAACGGCCGCGAGCGCTACGACGAAGGCCGCGCGCTGCAGGCCGGCGCCGAGCCGGTGGCGGTCGACGTCGACGGCTGGCGGGTCGGCCTGTCGGTCTGCTACGACCTGCGCTTTCCCGAGCTGTACCGCACGCTGATGAACCCGCCCTGCGACCTGGTCGTCGTGCCCTCGGCCTTCACCTACACCACCGGCGCCGCGCACTGGGAGCTGCTGCTGCGCGCCCGCGCGGTCGAGAACCAGTGCTACGTGCTGGCGCCGGCGCAGGGCGGCCAGCACGAGAACGGCCGCCGCACCTGGGGCCACAGCCTGCTGTGCGACCCCTGGGGCGAACGGCTGGCCTGCCAGGACGAGGGTGAGGCGGTGGTCGCCGGTGCGCTGGACCGCGACCGGCTGGCCGCCGTGCGGCAGCAGCTGCCGGCGCTGGCGCATCGGCGGCTTTGAGGCGCGTCGCCGTGGCGCACGATCGGGCGGCCGGCATGCTTTCGATCAATGCCCGATCGGCGCGCAGCGGGGACACTGCCCGGCCGTGAACCCGATGGAGCCGATGATGCGTGTGATCCCCTGGCTGATGCTGCTGGCCGCCGCGCTGCCGGCGCTGGCTGCCGACGACCCCTGGGTGGCCGAGGCGCGCGGCGTCGCTGCGGCGGTGCCGCCCAAGCTTCTGGCGGTGCTGACCGAGGCGATCGCCCAGGGCGGCCCGGAGGGTGCGATCGGCGTCTGCCGCGACAAGGCGCCGCAGATGGCGCAGGCCGCGTCGGCCCAGAGCGGCTGGCAGATCCGCCGCGTCAGCCTTCTCAACCGCAACCCCCGGGCCGTGCCCGACAACTGGGAGAAGGCCGCGCTGGTCGACTTCGACCGCCGGGCCGCCGCCGGCGAAAACCCGGCGGCGCTCGAACGCGCCGAGGTCGTGCCGGTCGACGGCCGGCCGACCTACCGCTATGTCCGTGCCTTGCCGACCCAGGAGCTGTGCACGAGCTGCCACGGCGCGCCCGAGAAGCTGAGCCCGGCGGTGGTCGCCAGGCTGCGCGAGCTCTATCCCGACGACCGCGCGGTCGGCTACAGCCCGGGCCAGATCCGCGGCGCGATCACCTTGAAGAGGCCGGCGCCCTGAGCGGCGTCACCGAACCCGAACACCGAAGCGAAGCCCGCCATGAAGACTGCCCACGATCTCGTCGTCGCCGCCCGCGGCCGGGTCCACGAAGTGCCGCTGGCCGAGGCCGAGCAGGCGATCCAGCGGGCCGACGTGGTGATCGACGTGCGCGAGGCCGACGAGTTCGCCGGCGGGCACCTGCCCGGGGCGATCCACGCCTCGCGCGGCCTGCTGGAATTCAGGCTCAGCAGCACGCCGGCGCTGACCGCGCGCGACCTGAAGGTCGTCGTCTACTGCAAGACCAGCGGCCGTGCCGCGCTCGCGGCGGTGGCGATGCAGGAGATGGGGTACCTGGACGTGGTCTCGATCGCCGGCGGCTTCGACGCCTGGGTGGCGGCCGGCAAGCCCGTCGTCAGGCCCGAGCCGCCGAACTTCGACTAGTCGGGCCGGCGGCGTGCGCGGCGGTCAGGCGCCGCAGGGGCTTCAGCGGCCGCCGCGGCGGCCGATAGAGCCGCGATGGACGATCTTCTCTGCCTGCCTCCGACGCTGCGGCCCGCTCCCGCGCCGCCGCCGGCCGGTGCGCCGGCGGCGGTGCCCGGCCTGGGCCTGGCCGAACTGCTGGGCGCGCTCAGCCACGCGCTGGACCTGACCGAGGGCCAGCCGGCCGGGCACTGCGTGCGCGCCTGCTGGATCGGCCAGCAGCTCGGTCGCGCCCTCGGCCTGCCGCTGCTGCAACTGCGTGAGCTGTACTACGCAGTGCTGCTGAAGGACCTGGGCTGCAGCAGCAACGCGGCGCGGATCTGCCAGCTCTACCTGACCGACGACCTGCAGTTCAAGCGCGACTTCAAGGGCGTCGGCGACAGCCTGCCGCAGGTGCTGAACTTCGTGATCGGCCACACCGGGACGAAGGCCGGCCTGTCCGCACGCCTGCGCGCGGTGCTCAACATCTTCCGCCATGGCGGCGAGATCGCCCGCGAGCTGATGGAGACGCGCTGCACCCGCGGCGCCGAGATCGCCCGCCAGCTGCGCTTCTCCGAGGCCGTCGCCGCGGGCATCCGCGGCCTGGACGAACACTGGGACGGCGGTGGCAAGCCCTACGGCCTGGCGCGCGAGGCGATCCCGCTGTATTCGCGCGTCGCGCTGCTGGCCCAGGTGGTCGACGTGTTCTTCACCGCCAGCGGGCCGCAGGCGGCGATCGACGAGGTCCAGCGCCGCCGCGGCCGCTGGTTCGACCCGGCGCTGGCCGACGCCTTCGCCGTCGTCGCCCGCGATGCCGGCTTCTGGCACCGGCTCGGCTCGGACCGCCTCGAACGCGAGCTGTTCGCGATGGAGCCGGCGCTGCAGACCCAGCCGCTCGACGACGACTACCTCGACGACATCGCCGCGGCGTTCGGCCAGGTGGTCGATGCGAAGAGCCCCTACACCAGCGGCCACAGCGAGCGCGTCGCGCGCTACACCGACCGGATCGCCGAGACGATGGGGCTGGCGCCCGCGCAGCGCCGCTGGCTGGGGCGCGGCGCGCTGCTGCACGACATCGGCAAGCTCGGCGTCAGCAATGCCGTGCTCGACAAGCCGGGCCGGCTCGACGCCGCCGAATGGCAGGCGGTGCAGCGTCACGCGGCCTACACCGAGGCCATCCTCGGCCGCATCGACGCCTTCGAGGCGCTGGCGCGCATCGCCGGCGCGCACCACGAACGCCTGGACGGCGGCGGTTACCCGCGTGGCCTCGACGCGCGCCAGATCAGGCTCGAGACGCGCATCATCACCACTGCCGACATCTTCGACGCGATCACCGCCGAGCGGCCCTACCGCGGGGCGGTGCCGGTCGACAAGACCCTGGCGCTGATGGCCGGGAACGTAGGCACCGCGATCGACGCGGATTGCTTCGAGGCGCTGAGGCGCGCGCTTGGGCAGCAGCAGCCTGCAACGACCGTCAACCCCCTGGCGGATTGACGAAGGCCGCGCGCTTCTGCGCCGCGGCGTCGAGCTGGCGCGCGATGCTGCCGCAGACCAGGTCGCACAGCGCATAGACCGACGGGTCGGCGATGCGGTAGATCGCGCTGTTGCCGCGCGCCTCGCGCGCGACCAGGCCATGCTGGGCCAGCAGCGCCAGGTGGCGCGAGACGTTGGCCGAGCTGTAGCCGCACAGCTGCGCCAGCTCGCCGACGCTGCGCTCCTGCTGGCGCAGCAGGTTCAGGATCTGCAGCCGCGTCGGCTCGGACAGCGCCTGGAAATACGACGCCACCTGCACCAGCGCCTCGTCGGGAAGGCCTTCCATGCTCGCACATGCCGGTTGTGAATGAGCACTCATCATGCCTGGGCCCCGCCTTTCTTGCGTCTTTGCGATCTTTCGCGCTTGACTATTTAACTAAGTGCGCAAATAATAACCGACAAGTCATCTCGATGCCAGCCCCTTCGATACCGATGGGGCGCTTGTCGGAAAGAGAAAGCGCATGTCCAAGCCTCTGCTGTCGATCGCTGCCACCGCGCTGGCCGTGGCGGTGCTGCTGCCGCTGCCCGCCGCGCTGCGGGCCGCCGGGCTGGCGGCCGCACCGGCGCTGGCGTCGGCCAGTGCCGGCGCCTCCGGCTTCGACGGCGTCGTCGAGGCGGTGCGCCAGACGGCGATCGCCGCCCAGGTCAGCGGCGCCGTGGTCGAGCTGGCGGTCAAGGCCGGCGACCGGGTGGCGGCCGGCCAGCTGCTGCTGCGCATCGACGCCCGCACGGCCGACCAGAACGCTGCTGCGAGCGATGCCCAGGTGCAGGCCGCGCGTGCCGCCCTGGCCGTCGCCAGCCAGGAGTACGCGCGCCAGAAGCAGCTGTTCGAGAAGAACTACATCAGCCAGGCGGCGCTGGAGCGCGCCGAGTCCGAGTTCAAGGCCACGCAGGCCCAGGTCACGGCGCAGCTCGCGCAGGCCGGCGCCGCGAAGACCCAGACCGGGCTGCACGTCGTGCGCGCGCCGTATGCCGGCGTGATCGCCGAGGTGCCGGTGTCGCTGGGCGACATGGCGATGCCCGGGCGGCCGCTGCTGACGCTGTACGACCCGCAGGCGCTGCGCATCAGCGCCGCGGTGCCGCAGTCGGTCGCCTCGCGGCTGGCCGCCGGCCAGCTGCCGAAGGCCGAGCTGCCCGGCCTGCCGCCCGCGCAGCAATGGGTCATCCCGCTGCGCCTGCAGCAGCTGCCCACCGCCGACGCGGCCACCCACACCGTGACGCTGCGGCTGGACCTGCCGGCCGGGCTGGCCGGTGTCGCGCCCGGCATGTTCGCCCGCCTGTGGCTGCCGGTGGCCGACGGCGCGGCGCCCGACGCTCCCGCGCTGACGGTGCCGCGCCAGGCCGTCGTGCGCCGCGCCGAGATGACCGGCCTGTACGTGCTCGACGCCCAGGGCCGGCCGCTGCTGCGGCAGGTCAGGCTGGGCCGCGTCGACGGCGATCGCATCGAGATCCTGTCGGGGCTGATGCCCGGCGAGAAGGTCGTCACCGACCCGCAGGCCGCGACACGTGCGCGCTGAAGGCCCGGTCATGAGTGTGCAGATCCCGGACGCCGTGCCCGCCAGCCCGATGGGCCTCTCCGGCCGCATCGCCGGCTTGTTCCAGTCGGCCCAGATCACGCCGCTGCTCGCGCTGGTGGCGCTGCTGCTGGGCATCTTCGCGGTGCTGGTGACGCCGCGCGAGGAAGAGCCGCAGATCAACGTGACGATGGCCAACGTGCTGATCCCCTTCCCCGGGGCCTCGGCGCGCGATGTCGAGCAGATGGTCGCCGGGCCGGCCGAGCAGGTGCTGGGCCAGATCACCGGTGTCGAGCACGTGATGAGCGTGTCGCGCCCCGGGCTGGCGATCATCACCGTGCAGTACAAGGTCGGCGTGCCGCGCACCGAGGCGCTGGTGCGGCTGTACGACACGGTGAACTCCAACGCCGACTGGCTGCCGCCCGGCCTCGGCGTGCTGGCGCCGATCATCAAGCCCAAGGGCATCGACGACGTGCCGATCGTCGCGCTGACGCTGTACAGCGCGAACCCGGACACCGGCGCGTTCGACCTCGAGCGCGTCGCGCACAGCATCGAGGCCGACCTGAAGCGTGTTCCCGGCACCCGCGAGGTGACGACGATCGGCGGCCCCGGCCGCGCGGTGGTGGTCGAGATCGATCCGGCGCGGATGGCCAGCGTCGGCGTCACGGTGGCCGACCTGCGCCAGGCGCTGCAGTCGGCCAACCTGGGCCTGCCGGTCGGCGACCTGATCACCGGCAACCGCTCGGTGGCGATCGAATCCGGCCCGTTCCTGTCGCGCGCCGGCGAGGTCGCCGAGCTGGTGGTCAGCGTGCGCGCCGGCAAGCCGGTGTTCCTGGGCGACGTGGCCAGCGTGCGCGACGGTGCGCTGCCGCCCAGCCGCTATGTCTGGCACGGCAGCGGCGGCGCGAAGCCGGCCGAGGCGGCGGCTTCGGCGGCCGCGGCCGCGGGGCCGGTCGAGCACCCGGCAGTCACCGTCGCGGTCACCAAGAAGCCCGGCGAGAACGCGATCGCCGTCGCCAACGCGGTGATGCGCCGCGTCGAGCAGTTGCGCAACACGGTGATTCCCGACCAGGTGCAGGTGGTCGAGACCCGCAACTACGGCGCGTCGGCCGACGACAAGGCGCAGAAGCTGATCCAGAAGCTGCTGTTCGCCACCGCGTCGGTGGTGGCGCTGGTGTTCATCGCGCTGGGCCGCCGCGAGGCGGCGATCGTCGGCAGCGCGGTGATCCTGACGCTGACCGTCACGCTGTTCGCGTCCTGGGCCTGGGGCTTCACGCTGAACCGGGTGTCGCTGTTCGCGCTGATCTTCTCGATCGGCATCCTGGTCGACGACGCGATCGTGGTGGTGGAGAACATCCACCGCCACCAGGCGCTCTACCCTGGCCGCACCCTCGCGCAGATCATCCCCGGCGCGGTGGACGAGGTCGGCGGGCCGACCATCCTCGCGACGCTGACGGTGATCGCCGCCCTGCTGCCGATGGCCTTCGTGTCCGGCCTGATGGGCCCCTACATGAGCCCGATCCCGATCAACGCGAGCCTGGGCATGCTGTTGTCGCTGGCGATCGCCTTCGTCGTGACGCCCTGGCTGGCGCGGCTGTGGATGAAGGCCGTGCCGGCAGGCGGTCATGACGATGCCCACGCGTCGGCAAGCGGCCCGGTGGGCATGGCGGCACGCATCACGCCGGTGTTCGAGCGCCTGTTCCGTCCGCTGCTCGACGAACGCCGCGGCGGCCTCCACCGCGGCCTGCTGGGCCTGGGCATCGCGGCGCTGATCGGCGTGTCGCTGCTGCTGCCGGTCACCGGGCTGGTGCTGCTGAAGATGCTGCCCTTCGACAACAAGTCGGAGTTCCAGGTCATCGTCGACATGCCCGCGGGCACGCCGGTGGAGCACACCGCCGCGGTGCTGCGCGAGCTCGGCGACGAGCTGCTGAAGGCGCCGGAAGTGGTGCACTACCAGGCCTATGCCGGCACCGCCGCGCCGATCAACTTCAACGGCCTGGTGCGCCAGTACGACCTGCGCCGCGGCGGCGAGGTGGGCGACCTGCAGGTCAACCTGGTCGACAAACATGCCCGCCATGAGCAGAGCCATGCCATCGCCACCCGGCTGCGGCCGGCGCTGCAGGCCATCGGCCGCCGGCACGGGGCGAACGTCAAGGTGGTGGAGGTGCCGCCCGGCCCGCCGGTGCTCGCCCCCATCGTGGCCGAGGTCTATGGGCCCGACGCCGAAGGCCGCCGCCAGGTGGCCCAGGCCGTGCGCAAGGCGCTGGCCCAGACCGAGGGCCTGGTGGACATCGACGACAGCAGCATTGCCGACGCTCCGCGCACCCTGCTGCTGGTGGACCGGCGCAAGGCCGCGCTGCTGGGCGTGCCGCAGCAGGCCATCGTGACCACGCTGCGCGCAGGCCTGGCCGGTGAGCAGGCCGCCTACCTGCACGACCAGAGCAAATACCCCGCCGCCGCCACGCTGCAACTGCCGCCCACGCTGCACGGCGACCTGCAGGCGCTGCTGCAACTGGGTGTGCGCACGGCCAGCGGCGCGCTGGTGCCGCTGCGCGAACTGGTGACCGTGAGCGACAGCCTGCGCGAGCAGCCCATCTATCACAAGGATTTGCTGCCGGTGAACTTTGTCGTGGCCGACATGGCCGGTAGCGTGGACAGCCCGCTGTACGGCATGTTCCAGGCGCGCAGCGCCATTGCGCAGATCACCGCGCCCGACGGCGGCAGGGTCGAGGAGTTCTTCATCCGCCAGCCCAGCGACGCCTGGCGCGGCTACGCCCTCAAGTGGGACGGCGAATGGCAGATCACCTACGAGACCTTCCGCGACATGGGCGCCGCCTACGCCGTGGGCCTCATCCTGATTTACCTGCTGGTGGTGGCGCAGTTCGGCAGCTACCTCACGCCGCTGATCATCATGGCGCCCATCCCGCTGACCATCATCGGCGTGATGCCGGGCCACGCGCTGCTGGGAGCGCAGTACACGGCCACCAGCATGATCGGCATGATCGCGCTGGCGGGCATCATCGTGCGCAACTCCATCCTGCTGGTGGACTTCATCAACCTGCAGGTGCGTGAGGGTGTGCCGTTCGAGCGCGCCATCGTGCACTCGGCCATCACGCGCGCCCAGCCCATCGTGCTGACCGGCCTGGCGGCCATGGTGGGGGCGTTCTTCATCCTGGACGACCCCATCTTCAACGGCCTGGCGATCTCGCTGATCTTCGGCATTGCCGTGTCCACGGTGCTCACGCTGGTGGTCATCCCCACGCTGTACTACATGGCCTACCGCCACCGGCTGGATCGCCTGCGCCCGGCCAGCATCGCCCAATAGCTATAAAAACAATAGCTGTTTGCGCAATACCCATAAGCCCTAGAAGCCAAAAACACCATGACCAGTTACCAGGACATCACCCGCACCACCTCGGCCCAGCTTGCCAGCCTGCGTGCCGACATCCCCGACACGATGCGCGGCTTCTCCGCCATGGCCCAGGCCGCCACCAAGGACGGCGCGCTCGACAAGACCACCAAGGAGCTGATCGCCATGGCGCTGTCCGTGGCCGCGCGCTGCGACCCCTGCGTGGGCTACCACGCCAAGGCGCTGGTGGAACTGGGCGCCTCGCGCGCGCAGGTGGCCGAGGCGCTGGGCATGGCCGTGTACATGGGCGGCGGCCCCTCGCTCATGTACGCCGCCAAGGCCAGCGCCGCGTTCGACGAATTCAGCCAACTCAGCGCCCAGGCCACCGCCTGAGCCCGTGGACAGAAAGGCTCCCAATGCAAGCCCTCTGGCGCACCTCCCTGCTGGCCCTGGCACTGGCCGCCCCCACAGCCCGGGCCACCGACCTGCTGCAGGCCTGGCAGGCCGCGCAACAGAACGACCGCGAACTGGCCGTGGCCCGCGCGGCCCAGGCCACGGCGCAACCCCTGCGCGACCAGGCGCGCTCCCTGTGGCGCCCTGGCGTGGCGCTCACCGCATCCGCAGGCGTGGCCACGGGCGAGAGCGACATGCGCGGCGCGCAGTTCTCGGCCCCCGGCATGGGCACGTCGAACGGCGTGAACTTCAGCACCTCGGTCACCGGCGGCACGGCCACGCGCTGGGCGCTGCAGGCGCGCCAGCCCCTGCTCAACGCCGAGCGCCGCGCCCAGCAGCAGCAACTGGGCCTGCAGGCCGACAGCACCGAGCTGCAATGGCAGGCCGCGCAGCAAGCGCTGATGCTGCGCACCGCGCAGCGCTACTTCGAGCTGGCCGTGGCGCAGGAATCGCTCCAGGTGCTGCAGCGCCAGTACGAGGCCGTGCAGCAGGCCGCCGCCGAAGCGCAGGACCGCTTCGCGCTGGGCGCCGCCCCCATCACCGCCACGCACGAGGCCCGCGCGCGCCAGGGCGCACTGCGCGCCCAGGTGCTGGCCGCCCAGGTGGCGCTGGACCTGCGCCGCCGCGAGCTGGCCGACAGCACCGGCCTGCCCATGGACGGCTTGCAGGCGCACCTGCCCGCAGCGCTGGTGCCCGAGCCCGCGCGCACCCAGGCCGCGCTGGCGCACTGGCAGGCCCAGGCGCAGGACGGCAACCCCCAGATCCGCCTGCAGCAACTGGCCGCCGACATCGCGCAGGCCGAGGCCGACAAGCACCGCCGCAGCGCCGCCCCCACGGTGGACCTGGTGGCGCAGGCGGGCGACGAGCGCCTGCGCGGCAGTGGCGACCACGGCAGTGCGCGCAACCGCAGCGTCAACGCCATGGTGGGCGTGCAGCTCAGCGTGCCGCTGTACACCGGCGGCTGGCGCGGCGCCAAGGAGGCCGAAAGCCTGCGCCGCTGGGACCAGGCCCGCGCCCAGGTCGAGGCCACGCGCAGCCAGGTGGACCGCGATGTGCACGCCGCTTGGCTGGGCCTGCAGGTGGGCGCCGAGCGCGTGCAGGCCCTGGGCCAGGCATTGCAGGCCAGCGAGGCGCGCCTGGACGCCACCCGCACCGGCCTGGAGGTGGGCCACCGCACCGTGCTCGACCTGCTGAACGCCGAAAACGACACCGCCGCCACCCGCCTGTCGCTGGCCCAGGCGCGCAGCAGCCTGGTGCTGGAGCGCCTGCGCCTGGCCGCGCTGGCGGGCCAGCTCGACGAAGCCGCGCTGCGCAGCGTGCAGTCGCCAACCCCAGGAGTGGTGCAATAAATGCTATCAAAATAGTAGCTAATTACGCTTGATGGTATTGCCCTTCAGGCCGATTTGATCCCAATTATCTTTGAAAGGAACCCCCGCCCATGACCGCCTACGCCTTCACCGCCGAGCTGGCCCAGCCGCTGCCCCAGGCCCTGGAAACCCTGCGCGCCGCCCTGGCCGCCGAGCAGATGGGCATCGTCAGCGAGGTGGACATGCAGGCCACGCTCAAGGCCAAGCTCGGGCTGGACAGCCCGCCCCAGCGCCTGCTGGGCCTGTGCTCGCCGCGCATTGCCCATGCCCTGGTGAGCGCTGAGCCCGACATCGCCGCGCTGTTGCCCTGCGGCGGCAGCATTGCCGAGCCCACACCGGGGCGCACGCGCATCGTGCTGCAGGACCCGCGCGTGATCCTGCAGGCCAGCGGCAGCACCCAGGCCGAAGTG
>JAEUOY010000159.1 GCA_016790515.1 Burkholderiaceae bacterium | reverse complement strand
TTGCCCGACTGCATCGAGGTCTGCAGCTTCTCGACCACGTCGCCTTCCTGGATCAGGTCGTGCTTGACCTTGATGCCGGTGATCTCCTCGAAGGCCTTGGCCAGCGTCTTGCTCTCGTACTCGTGCGTGGTGATGGTCTCGCTGACGACCGAGATCTCCTTCACGCCCTTGGCCTGCAGCTTCTTGGCAGCCTCGATGAACCATTTCATCTCGGCCATCTGCTGGTCCTTGCTCAGCGTGCTGGGCTGGAACTCGGCATCGATCCACTTCTTGGCCTCGGCCTCGCCGGCCCAGGCGCCATGGCCCAGGGCGAGTGCGGCGGCAGCGAACGCGACGGCATGCATGCGGTGTTTCATTGAAGTCTCCTCGGTTGCTTCCCACTGTCGACTGGGGCAGGCCCGCTGGGAAGAGGTGGCGGCTGCCGTTCGAAACGGTGACGGGGGTCGGTGCCGCGGTCTCAGCCTTTGCGCATCACCAGCGCCAGCAGGGCCATCGACGCGATGAAGCTGAACCAGATCGACGGCTCGTGCTCGAGGCCGAACCAGACGATCATCTTCTCGCTGACCGCGACGAAGGCCAGGTTGAGCCAGGCCGCCGAGAGCAGGCCGATGAACAGGCGGTCGCCGCGGGTGGTGGCGATCGGCAGGAAGCCGCGCCGCTCGACCGTCGGCGACCTGAGTTCCCACACCGTCATGCCCACGAGCATCAGTGCGATGCAGCTGAAAAACACCGCCACCGGCAAAGTCCACGCCATCCAATCGAACATCAGCACTCTCCGGAACAGCGAAACAGTTGAACTGGCCAAAGGGTGCCAGCAACCCAGCGGACGCCGTGGAACCGGCTCTGCCGGGCCACTGGCGTCGCCCCCCTGGGGGGGAGGCGCCGCAGGCGCATCGGGGGGGAGCGAATGTCACACCCTCCCCATGGCGAAGCCCTTGGCGATGTAGTGGCGAACGAACCAGATCACGATCGCGCCGGGCACGATGGTCAGCACCCCGGCGGCGGCCAGCACGCCCCAGTCCATGCCCGAGGCCGACACGGTGCGGGTCATCGTCGCGACGATCGGCTTGGCGTTCACGCTGGTCAGCGTGCGTGCCATCAGCAGCTCGACCCAGCTGAACATGAAGCAGAAGAACGCCGCCACGCCGACCCCGGCCTTGATCAGCGGGATGAAGACGGTGACGAAGAAGCGCGGGAAGGTGTAGCCGTCGATGTAGGCCGTCTCGTCGATCTCGCGCGGGATGCCGCTCATGAAGCCCTCGAGGATCCACACCGCCAGCGGCACGTTGAACAGCAGGTGGGCCAGCGCCACCGCGATGTGGGTGTCCATCAGCCCGAGCGTGGTGTAGAGCTGGAAGAAGGGCAGCAGGAACACCGCCGGCGGCGTCATGCGGTTGGTCAGCAGCCAGAAGAAGACATGCTTGTCGCCGAGGAAGCTGTAGCGCGAGAACGCGTAGGCCGCCGGCAGCGCCACCAGCAGCGAGATCACCGTGTTGATGGCCACGTAGATCATCGAGTTGATGTAGCCCGAGTACCAGGACTCGTCGGTCTGGTTGGTGCGGTAGTGGTCCAGCGTGAACTCGCGCGGCCACAGGCTGAAGACCGAGAGGATCTCCTCGTTGGTCTTGAACGACATGTTGACCATCCAGTACACCGGCAGGATGGCGAACACCAGGTAGGCGACCAGGAAGATCGCCCGCTTCCTGAAGCGGCGCTCAGCCATGCGGGACCTCCGTCCTGTCGGCCGTGCCCACGCGCTGCATCCAGTTGTAGAGGATGAAGCTCAGCAGCAGGATGATCAGGAAGTAGATCAGCGAGAAGGCCGCGGCCGGGCCGAGGTCGAACTGCCCCACCGCCTTCTGGGTCAGGTACTGGCTGAGGAAGGTGGTGGCGTTGCCCGGGCCGCCGCCGGTGAGCACGAAGGGCTCGGTGTAGATCATGAAGCTGTCCATGAAGCGCAGCAGCACCGCGATCATCAGCACGCCGCGCAGCTTGGGCAGCTGGATGTAGCGGAACACCGCGAACTTGCTGGCGCCGTCGATGCTGGCGGCCTGGTAGTAGGCGTCGGGGATCGCCCGCAGCCCGGCGAAGCACAGCAGCGCGACCAGCGGCGTCCAGTGCCACACGTCCATCAGCAGCACGGTCATCCAGGCCTGCACGGCGTTGCCGGTGTAGCTGTACTCGATGCCCAGCGCGGCCAGTGCGGCGCCCATCAGGCCGATGTCGGTACGGCCGAAGATCTGCCAGATCGTGCCGACGACGTTCCAGGGGATCAGCAGCGAGATCGCGATCGTCACCAGCACCGCGCTCGACTGCCAGCCCCTGGCCGGCATCGCCAGCGCCAGCGCGATGCCCAGCGGGATCTCCACCGCCAGCACCGCCAGCGAGAAGCTGATCTGGCGCAGCAGCGCGCCCTGCAGGTCGTCGTCGCGCATCACCGCCTTGAACCACTCGGTGCCGACGAAGACCCGGCGTTCGGGCGAGATGATGTCCTGCACCGAGTAGTTGACCACCGTCATCAGCGGCAGGATGGCCGAGAAGGCCACGCACAGGATCACCGGCAGGATCAGGAACCAGGCCTTCTGGTTGACGGGTTTCATGCGCTCTCCTTCGATGGCGGCACCACCGGGTGGGCCTCGATCAGCACGTCGTCGGCGTAATAGCAGGTGTGTGCACCGGCCACCACCAGCCAGACCTCGGCGCCGGGGAGCGGGACCGCGGCCCCGGGATCGAGCCGGGCGCGCACCGTGACCTTGTCCGGCCCGGCGCCCACCCGCGCCGTCACCAGCTGGTAGGTGCCGATGTCCATCGCCTGGGTCACGGTCGCCGGCACCGCGCCCGTCGCGCCGGGCGCGGCCAGCGCCAGGTACTCGGGCCGGATGCCCAGCAGCAGCGTGCCGGCCGATGCCGGCACGGGCTGCCCCGTTGCCAGCAGGTGGCCCGCCACCTCCAGCAGGTGGCCCCGGCGGGTCGCGGGCAGGAAGTTCATGCCCGGCGAGCCGATGAAGTGGCCGACGAAGGTGTGCTGCGGCCGCTCGAACAGGTCGGAAGCGCTGCCGATCTGCACCGCCCGCCCGCGGGTCATCACCACCACCTGGTCGGCGAAGGTCAGCGCCTCGACCTGGTCGTGGGTGACGTAGACCAGCGTGAGCTTCAGCTCGTGGTGGATCTGCTTGAGCTTGCGGCGCAGCTGCCACTTCAGCTGCGGGTCGATCACCGTCAGCGGCTCGTCGAACAGCACCGCCGAGACATCCTCGCGCACCAGGCCGCGGCCGAGCGAGATCTTCTGCTTGGCGTCGGCGGCGAGGCCGGCGGCGCGCCGGTCGAGCTGGCCGCTGAGCTCCAGCATCTCGGCGATCCTGCCGACCCGCTGGCGGATCTTGTCGGCCGCGACACCGCGGTTGCGCAGCGGAAAGGCCAGGTTCTCGGCCACCGTCATGGTGTCGTAGATCACCGGGAACTGGAACACCTGGGCGATGTTGCGCTGCTGCGGCGTGCGGTCGTTGACCTGCACGCCGTCGAACTTCACGCTGCCCTGCGACGGCGTGACCAGGCCCGAGACGATGTTGAGCAGGCTGGTCTTGCCGCAGCCCGACGGGCCCAGCAGCGCATAGGCGCCGCCGTCATCGAACGTCATCTTCAGCGGCAGCAGCGCGTAGTCGCCGTCGTGCTGCGGGTGGGGCTTGTAGCTGTGGGCGATGTCGAGGTCGATGCGCGCCATGTCAGTGCCTGGTCGGGATGACGGGTGCCTGCAGCAGCCTGCCGTCGGCGCCGAACACATAGGCCTGCGCCGGATCGAGGTACAGCGTGAGCGGCGCGCCCAGCTCGAAGAAGTGCACCCCGGTGAGCTGGGCCACCAGTTCGCCGGCCGCGGTGCCGACGTGCACGAAGGTGTCGGAGCCGGCGATCTCGGCCAGCTCCACCGACCCGGCCAGCGCCAGGTCGCCAGGCCGCTCGCGCACCCGCAGTGCGCTGGCGCGCAGGCCGATCGTCGCCTGCGCGCCGTGATGCGCCAGCGCCGGCCCCAGTCGCTGCGCGCCGCCGGGCAGCAGGTTCATCGGCGGATCGCTGAAGGCGCGCGCGACGCGGATCGACGCCGGGCGGTGGAACACCTCGGCCGTCGGGCCGTACTGCAGCACCTCGCCGGCGTCCATCACCGCGGTCCAGCCGCCCAGCAGCAGGGCCTCGGTGGGCTCGGTGGTGGCGTACACCACGGTCGAGCTGCCGGCGGCGAACAGCGCCGACAGTTCGTCGCGAAGTTCCTCGCGCAGCTTGTAGTCCAGGTTGACCAGCGGCTCGTCCAGCAGCATCAGCGGCGCGTCCTTGGCCAGCGCGCGGGCCAGCGCCACGCGCTGCTGCTGGCCGCCGGACAGCTCGGACGGCAGGCGCTCGAGGAAGGGCTCGATGTGCAGCTTCTCGGCCAGCGCCTGGACCCGCCGGCCGATGGCGGCCTTGTCCAGCCCGCCGCCGCCGTCGGCGCTGCCGGGCTTGCGCAGCTTCAGCGGCGAGGCGATGTTGTCCCGCACGCTCATCGACGGGTAGTTGATGAACTGCTGGTAGACCATCGCGACGTTGCGCTGCCGCACCGGCAGGCCGGTGACGTCGCGGCCATCCACCGACACCCGGCCCCGCGTGGGCACGTCCAGGCCGGCCATCAGCCGCATCAGCGTGGTCTTGCCGGCCTGGGTGGCACCGAGCAGCACCGTGACGGTGCCCGGCTGCAGCGCCAGGTCGAGCGGGTACAGGTGCGTGGCCGCGCCCACCCGGTGCTCGATGCGGTCCAGTCTCAGCTGCATGGCGACACCGTGGCTGGCAGTTGCGGCGTTTCGGGATGCCGCTGGTTCCACCAGGCCGCCACCCGCTGCCGCGCCGCGGCATCCAGGTGCAGGCCCAGCTTGGTGCGGCGCCACAGCACGTCCTCGGCGGTGCGTGCCCATTCGTGCTGGTACAGGAAGTCGAGTTCGGCCTCATGCAACCCCGGCGCCACCTCCTCGCCCAGCGCACCGGCCTGCGCCAGCAGGGCGTCGACCCGCGCGCCATAGCAGTGGGCCCAGCGTTCGAGCAGGGTCTGTGGCAGCGCGGGGTGCCGGCGCACCAGTTCGGCGATGAAGCGCCGCATGTCGGTGTCGGGCCGCTGCGCTGCGCCGATGAAGGCCGACAGGTCGCCGCCCGGGAAGTAGGCATGCTCGGTCCACGAGGGCGAGCGCCGGCCCAGCCGTTGCATCAGCAGGTCGGCGGCCTCTTCGGCCAGCTTGCGGAAGGTCGTGATCTTGCCGCCCCACACCGACAGCAGGATCGGCGCGGCGGCACCGCCCGCGGCAGCGGCGGACGGCGCGTCGTCGAACTCCAGCAGGTAGTCGCGCGTCACTGCCGACGCATCACCCGATTCGTCGTCGAGCAGCGGCCGCACGCCCGAGTAGCTCCACACCACGTCGGCGGGCGCCACCGGCCGGGTGAAGTAGCGGCTGGCCTGGCTGCACAGGTAGCTGATCTCGTCGGCGTCGATGCGCACGCTGCCGGGGGCGCCCGAGACCTCGACATCGGTGGTGCCGATCAGCGTGAAGTCGTGTTCGTAGGGGATCGCGAAGATGATGCGCTTGTCGGGGTTCTGGAAGATGTACGAATGGTCGTGGTCGAAGATCTTCCTGACCACGATGTGGCTGCCCTTAACCAGCCGCAGCGAGCGGGCGCTCGGCACACGGGCGCGGTCGCGCAGGAACTCGCCGGTCCACTGCCCGGCCGCGTTGACCACCGCGCGCGAGCGCAGCTCGAGCGGCGCGCCGCCGGCCGGCTGCAGCGTGAGCCGCCAGCCGTCGCCGCTGCGCTCGGCGCGCTCGCAGCGGCAGCGCGTCAGGATGGTGGCGCCGCGCGCGGCCGCATCGACCGCGTTGAGCACGACCAGCCGGGCGTCGTCGACCCACCCGTCGCTGTAGACGAAGCCCCGGGTGTACTGGGGCTTGATCGGTGCGCCCACCGGGTGCCGGCGCAGGTCCAGCGTGCCGCTGCCCAGCAGCCACTCGCGCCGGGCCAGGTGGTCGTACAGGAACAGGCCGACGCGCACCATCCACACCGGGCGCATCGACGGGTCGTGCGGCATCACGAAGCGCATCGGCCACATGATGTGCGGTGCGCTCCTGAACAGCAACTCGCGCTCGGCCAGCGACTTGCGCACCAGGCCGAACTCGTAGTACTCGAGGTAGCGCAGCCCGCCGTGGATCAGCTTGGTCGACGACGAGGAGGTGTGGTTGGCCAGGTCGTCCTGCTCGCACAGCACCACCGCCAGGCCGCGCCCGGCCAGGTCGCGTGCGATGCCCGCACCGTTGATGCCGCCGCCCACCACCAGCACGTCGCAGGACGCCGGGACGGTGGGTGACAGGGGCTGCATGGCGCCCGGGAATGGCTCGCTCAACGTGTCTCCTCGAGGGACTGGTCAGCGCGACGGACCGTCCGTGGTCGTTTCGCTGAATGTTCGCTTTTGCGTCTTTTTGTTCGCTTACGTTCCTTTGTAACCCTTCCGCACGCCAAACGCAAGCCGGGCATTCACCGCCCGGGCGCGCTTGGCTTCGCGTAACCTAGGCGCCGGGAATCCCGACAGCCCCGGACAGCCCCGTGATGGCCCTGACCCCCAATCCACGCCAGGCCGGTGTGCTCGACACCGTGCGTGAACTCGGCTCGGTGACCATCGAGTCACTGGCCGACCGCTTCGGCGTGACGCTGCAGACGGTGCGGCGCGACGTCAAGCTGCTGGCCGACGCCGGCTTCCTGGCGCGCTTCCATGGCGGCGTGCGGCTGCCCAGCAGCACCACCGAGAACATCGCCTACCGCCAGCGGCAGGCCTTGAACGACGAGGCCAAGCGCTGCATCGCGCGGGCCGTGGCGCGCGCCGTGCCCGACGGCTGCAGCCTGATCCTGAACATCGGCACCACGGTGGAAGCGGTGGCGCACGAACTGCTGGCGCACCGCGGCCTGCGCGTCATCACCAACAACCTGAACGTGGCCGCGCTGCTCAGCGACAACGCCGATTGCGAGGTGATCGTCGCCGGCGGCCTGGTGCGCAGCCGCGACCACGGCATCATCGGCGAGACCACGGTGGAGTTCATCAGCCAGTTCCGCGTCGACATCGGCCTGATCGGCATCTCGGGCATCGAGTCCGACGGCACGCTGCGCGACTTCGACCTGCGAGAGGTCAAGGTGGCGCAGGCCATCATCCGCGCCAGCCGGCAGGTGTGGCTGGCCGCCGACCACAGCAAGTTCAACCGCCCGGCGATGGTGGAGGTGGGGCGGCTCGACCAGATCGACACGCTGTTCACCGACAGCGCCCCCCCCGCGCCTTTCCCGTCCCTGCTGGCCGAAGCCGGCGTGAGCTGCGTGACCGGCGCCACGCCGCCCGGACCCGACGGCATCGATCCAGGAGACCCCCCATGAGCTTCATCCTCGCGCTCGACCAGGGCACGTCAAGTTCGCGCAGCATCGTCTTCGACGCCGGCGGCGGGATCGTCGCGATGGCGCAACGCGAGTTCAGCCAGATCTTTCCGCAGCCCGGCTGGGTCGAGCACGACCCGGAGGAGATCTGGCAGTCGCAGCTGGCCACCGCCGGCGAGGCGATCGCCAGGGCCGGCCTGACCGCGCGCGACATCGCTGCCGTCGGCATCACCAACCAGCGCGAGACCACGGTGGTCTGGAACCGCCACACCGGCCGGCCGATCCACAACGCGATCGTCTGGCAGGACCGGCGCGGCGAGCCGCTGTGCGCGCAGCTGCGCGAACAAGGCCATGCCGGGCAGATCCGCGGCAGCACCGGGCTGGTGGTCGACGCGTACTTCTCGGCGACCAAGATCCGCTGGATCCTCGACCATGTCAGCGGCGCGCACATCGCCGCCGCGCATGGCGACCTGGCCTTCGGCACCGTCGACAGCTGGCTGCTGTGGAAGCTGACCGGCGGCCGGGTGCACGCCACCGATGTCAGCAACGCGTCGCGCACGATGCTGTTCGACATCCGCCACAACGTCTGGGACCACGAGCTGCTGAAGCTGCTGCACGTGCCCGACAGCCTGCTGCCGCGGGTCTTCCCGAGCAGCCACCTCTACGGCGAGACCGACCCGGCGCTGCTGGGCGCCACGGTGCCGGTGGCCGGCATCGCCGGCGACCAGCAGGCGGCGCTGTTCGGCCAGGCCTGCTTCACGCCGGGGCTGGCGAAGAACACCTACGGCACCGGCTGCTTCTTGCTGATGCACACCGGCGACCGGTTCCGCATCAGCGAGAACGGGCTGATCACCACCAGCGCGGCGCAGACCGATGCCGGGCTTCGGTACGCGCTGGAAGGCAGCGTGTTCATCGGCGGCGCGGTGGTGCAGTGGCTGCGCGACGGCCTGCACGCGATCCGGGCCAGCAGCGAGGTGCAGGCACTGGCCGAGAGCGTGCCCGATGCCGGCGGGGTGATGTTCGTGCCGGCCTTCACCGGCCTGGGCGCGCCGTACTGGAACGCCGATGCCCGCGGCACGCTGACCGGGCTCACCCGCGGCACGACGATCGGCCACATCGCCCGCGCCGCGCTGGAGAGCATCGCCTTCCAGAGCGCCGCGCTGCTGCAGGCGATGAGCCGCGACGCAGCGGCCGCCGGCGGCGCAACGGTGACGGAGCTGCGCGTGGACGGCGGCGCCTGCGTCAACGACCTGCTGATGCAGTTCCAGGCCGACCTGCTGGGCATCCCGGTGGTGCGGCCGCGGGTGACCGAGACCACCGCGCTCGGCGCGGCCTACCTGGCCGGGCTGGCCACCGGCGTCTACCGGGGCCTGGACGAGCTGTCGGCGCAATGGCAGGCCGAGCGCCGCTTCCACCCGACGCTGGCGCGCGAGCGGGCCCAGGCGCTGATGGGCGAGTGGGAGCATGCGGTGCGGCGGGCGACGGCGACCTGAGCGGCCCGAATGCCGCGGCCGCCGCGCCCGCCCCGGCGCGGCGATCGCCCGCCGGCCTACTGCCTGGCGCCTTCGCCCAGGCGGCGGCCCAGCGACACCGCGTACGGCGCGGCCCGGGCGGCGAGCATCGGGTCGGCCGAGGCCTCGATGCCCTTGGGCAGCACCATCGGGTTGTAGGTGATGGTCAGGCAGGCGCCGCCGGCGTCTGGCGACACCGACTTGACGGTCAGGCGCCCCAGCGTGATCTTCCGGCGCTCCTCGGGCAGCGGCGTCACGGCGCTGTCGATCCGGTCGCCGGCCTCGGCCAGCTGCAGGTTGAAGTCGAAGGCCACGCCGCCGGCCGCGACACGCTGCCGCAGGTCATCGATCAGGAAGTCGGGGCCCTTGGCCTTGGCTTCCTCGTCGGTCAGCGACTGCGTGCCCCCCACCGGCTCGAAGATCCACTTGCCCCATTGCTTCTTGCCGCCGGCGTCGACGAAGCCGAATCCATGCACGCCCCAGTAGTTGACCTTGGCGAAACTGGCCGGCACCGGCTGGCCGGCAAAATACCTGCCCTGCAGCAGGACCTCGGGGTTGGCGTCGGCGAAGGCCTTGACCCGGTCGGGGTTCGGCTTCTTCGTCTCGGGGTCCGGCACCAGCGATTCCAGCCGGCCCAGGAACTGCGCCGGCGTGGCCGCCCCGAAGACCGGTGCCGAGATGTTGCCCATCTGCCAGGTCTCGCCGCCGGGCAGGTCGAACTGCAGCGCCAGGTTGCGCTGGCTGCGCGCGTTGTCGGGCGCCTTCGGGTTGCCGCCGCCGATCGAGAAGCGGACGATCACCGGCACCGGCCTGCCGCTGAACGCCGAGGCCACCGACAGCGCGCGGCCCTCGGCGCTGCCGACGAATTCGCCGCTGGCGCACACCCCCTTCGCCCCGGAGCGCCGATAGCCCTCGAACTTACCGCCGACCCGTTCGAAGGTGTCGACCATGCGGTTCGGGTCGACCTGGGCGAAGGCCGCGGTGCCCAGGGCAGCCGCCGCGACGGCGACTGAGGAGGCCAGGAGGGACGGCAGGGACAGGGTGGTGTTCATGAGCGGTTCCGTCGACAGGGGTTGGCAGGCGCGGCCCGGGCGGCCGCTGCGGGGTGGTTACGCGGCGTCGGTCGAACCGGATGCAGCTTTCCTTACGCCGGCCGCCCGAAACGGCGCCGGCACCGCGCACGGGCCGCGGCCGATCGTTCCGGGGACCGGCCCGGGCCGGTGTCGCCGGCGTGATCGGGCGCCGCGCGGCGGGGTATTCTGCGCCGATGAACCTCTGCAGACTCGACGGCAAGCGGGTGCTGGTCACCCAATCGCAGGACTTCATGGGCCCGGCGCTCGCCGAGGTGTTCACCCGCCTGGGCGCCACGGTGATCGCCGACACGCGGCCATTGGCCGGCGACCCGGCGGCCGCGGCGGCGGCGGTGGCCGAGGCCGGCGCGGTCGACGTGCTGCTGCTGCACCTGGCGCTGCCGGCGCCGGCCACCGCCGCACAGGACGTGACCGATACCGAATGGCGCGAGGTCTTCGCCCACCTGGTCGACCCGCTGCCGCGGCTGGTGGCCGCGGTGCTGCCGCAGATGCTGGCGCGGCGCGCCGGCCGCATCCTGCTGATGGGCAGCGCCGCCGCGCTGCGCGGCCAGAAGCGCACCGCCAGCTACAGCGCGGCCCGCGGCGCGCAGCTGGCCTACATGCAGGCGGTGGCGCTGGAGCTGGCGCCGCAGGGCATCCAGTTCAACGCGATTGCGCAGAACTTCGTCGAGAACCCGACCTACTTCCCGCCCGAGGTGCAGGCCAACCCGCGCTTCCAGGAGCGCCTGAAGCGCGAGGTGCCGCTGGGCCGGCTGGTCTCGGCCGAGGAGGACGCGCTGTTCGCCGCCTACCTGTGCAGCGACGCCGCGGCCTGCTTCGTCGGCCAGGTGTTCCCGGTCAGCGGCGGCTGGGCGCTGAAGTAGGCGCGGCCGGCGCCCGGGCCGGGAGCTCATAGCGCAGTTCGGCAAAGCCTGTGCCGACCTGGCGAACCGAGACGAGCTTCCAGGGCGGGCTGGTGACGCGACGCGGAAAGAGCTGCTTGCCCCTGCCCAGGGTGACCGATGCCACCTGAACGATGGCTTCGTCGAGCAGCCCGGCGTCGAAGAACTGGCCGGCAAGGTCGCCTCCGCCGACCACCCAGATGTTCCTGGTGCCCGCTGCGCGGACCAACTGTTCGTGCACCCGGCGCACCTCACCCTGGACGAACCGGACGTCGGCGCCCGCCACCGGCGGCAGCGTCCGGTGCGTGAACACCCAGGTGGGCTGCGCAAAGGGCCACGGCGAGCCCGTCTGGCCGGCGACCTTCCCGGCGTGTCCGACCATCCAGAGGTAGGTGGCCGCGCCCATGGCAAGCGCCCCCACATCGGCGATGAAGGCCGGGTAACTGGTGTCGTTGACATCGCCGAGCGGGAACAGCCAGTCCAGCGAGTCGTCCTCGGTTGCGATGAAGCCGTCGAGGCTCGTGGCGGTGTAGTACTGGGTCTTCATGGCGATGCAGGTGAAGGCGGCGGTCTGGCCTTGTGAGCGCCCCCGGGGCCGGGCTGCGCGCAGCCCGCCCACCCGCGGGGGTCGAGGAAACCCGGGACGGCCCGGCGTTTCCTCGAGAGCGAAAGTGTGCGAACCGCCATGTCGATCGGGCGCCAGCCGTGCCGCGCCTGGGCGACGTCGAGATCGTGCGGCGACATGATGCTCTCGACCTTCGGGATGGCGGGCACGCATCGATCGCCGCGAGCCGCAGGTTCCATCCTGCGTTCGACGAGGCTCAGAAGTCGCCTTCGAGGCCATCGTCGCCGGCACCCAGATCGTCCCTCGGGCCCTGGAGCAGGTGTGTCGGCGCAGCCAGCCAGACGACCTCCCTGGGGTTGAGTTGCAGCAACTCGCCGTCCTCGTCCTGGAAGCCGAAGAAGCTGCCGACCTCCGAGCCGCCGTCGAGCATCACGAACATTGCCGCGACCTCGGCCGGGTCGTCGGCACCGCCCTCGAGCGGTTCCGCCCGCCCGCGAAGCAGGACCTCGATCATGCCGTCGTCGCGGGTGCTGTCCGGCGGGAGGATGCTCGGGTCCCACAGGAACCGGACCGCCTGCACCTCGGCCAGGTTGAGCGCAAAGGTCCTCCCCTTCAAGGTGTCGAGGACGAAGAACCGGGCATCGCCGGAGCAGGCGTCGGCAAGCGCCAGCTCGAGCCGGTCCGACTCGGACTTGCGGACCGGAACGAACAGGTCTTCGGACCGTTCGCGAAGCACGAAGCGAAGGTAGTAGGCCTTGGCCATGGCGACCGGAGTATGGCGGGATCGATTCAGCGCGGACGGTGCCGTGTCCCGGGGCAGGGGGTGATGAAGATCGCCTTCATCGCCAGCTCGACGTCCGCCGTGTGCCAGACGCCGGCAGGATTGATGACCGTGGTGCCGGGGACGACCGGTATTCTTCGCGTCCCGCCGTCGATCTCCTGGATGAACACGCCCTGGCCCTCCAGGACGATGACGATCTCGTCGCCCTCCGGGTGGCACTCCCAGGCACCCCAGTTCGTCGGCGACGATGCCAGCATCACCAGCCGGCCAGGCGCGCCGGGCTCGCAGTGGCGGGCGATGTAGCGTTCGTAGGATTCGCCGTCGAAGCCGAACCCCTGAATCGGCACCGCCGGGTTGTCCGCGTCGACCACGGAGCCCAGGTGAATCGGGGTCTTGCTCAGATCGAACGGGCCGGTTCCGTGTTCCATGGACACACCTGCGACAGTCGGTTCGGACAACGCGCGCTGCACCTGGCGGCCGGACCGAATCGGCATTCGGTCCCGACCGCTGAAGAAGGGGAGGTCACGGCAGGCCTGTCAGGCGGCAGCGTCGCGGACATGGCGAACCTCGTTCAGCAAGACACCACCCAGCGTGAACTGCCTGGCTGAACCCGGCTCCAGCGTAAACCCCAGCGAGCGATAGAAGCGGGCAGCTCGCTCGTTCTCCGGGAACACCCAGAGGGTGATGCGGCGCAAACCCTGCCTCTGGAGCAGCGGAAGCATGTGACTCCAGAGGGTTTTGCCGACCCCGCTGCCCCAGGCGGACGGTGCGACATAGAAGGCCCATACCTCGCCGACGCCGGCGCTTGCGTCGTCGTCCCGGGACGGCCCGAACGAAACCCACCCAAGCACCTGCTGCGACTCGACGGCGACCAGCAGTTGGGGAGAGCCCTTGGCGATGCCATCGCTCCACAGGGCCTCGTGCTTCTCGATGGACAGCGAGGCCAGGTATTCGGCAGGCACGATGGCCGCGTAGGCAGCCTGCCAGGCGCGGACGTGGATTTCCGCAACCGCGCGAGCATCACCGGGCCTGGCAGGACGTACTTGCATCTGCGGCCACCTCAACGTTCGAGCAGAGGCGCCCGAAGCGACACAGGCCGCCGGAGCGGCAACCGGCCGCTGGCGCCGGACCGGCCCATGCCGTTGCAGCTCGCCTCGACCGAGCATTTCACCGCTTCACTCCGCATTGGCTGCCAGGCCCTCGGGCCCGGCGAAGCTGGCGTCCGGGTCTCCGAGGTACCGCGAAGGCCCGACGCCTTCGGCGCCGAAATTCTGCGCGACCGGCCCGCGGGGCGCAATGCCTTGTCCGCTGCGATGGCGGCGCGGGGCCGGTTCGGCGAATGGCTCGCCTCGCAGGCAGCGCTGGTCCACGTTTCAGGCACCCGTCGAAGGCGGTGGCGCGCCTGCCGCGGCGCCAGGTCAGGCAGCGCTTCTGGCGGCGACAGGGGCCGGGTACCGCGTGGGCTCGATGGGCGTACCGTCGAGCGTGGCGCGCGCCCGTTCGAAGCAGTCGGTGTCCGCAGGCAGGATGACGCCCGTCTGCGCCGACTCGGTCCAGATATGCGAGCCTATGCAGACCCGGTCCGGATCGTCGAAGGTTCCGCGCGAGATGGCGCGGTACTCCGGCCATCGCTGGAAGGTGAGCGAGACGGTGGTCCCGCAGCGGGGGCAGAAGTGGACATGGACCGCCTTGCCACTGGTCTGCGAGACGTGCTCATGGACGGACAGCGGGCCGCTGAGCTCGACCGAATCCATCGGGAACATCGACTCGGCATACGACGTGCTGCCCGTCATCTTCTGGCAGAAGCGGCAGTGACAGACCAGGGTGCGAAGCGCCGGCGCTCTCGCGCGAAAGCGCACGGCCCCGCAAAGACAACCGCCTTCGAGAACTTCGGACACTGCAGCCTCCTGTAGTGAGGGCGACCCGGGATCTGCGACGGCTGGACCTTCGAGTTGAGCGGCCCGTCGGGACGGGCGTTTCCAGCCCAGGCCGAGACGATGCACAGTGTGCCCCAGCCCGGGCGTGCAGTGCTTGCCGAAGCCGGCCAGCCCGGGAAGGGCAAGGCCGACGAGGAGCCGATGGCCTCGTCCGGCCGCTGCAGCATGCCCGACCTTGCCCGCCCCCCCCCCCGGAAGCCCTGTCTGCCCCCGAGCCGGCCTTGCGGCCGGGTGTGGTCACACCATGAGCTGGCCTCCGAAGGCGATGCGCCCCCGCCCCGGCGGCGCATACTCGATGTGGACACGCTCGACCAGGCGCCCGAGGCTGGCTGCCACCGCAGATGCCAAGGTCACGGCCTGTCTGGCCCTGACGTCCTGTTCCGGCCAGTCCGCCAGCAGTACGGTGACGAATACCGGGAGATCGTCGTCTTCGAGGATCGTTCGGTTCTCGGCGTAATCGTGCCGCGGCATCTCGGTGAGCCGCACCCAGACTCGCCCTGTCTCGGCCTGCAGCACCTGGGCGATCGCGTCCGCGAGCCTCTGAGCCGCGTTGCCGGGCAGCTCGCGCGAAGCCGAGACCACGGGGCGGACGTCGACGATGGGCATTTGCCGGACCCTGACCTTCCCGTGGGATGCGATGGTTGCTGCAGAGGGATCAGCCGTCACTGCGCCGGGCGTGGATCAGCCAGTGCTGCGGAAGCTGCCGGTCCCCGGCTACTGCGTGGATGAGGGTGCCATGGCGGGCCGGCGCGAGCGTCAGGCCTCGCCGAGCGGCAACTCCATGACGCGTTCGCCGTCGTCGAACCTGTCGGTGTTGCGGAAGCCGAGGGAAAGGTAGAAGGGTTCCGGGCTTCCTTCCGCGGGAACGTACGACAGTTCCAGCTTGCCGAAGCAGCCCTTGCTTCGCACGTGCTCGATGACGAGCCGCATGGCGGCACTTCCGATGCCCTTGCCCTGGTGCGGCTCGGCCACCATGAAGCGCCAGACCCCGACCCCCGGGGACGGCGGCGGCTGGGAGCGGAGCGACTCGTCGTAAAGCATGACGAAGCCTGCCGGCTCATCGCCGAAGTAGATGGCGCGATACCAGGCCTCGGGGGCAAAGAGAGCCTGTGCCAGCGAAACGGCATTGGGCGCGACGAAGCGCTTCTGCGACTCGGCGACGGCGAGCCTGGTGACCGGGATGACCGTGTCAGCCGTGATTTCACGCAGGGTCACGTTGTGCTGGGGTGTTGCCATGTGAAGCCTGGACGTTTGGGCTGGCCGGCCGCGGAGGCTGGACGCCTCGGCCGGACCGGGAAAATGTAGCGCGTCGTTCAGGCCGGGCCAAGGTGGGCTGCCGGATCGGGACGGCTGGAGCGCGCTTGCCGTCAGCGTCGTTCAGTAGCGCCTTCGGAGGGTCTCGAAGCTCTGACCGTCCGGGGAAACCGCGTCGTCGAGTCCGGTCTCCTGGGTGGTCACGCGCATCGGAGCCAGGCCGTCCTCTGTCTTGGCCGCCCAGTGATGGTCGGCAGACACTGTGATGCTGGAGCGGATCGCCGACACCCGACCATTGGCCGGCGACCCGGCAGCCGCGGCGGCCAAGCGGGCTTCGGCGCAGGCAGCGATCGAGAAGGCGGTGAGTACGTCGCCGGCCCCGGCCGCCGCGACGTTCCCGCAGCCGGCGGCGACCTATGGACATCCGATCAGCTTCGAATGGCGCGTGGACGGGCGACCGGCGTTCAGCACCAGTGGCATCCGTCGCGTCTTCGTCAATTCGGCCGGCTCATGGATCCGGTCAACAATTGCCGTCGCTGAACCCGGCCGATGCCCGCCGGGCTCAGCGTTGCGGCATATCCCCCACCCCATACCCCAGACTGACCGTGGCATCGGGCGCGATCGCCGGCATCGTCGCCTCCCAATCCAGGTAAGCCTGGCGCAGTGCCGCCAGCCGTTCCGGGTCGCGCTTGGCGTGGTTGGCGCGTTCGCGTTCGTCGGCGGGGATGTCGAACAGGTACTCGTGGCCGTCGACCATCAGGTACTTCCAGTCGCCCAGCCGGTAGGCGCGCTGGCCGCGGTGCTTCATGCGCCAGGCCATCGGCCGCTCGAAGGTGGCCATCGGGTCGCGCAGCACCGGCAGCAGCGAGACGCCGTCCAGCGGCCAGGCCGGGTCGTCGGCCACGCCGGCGGCGGCCAGCATCGTCGCGCTCCAGTCCATCGTCAGGCAGTGCTGGGCGCTGACGCCGCCGGGCGCGATGACGGCCGGCCAGTGGGCAATCCACGGCACGCGGATGCCGCCTTCGGTCAGGTCCATCTTGCCGCCCACCAGCGGCCAGTTGTCGGAGAAGCGCTCGCCGCCGTTGTCGCTGGTGAAGACCACCAGCGTGTCGCGTGCGATGCCCTTGGCGCGCAGACTGTCCATCACCCGGCCGATGCCTTCGTCCATGTGGTGGATCATGCGGCGGTAGCTGTGGATGTTGCCGCCGTGCAGGTGGAACAGGTTGGTCTTCACCTCCTGTGCCAGCGCCTCGTCGTCGCGCGTCTCCCAGGGCCAGTGCGGCGCGGTGTAGTGCAGGCTCAGGAAGAACGGCTGCCCGGCGCCGGCCGCCTCGTCCAGCCACTGCAGCGCGCGGCCGGTGATCAGGTCGGTCAGGTAGCCTTCCTGCCGGTGCTCGGCCTCGCCCAGCCACAGGTCGTGGTTGCCGCTCGAATCGCAGTGGGTGAAGTAGTCGACGCCGCCCGACATCGGGCCGAAGAAGGTCTGGTAGCCCGACTTGATCGGGCTGAAGTGCGGCGGGTAGCCCAGGTGCCACTTGCCGATCAGCGCGGTGCGGTAGCCGGCGTCGCGCAGCCGCGACGGCAGCGTCGGGTGCTCGGGCGGCAGCCCCAGCGTCGCGCTGCCGCGGCTGCGGCTGTTGATCGGCTCTTCGGCGGCGCCGCGCAGCCGGTACTGCCAGCGCGCGGTCATCAGCGCGAAGCGGGTGGGCGAGCACACCGGCGAGTTGCTGTAGCCCTGGGTGAACCTGATCCCGTCGGCCGCCAGGCCGTCGAGCACCGGCGAGACCTTGCCGAAGACCGCGTCGCGGCCGCCGTAGCAGCCCAGGTCGGCGAAGCCCAGGTCGTCGGCGACGATGAAGACGATGTTGGGTCGCTGGGCCATCGCTGCCTCCTCAATCGGCCTGGTAGCCCGAGGCCTTGACCGGCTTCTCCCACTTGGCGAAGTCGGCGCGCTGCACCGCGGCCAGCTGCTCGGGCGTCGAGCCGATGCTGTCCAGCCCCAGCGCCGCCAGCCGGGACTGGAAGCCGGCGTCCTTCATCGCCGCCTGCACCGCGCTGCTGAGCCGCTGCGCGGCGGCCGGCGGCAGCGCGCCGGGGCCGTACATCGCGAACCAGGCGGTGGCGTCCATCGCGACGCCCTGCTCGCGCAGCGTCGGCACCTCGGGCACCTGCTGCGCGCGGGTGGCGCCGGACACCGCGATGATGCGCACCTTGCCGGCGCGGTGCTGCTCGAGGCTCTCGGTCAGCACGTCGACGTTGTAGCCGATGTGGCCGCCGAGCAGCGCGGTCATCGCCGGTGCGCCGCCCTGGTAGGGCACGTGCTGGAAGGGCACGCCGGCGGCGTCGCCGATCATCAGGCCGAGGAAATGCGGCACCGTGCCGTTGCCCGACGAGCCGAAGGTGGCGGTCGACGGGTCGGCCTTGGCCTTGGCCAGCATCTCGGGCACGGTCTTCACGTTGCTCTTCGGCCCCGAGACGATGCAGAACGGAAAACCCGCCAGCTGGCTGATCGGCGCCAGGTCCTTGTTCGGGTCGTAGTTCAGCTTCCTGAACACATGCGGGAACAGCACCACCGGGCCGCTGGGCATCACGATCACGGTGTTGCCGTCGGGCGCGGCGTTCTTCAGCTGGTCGATCGCGATGCGGCCGGCCGCCCCCGGCTTGTTGTCGACGACCACGCCCTGCCCGCCCAGCTGCGCCGGCAGCTTCTCGGCCAGCAGGCGGGCGATGGTGTCGGCCGAGCCGCCGGGCGGAAAGCCCACCAGGATGCGCAGCGGCGGCTTGTCCGGCTGGGCCCGGGCGGCGGGGGCCGCCAGCGCGGCGGCACTGAGGAGCAGGGAACGGCGTTGCATCGGGCCTCCGGCGAAGTCGTGGACGTGGCCGACGACTGTAGGCCGCGCCGGATCGATTGGCCGAACCAGCCGTCCCCCGGATCAACCCTTGCCCATGCCACGTCCGATCGCCCCCATGGCCGCCCGCCGGCCGCGTGCAGCCCAGGACAGCATGAGGGCGAGGCCGGCGCCGAAGAGCGCCGCGCTGGCGGGCTCGGGCACCGGCGCCAGCGCGAACGCCGTGGTGTCGCGGTGCGGCCCGGTGCTGACGAGCGAGGTGGCCGCATTGCCGGTGGCGACGGTGTAGAACCAGCGGTGGAACCAGGTCATCGCGTAGAGCGTGCCGGCAGCGTCGAAGTCGATGTCGCTGACGTAGCTGAAGCTGTCGCCGTGCGTCAGCGTGCCGACGCTGATCGCCGCGGTGGCCGCGGCCGGCACGCGAAGCAGCGCGTCGTTGTTCAGGCCCAGGCTCGTCGACAGGAAGACGTCGCCACTGCTGGGCTGGTGCGCCACGCCGGTGACCACCGCGCCGGGCGCCAGCGCGATCGCCTGTGCGTAGCTGACGCTGCTGCTGCCGAAGTCGAAGAAGAACAGCTCCTGGCTGCCGTTGGCGTAGCCCCAGAGCCCGTTCGCAGCCCAGTCGAGGTCGCCGATCTGGGTGCGGCCGGTCGGCCCCACCGGGATCGGCGCAGCGGTCACGTCCCAGAGATTGCCGAAGGCGTCGGCGGCATAGAGCTGGCCCGAAGGCGCCCTGGCGAGGCTGTCGCTGGCGAAGCCGATGTTGCCGATCGGCCCGCCGGTGTTGCTGGCGAGCGCGACGATCTCGACGTTCTGGTTGGTGTTGAGCACCCAGGCGAGCGGCGCCGCCTGCAGCGGGGCCAGGGCAGCGCTGGCCAGCGCCAGCACGGCCACCGGACGCGATGGCTGCCGCGCAAGGCGCGGGCGATTGTCTGAGCGCATCGGGGTTCTCCTGCCCATGCCGCCACGGGCCGTGTCCAGCATAGACCGGCGCTTGCCGCCGGTCCACGCCCGCAACACCCGCAGTCGGGGGTCGCTGCGTGGCCAGCGCCTCCGGCCCGCTCACCAAGCGCCCGGATGCAGCCGGTACAGCAGCGCCAGCTCGCGGTAGACCGCCGGCGCCTCGGCGGCCAGCGCCTGCGGCTGCTCGAAGAAGCGCTCGCTCAGCTCGGCGAAGAATTCGGCCGGATCGGCGGCACCCTGAGCGCTGACCAGCACCGGGCCTTCGCGCTGGTGCCGCGCATAGGCCTCGTCCATCACCGCCGCCCAGCGCCGCCGCTGCGCGCGAGAGGCCCGCCAGGGCCGGCCGTCGGCGCTGCCGCTGTCCTGGTCGATCTGGTGCGCGAACTCGTGGATCACCACGTTGCGGCCGTCGGCGGGGTCGGCCGCGCCGGCCAGCACCTCGGTCCAGGCCAGGATCACCCGGCCCTGGGTCCAGGACTGCCCGGCCAGCACCTGCCGGCGGGCCTGCACCACGCCGCCGGGCGCGGGTTGCAGCGCATCGACGACGAAGGCGTCGGGGTAGACCAGGATCTCGCGCAGCCGCGGGTAGCCGTCGGGCCGCGGCTGGCCCAGCAGCAGCAGGCAGGCCTGCGCGGCGATCGTCACCCGCACCTCGTCGGTGATCGCCTGGCCGGCGCAGCCGATGAACGGCTTCTCGGCGACGAACACCTGGATCAGCTGCTTCAGCCGCTGCTGCAGATCGGCCGGCAGCGCCGCCACCGCCGGCACCCGCTGGCGCAGGATGCGCCGCCAGGCAGCCGGGAACGGCAAGGCCTGCAGCCGGGCCCGCCGGCGCGCTGCCCACCACGGCTGCAGCAGCAGCGCGGCCAGGCCGGCCAGCACCAGCGCCAGGAACAGCAGCAGCGGCAGCGCGGAGATCGGGGCCTCGGGCATCACCGGCTGCAGATGGGCCGGTTCGGCCGCAAACCAAGCCCCCCAGGCCCCGGGGACTGCAGGTCCCCGGCAGGCAGCCTCGTCAGCCGCCCAGCTGGCGCAGCAGCGCGGGCTCCAGCGCCGCGGCGGCCAGCAGCCCGCTCATTCCCGCGGCGGGCACGCCGGCGCCGCTGACGTCCTGCCCGGCCAGCAGCAGCCCGGGCACCGGGCTGCGCACGTTCAGCGCCGGCGAGCCGAGCCGCGCGGCGTCCATCTCGATGCCGTACGTCGCCCCGCCCGGTGTGCGCACGAAGTGCTGCTGGGTCACCGGCGTCGACATCTCGTGGAATCGCAGCAGCGGCGCCAGCGCAGGGAAATGCCGCAGGAACTGCGCCAGCAGGCGCTCCTCGACCCAGGCCTTGAAGGCCAGGTAGTCCTCGGGCCGATCGCCGTCGGCAGGCGCCGCCCCCGGCGCTTGCAGCCAGGGCGCGAAGGCTTCGGCGTCGCAGAAGGCCACCACCTCGGCGGTGGGCTGGCCGGCGCAGGCCGGATCCTTCAGCGACGGGAACGAGACGAACAGGCCCGGTGCGTCCTCGTCGGCGGGCGCGCGCCAGAACGGGCCGACGGCCTCGCTCTCGTAGACCCAGACGTTGGCCGACGACGCGCCCGCGGCGGCGATGTCGCCCTCGAAGCCGAGGAACAGCGACAGGTACGACAGCCCGGGCCGGAAGCCGCGCACTTCGGCCTGCCAGGCTGGCGCCACCTCGCGGTCGAGGCAGTCGACGGTGTTGCGCACGCCCATCGCCGAGATCAGCTGGCGCGCGCCGGCGGGGTGCAGCGTGCCGTTCCGGCGGTAGACGACGCCGTCGGCACGGCCGCCGGTCAGCGTGATGCGTTCGACCGAGGCGCCGAGCTCGATCTGCCCGCCCGCCGCCAGCACCGTGGGCAGCAGCGACTGGGCCAGCCGCGCCGGCCCGCCGACCGGGTACCAAGACCCGGCGTCGTAGGCGCCCGTGATCAGCGCGTGCTCGACCAGCGGCGCGGTCTCGGGCGGCGCGCCGTGGTCGCCCCAGCGCGCGCCCAGCACCGCGCGCAGCCGGGCATCGGGAATCTCGGCCAGCGCCTCGGCCAGCGTGCGCTGGCGCATCCGGTCGAGCTCGGCGCCGCGCCACAGCCGCAGCCCCCAGGCCAGCCAGGGCGGCAGGCCGCGCAGCGCGAACAGCGTGAACGCCGCCTTGCGCGCCGCGTGCATCTCGTCGAACCAGCGGGCGATCGCCGGGCCCTGCGCCGGAAAGCGGGCTTCGAGCGCGGCGCGGTAGGCCGCCTCGGGGTGCTCGATGGCGAACTCGAAGCCCGGCAGGCGCACCACGTCGTACGGGTTGCCGCTGTCGGCGAAGCGCAGCGTGCCGTCGCCCAGCCAGGCCAGCAGCCGGCCGAAGGGCCCGCCGGGGCCGGGCTGGGCGCCGACGTCGGCCAGGTAGTGCACGCCGGGGGCAAACGTCCAGTCGGCACGGCGGAAGGTCTGCGTCAGGCCGCCCGGCGTGTGGTGCTGTTCGAGCACCAGCACGCGCTGGCCGCGCCGCGCCAGTGCGGCGGCGGCCGTCAGCCCGGCGATGCCCGATCCGATGACGACGGTGTCCCACATGATGCGCTCCGGGTCGTGCTGCGATGGCGGTGATGCTGGGCCATCCCGCGCCGCGGCGACCCCGGGCGAGGTCAAGTTCTGCGCAGGTGGCGGGCGCGAAACGCGCCGGGTCAGGGCTTGCGCAGCGCCGGCGCCTCGAGGTCCAGCTCGGCCATCGTCAGCTTCAGCGCCTGCGGCGCCAGCGCGGCCAGCGCGTCGCCGGTGGCGGCCAGGTCGCCGACCACCACCGCGCGCAGGCTGTCGGGCGGCCAGTGCGCGCGGGCGAAGTCCCGCACCTGCGCCGGCGTCACCGCCAGCAGCGCCGGCACGTGATCGGCCAGATCGGCCAGCGGCCGGCCCTGGGCGAGCTGGCCGACGATCAGCGCCGCCACGCCGTCGTTGGTCTCGAACCGGCGGCCGAAATTGCCGACCAGCGTGGCCTGGCGGGCCGCCAGTTCGGCGGCGGCCGGCGGCTCGTCGGCGAGGCGGACCAGCTCGCTGCGCAGCAGCTGAAGCACCTCGGCGGCATTGGGGTGGTGGGTCTGCGCCTGGGCACTGAACATGCCGCCGGGGGCAAAGCTCTCGACCGCCGCGGCCACGTCGTAGCTCAGCCCGCGCCGGATGCGCACCGCCTGCATCAGCCGGGCCGAGTAGCCGCCGCCCAGCACCGCCTGCGCGACCAGGCCGATGCGCCGGTCGGCAGCGCCGCTGGCGACGAAAGGCGCGGCCACCGCGACGCTGGTCTGGCCGGCGCCGGGCAGGTCGACCAGCACCAGCGGCTGCGCCAGCGGTGCCGGTGGCGCCAGCGCCGGCTGCGGCGGCGCGTTGGCGGGCGCGCGCCAGTCGCCCAGCAGGCGGCGCGCCAGCGCCTCGCCCGCGGCGGGCGTGATGTCGCCGGCCAGCACCAGCGCGACCCGGTCGGGCCGCACCCAGTGCGACTGGAACGCCTGCAGGTCGGTGCGCTGCAGGCGCTGCAGCGCCGCCGGCGGCGCCACCGCGCCATGCGGCACCGGTCCCCAGAAGGCCCGGCGCAGCACCAGCGCCGAGACCTCGCCCGGGTTGCCCAGCGTGACGCGCAGGCCGTCCAGCGCCTGGGCGCGGGCGCGCTCCAGCTCGTCGGCGGCCAGCAGCGGCCGGCGCAGCGCGTCGGCCATCAGCGCCAGCGCGGCGTCGGCACGCGGGGTGGTCACGGTCATCGCCAGCGTGCCGGCGCCGAAGCTGCTGCGCGCCTCCAGCGCGCTGCCCAGCGCCTCGGCCTGGCGCGCCAGTGCCGAGGCGGATACCGGCGCCCCGTCGCGCAGCGCGCCGCGCGGCCACAGCGCCGACGTCATCGCCGCGACGCCGGGGCGGCCGGGCGGATCGGCCTCGGCACCGGCGCGCACCAGCAGCGTCAGGCTGACCAGCGGCAGCCCCGGGCGCGGTGCGACCACCCCCACCAGATCGTTGGCCAGCGTGAACTGGTGCAGCGCGGGCAGCACCAGCGGGCGCGGCGCGGCGGCCGGCGGCGGCTCGTCGACGCCCGGCTCGGCGCGCAGG
>JAEUOY010000144.1 GCA_016790515.1 Burkholderiaceae bacterium | reverse complement strand
CCACTACTGGGGCTACCGCAATTTCGAGGCGGCCGATGCGTCGACCAACGTCTCGCCCTGGGGCATCGTCATCGGCGGCGAAGAACTGCACAACAACCACCACACCTACCCGACCTCGGCCAAGTTCTCGGTCAAGCCGTTCGAGTTCGACATCGGCTGGGGCTACATCCGGGCGATGGAAATGGTCGGCTGGGCCAAGGTGCGCAAGACCGCGCCGCAGCTGAAGCTGGGCGCGATCAAGCCGCAGGCCGACGCCAAGACGCTGGAGGCGATCATCGCCAACCGTTACGAGGTGATGGCCAAGTATGCGCAGGAATTGCGCAGCGCCTGTGCCGCCGAGATCGAACGGGTCAAGCAGCAGGGCGCGGCCAAGGCCTCGAGCCTGTCGCAGTTGCAACTGGCCCAGCGCTGGCTGCACCGCGATGCCGACCGCATCCCCAGTGCCGTGCTGCCCGAGCTCGACGGCGCGATGAAGGCCAGCCCGAAGCTGGCCAAGCTGGTGGCGATGCGCGAGGAACTGCGCCAGCTCTGGACCCGCACCAATGTGTCGGCCGAGCAACTGGTCGGCGATCTGCAGGCCTGGTGCAGAAAGGCCGAGAGCAGCGGCATCGTCGCGCTCGAGCAGTTCTCGCAGAAGCTGCGCGCGGCACACGCCTGATCGCCGCGCTGCACCCAGGTTGACGAGGGCCCCGCTGGGGCCCTTTTTTCATGCCCGGCGAACAAGGAGCGGGCAGCAAAAAGCCCGCCGAAGCGGGCCTTGTCGTTCGCGGCGATCAGCCGATCACTTTAGCTTGATTTCCTTGAACAGCACGTGCTTGCGCGCCTTCGGGTCGAACTTCATGAATTCGAGCTTCTCGGGCGTCGTCTTCTTGTTCTTGTTGGTGGTGTAGAAGAAGCCGGTTCCGGCGGTGGACTCCAGCTTGATCTTTTCGCGTCCGCCTTTGGCTGCCATCTCGATGCTCCTCTGGTCGTGGTGTGCGGTTGACTATGGCGCGCTTACAGCGCGTTCCTGGCGCGCAGGTCGGCGACGACCTGGTCGATGCCGACCTTGTCGATCAGGCGCAGCGCAGCGTTGGTGATGCGCAGGCGAACCCAGCGGTTCTCGCTCTCGACCCAGAAGCGACGGTACTGCAGGTTGGGCAACCAGCGACGCTTGGTCTTGTTGTTGGCGTGGGAAACATGGTGTCCCACCATCGGGCCCTTGCCCGTGACTTGACAGACGCGTGCCATGACGCTTCTCCAGAGACTTGACGGTTGCTTATCGGCAACCAGAGCAGGGCAGGCGAGGCAGGCCTCGCGCCTTGGTGGCTGCCCTTCTTGGGCTTTCATGGGCTTCCATGGGTTCTGACGAACCCGGAGCCCGATTTTCGGCAAAGACTGCGATTATAGCCAGAAAACCAGGTCCGCCCGAGCGTCAGCCCTGCTGCTCTAGAAAGCGCTGGGCGTCCAGCGCTGCCATGCAGCCGGTGCCGGCCGAGGTGATCGCCTGGCGGTAGACATGGTCCTGCACGTCGCCGGCGGCGAAGACGCCGGGCACGCTGGTCATCGTCGCGAAGCCGTCCAGCCCGGTGCGGGTGACGATGTAGCCGCCCCTCATCTCCAGCTGGCCCTTGAAGAGGTCGGTGTTGGGCTGGTGGCCGATCGCGATGAAGCAGCCCTTGAGCGTCAGATCCTCGGTGGCGCCCGACTGCACGTTCTCGAGCCGGATGCCGGTGACGCCGCTGGCGTCGCCCAGCACTTCGGCCAGCGTGTTGAACAGGTGCAGCTCGATCTTGCCGGCGGCGACCTTCTCGTGCAGCTTGTCGATCAGGATCGCCTCGGCGCGGAACTTGTCGCGCCGGTGCACCAGGTGCACCTTGCTGGCGATGTTGCTCAGGTACAGCGCTTCCTCGACCGCGGTGTTGCCACCACCGATCACGGCCACGTCCTCGCCGCGGTAGAAGAAGCCGTCGCAGGTCGCGCAGCCCGAGACGCCGCGTCCCATGAAGGCCTCCTCCGACGGCAGCCCCAGGTACTTGGCCGAGGCGCCGGTGGCGATCACCAGCGCATCGCAGCTGTAGCTGCCGCCGTCGCCGCTCAGCGTGAACGGCCGCTTCGAGAGATCGACCGCGTTGATGTGGTCGAACACGATCCGCGTGTCGAAGCGCTCGGCGTGCTTCAGGAAGCGCTCCATCAGCTCGGGACCCTGCACGCCCATCACGTCGGCCGGCCAGTTGTCGACATCGGTGGTGGTCATCAGCTGGCCGCCCTGGGCCAGGCCGGTGACCAGCATCGGCTTCAGGTTGGCGCGGGCGGCGTAGATCGCCGCGGTGTAGCCGGCCGGGCCGGAGCCCAGGATCAGGACCTGGGCGTGGGTGGGATGGGCGCTCATCGAGGGCTCCGAGGCTGCTGTGGGTGAGGCCGGTGGCGCCGCGGCGCCTTGCCCGACCGATGCGGAATTGTCACATGGGGCCCGCATCGCAAGGTTGCAAGCCCGTCAATCGGCACAATAGGTAATTCGCACGAAACTGAGGCAATTTACAAACGCTGCTCGGGGCTTCGACCGGACCGACGCCAGAACACACTGCTTCGAAGGAAGGGAAACCACGATGTCCATGCTGACCAATCTAGACCTGATCCGACGCGTCCCGCTGTTCTCGATGCTCACCAACGACCAGGCGCAGGCGATTGCCGACAGCGTGGTCAAGCGGCGCTTCCGCCGCGGCGAGCTGGTGGTCGAGCAGGGGCGCAAGAGCAATGCGCTGTTCATCCTGCTCAACGGCCGCGCCCGGGTGCTGACCTCCGACTCGCGTGGCCGCGAGGTGATCCTGGCGGTGCTCGAGTCCGGCGACTACGTCGGCGAAATGAGCCTGATCGACAACGAGGCCCATTCGGCCACCGTTCGCTGCGAGATCCAGACCGACATGCTGATCCTCGGGCGCAACGACTTCGCGCGCTGCCTGCCCGAGCATTCGACGCTGAGCTACGCGATCCTGCGCGGCCTGGTGCGCCGGCTGCGCCATGCCGACCGGCAGATCGAGTCGCTGGCGCTGCTCGACGTCTACGGCCGCGTCGCGCGCACGCTGCTGGAGATGTCCGAGGAGATCAACGGCGTCAAGACGATCCGCAACAAGGTCTCGCGCCAGGACATGGCCAAGGTCGTCGGCGCCTCGCGCGAGATGGTCAGCCGGGTCATGAAGGACCTGGAGGAGCGCGGCGTGATCGAGACCCAGGAGAACGGCTCGGTGATCATCAAGGACAAGGCGCCGCAGCCCGAGTGAGCCGGCGCCGCCGGACGGCCGGGCCCGGCGATCGATAGGCCACAATCGGTGGCATGACCTTTCCGCTCGGATCGTTGCGCGCCGATGGGCCCGGGGTGCTGGCCTCGCGCCGCGCCACGCCGCCGGCCGAAGCCCAGCGCTGGCGCCTGCAGCTGATGCTGCTCGCCGGCGGCGTGCTGTGGCTGCTGATGCTGCTGGCGCTGGCCACGCACAGCGCCGCCGACCCCGGCTTCTCGACCTCGGGCGACGGCTCGCCGGTGGTCAACAAGGTCGGGCTGGCCGGTGCCTGGGCGTCCGACCTCGTGCTGTTCCTGTTCGGCTACTCGGTGTGGTGGCTGATGCTGGTGGGGCTGCGCAGCTGGCTGGCGACGTTGGCGCGCGCACTGCGCGGCCCGCTGCCCGCCGAAGCGCCCGCGGCGCCGGCCTGGTGGTTCTGGGCCGGCCTGGGCCTGCTGATGGCCGCCAGCTGCGCACTCGAGTGGACCCGCCTGTACCGGCTGGACAGCGTGCTGCCCGGCGGCCAGGCCGGCGGCGTGGCCGGCGCCGTGCTCGGCCCGCTGTCGATGAAGTGGCTGGGCTTCGCCGGTTCGGGCGTGCTGTGGATCGCCGCGCTGGTGCTGGGGCTGTCGCTGGCCCTGCGTTTCTCCTGGGCCGGGGTGGCCGACGGCCTGGGCCGCTGGATCGAGAGCCTGTGGCAGCGCCAGGCGGTCGCGCGCGAGGTCAAGGAAGACCTGCGCATCGCCGAGGTGCTGACGCGCGAGCGCGAGAAGGTGGTCGAGGTCGAGCGCGCCGAGGTCGAGGACCACGCGCCGATCGTGATCGAGGAAGCGATGGTCGAGGTTCCCAAGAGCACCCGCGTGGCCAAGGAGCGGCAGAAGCCGCTGTTCAGCGAACTGGCCGACACCCGGCTGCCGCAGGTCGACCTGCTGGACGCCGCGCCGGCGCAGCGGGTCGATTCGGTGACGCCCGAGTCGCTGGAGATGACCTCGCGCATGATCGAGAAGAAGCTGCGCGACTTCGGCGTCGAGGTGCGCGTGGTCGCGGCCTCGCCCGGCCCGGTGATCACCCGCTACGAGATCGAGCCGGCCACCGGCGTCAAGGGCGCGCAGGTGGTCGGGCTGGCCAAGGACCTGGCACGATCGCTGTCGCTGATCAGCATCCGCGTCGTCGAGACCATCCCCGGGCGCACGACGATGGCGCTCGAGCTGCCCAACGCCAAGCGCCAGATGATCCGGCTGGCCGAGATCCTCGGCTCGCAGATCTACCACGACGCGGCCTCGCAGCTGACGATGGGCCTGGGCAAGGACATCGTCGGCGCGCCGATGGTCGCCGACCTGGCCAAGATGCCGCACTGCCTGGTCGCCGGTACCACCGGCTCGGGCAAGTCGGTGGGCATCAACGCGATGATCCTCAGCATCCTGTACAAGGCCGAGGCGCGCGATGTGCGGCTGATCATGATCGACCCGAAGATGCTCGAGATGAGCATCTACGAGGGCATCCCGCACCTGCTGTGCCCTGTGGTCACCGACATGAAGCAGGCCGCCAACGCGCTGAACTGGTGCGTCGGCGAGATGGAGCGGCGCTACAAGCTGATGAGCAAGCTGGGCGTTCGCAACCTGGCCGGCTACAACAAGAAGCTCGACGAGGCCAGGGCGCGCGGCGAGCTGATCGGCAACCCGTTCAGCCTGACGCCCGAGGCGCCCGAGCCGCTGGACCGGCTGCCCTTCGTCGTGGTGGTGATCGACGAGCTGGCCGACCTGATGATGGTCGTCGGCAAGAAGATCGAGGAACTGATCGCCCGCCTGGCACAGAAGGCGCGCGCGGCCGGCATCCACCTGATTCTGGCGACCCAGCGGCCGAGCGTCGACGTGATCACCGGGCTGATCAAGGCCAACATCCCGACCCGGCTGTCGTTCCAGGTCTCGAGCAAGATCGACAGCCGCACGATCCTCGACCAGATGGGCGCCGAGGCGCTGCTGGGGCAGGGCGACATGCTCTACCTCACGCCCGGCGGCGGCCTGCCGGTGCGGGTGCACGGCGCCTTCGTCTCCGACGAGGAGGTGCACCGCGTCGTCGAGTACCTGAAGAGCCAGGGCGAGCCGAACTACATCGAGGGCATCCTCGAGGGCGGCACGCTCGACGGCGATGCCGAGGGCGCGCCCGGCGGCAGCGGTGGCGGCGGCGATGCCGAGGCCGACCCGATGTACGACCAGGCGGTGGCGATCGTGCTGCAGAACAAGAAGGCCTCGATCTCGCTGGTGCAGCGCCACCTGCGCATCGGCTACAACCGCGCCGCGCGGCTGCTCGAGCAGATGGAGAAGGCGGGCCTGGTCTCGGCGCTGTCGCCCAGCGGCAACCGCGACCTGCTGGTGCCGCGGCGCGATGATTGAGCACTCGCGGCGGCGGCTGCTGGCCCTGGTGCTGCTGGCGGCCGCCGCCGCCGCGCGCGCCGACGCGGTCGACACGCTGCGCGAGTTCGTCCGCGAGGTGAAGACCGGCCGCGCGGACTTCACCCAGATCGTCAGCGCGCCCGACGGCGCGCGCAAGAAGACCTCGACCGGCAGCTTCGAGTTCAGCCGGCCCAACCGCTTCCGCTTCGCCTACGGCAAGCCGTTCGAGCAGCTGATCGTCAGCGACGGCCAGAAGGTCTGGCTGCACGACATCGACCTGAACCAGGTCAGCGTGCGCCTGCTCGACCAGGCGCTGGGCGCCACCCCGGCGGCGCTGCTGGCCGGCGGCAGCCTGGAGCGTGATTTCGAACTGAGCGCGCTGCCCGCGCGTGACGGGCTCGACTGGGTCCGGGCGACGCCGCGTGCCAAGGACGGCAGCGTGGCCCAGGTCAGGGTGGGCTTCCGCGGCAAGGACCTCGCGGCGCTGGAGATCGACGACGCCTTCGGCCAGCGCTCGGTGTTGCGCTTCAGCGCGGTGCAGCAGGGCATCGCGCTGCCGGCCGAGCGCTTCCGCTTCGTGCCGCCGCCGGGGGCCGACGTGATCGGGCCGTGACCGGCGGCTTCGCGGCGCGACGCTTGCGGCGCGAAGCGCGAAACGAACGGCTGCGCTCAGAAGAACTCGAGCGTCAGGCCCAGAGTCCACAACCGGGCGTGCGACGCGTCGAGCTGCCGGGCCAGCGACAGGCTGCCGCTGAGCTTCTCGACCAGGTCCAGCTTCACGCCCGCCGACAGCCAGGGCGCGGAGCGGTCGTCGCCGAACAGGTCGGCGGCCCAGCCCAGCCGGCCATCGCCCTCGATGCCCATCGACCAGGTCGTGGTGTTCAGCGCACTGCGGCCGCTGCGCAGCCAGCCCAGGTTCAGGTGACCGGTCAGGTCCTTCGCCAGTTCGTGGCTGGCCACGCCGTACAGGCGGGCGCCGACGGGATTCCAGCCTTCTGCGGCGCCGTGGCTGCGGAACAGCGAATAGGCCAGCGCGAAGGCGGTGGCGCCGTCCGCGGCGCCGGCCAGCAGGGTCTTGCCCTTCAGGCCGACCAGCTTGTCGGTGGCGCCTTCACTGCGCAGCGCGGCCAGTGTCAGGCCGATCTCGTGCCCGCCGGCGACGCCGCAGGCCACCACCGCATCGCCGGCGGTCTGCGCCGGCCCGTCGCGCTCGCCCAGACGGCCGGCGCCGGCTTCGAGCTGGCAGTCGCCGGCGCCGAGCACGTCGGCCGCCTCGGTGACCAGCGGCTGCGCGGCATGGACCGGCATCAGCAGCAGCAGAAGGCTGCCGCGCAAGCGCTTCAGCAGCGCTCGCGCCCGGGGGCGGGTGAGGGAGTGTGGCAATCGGTGCCTCGCGATCGAGCCGGCGACCAGCGGCGCCAAGGCTCCGGCAGCGCGGCGGTCGGGTCGGGGTTGGCCGCCGAGGCCCGTCGGCGGCTCGTCGTCGGTCCGCAATGGTAGGGCCGGGACGGCGACAGCGCTGCGACAATGGCCATGATGAGTCCGCAGGAGTCGCTGTTCGCGTCCGATCCGGCGCCGGGCGGCCCGGCGGTCGACGCTGCCGGCGCCGACGCGCCGCTGGCCGAGCGCCTGCGCCCGCGCACGCCCGACGAGGTGATCGGCCAGGCGCATCTGCTCGGCCCGGGCAAGCCGCTGCGCGTCGCGTTCGAGACCGGCCGGCTCCATTCGATGATCCTCTGGGGCCCGCCGGGCGTCGGCAAGACGACGCTGGCACGGCTGCTGGCCGGCGCGGTGCGCTCGCGCTTCATCGTCCTGTCGGCGGTGCTCGCCGGCGTCAAGGACATCCGCGACGCGGTCGAACAGGCGCGGGCGGCGCGCGCGCAGTCGGGGCACGGCACCGTGGTCTTCGTCGACGAGGTCCACCGCTTCAACAAGGCGCAGCAGGATGCCTTCCTGCCGCATGTCGAATCGGGCCTGTTCACCTTCATCGGCGCGACCACCGAGAACCCGAGCTTCGAAGTCAACTCGGCGCTGCTGTCGCGTGCCACGGTGCATGTGCTGAAGGCGCTGGACGACGCCGACCTGGGCCTGCTGATCGACCGCGCACGCGGCGCGATGGCCGCGCCGCCGCTGACCGAGGCGGCCCGGCAGCGGCTGATCGGCCACGCCGACGGCGATGCACGCCGGCTGCTCAATGCCTGCGAGAACCTGTTCGAATCGCTGGGCGACGGCGCCGCCTCGCCGGGCCCAATCGACGAGGCCCGGCTCGAGCAGGCGCTGGGCGAGATGCTGCGCCGCTACGACAAGGGTGGCGACCAGTTCTACGACGCGATCAGCGCGTTGCACAAGAGCGTGCGCGGCTCCGACCCCGACGCGGCGCTTTACTGGCTGGCGCGCATGCTCGACGGCGGCGTCGACCCGCGCTATGTCGCGCGGCGGGTGATCCGCATGGCCAGCGAGGACATCGGCCTGGCCGACCCGCGCGGCCAGCAGCTGGCGCTGCAGGCCGCCGAGGTCTACGAGCGCCTGGGTTCGCCCGAAGGCGAGCTGGCGCTGGCGCAGGCGGTGGTCTACCTGGCCGTCGCGCCGAAGAGCAACGCCGTCTACACCGCCTGGAACGCGGTGCGCTCGCTGGTGAAGCAGGATGTCAGCCGCCCGGTGCCGATGCACCTGCGCAACGCGCCGACCCGGCTGATGAAGGACCTGGGCCACGGCGGCGGCTACCGCTACGCCCACGACGAGGCCGGCGGCTTCGCCGCCGGCGAGCAGTACCTGCCCGACGGTCTGGCCGGCCGCAGCTTCTACCAGCCGGTGCCGCGCGGGCTGGAGCTGCGCATCGGCGAGCGCCTGGCCGAACTGCGGCGGCTCGATCGGCAGGCGCAGGGCGACCCGGAGCCGCCGAAGCCCTCGATCGATCACCAGGGTTAACCCGATACGCCGCACAAGATCCGGCGTGACCTGGATTCTTCCGAACAATGTTCGCTGGCCGGCCGGGAATGTCCCCGCGTTTGCATTGGAGGCCGCCACCTAGAATCCCGCCCAGTCCGATTGCAGCGCATCGGCCGGCTTCTTGCTAGCAAGAACACGACAGTCCTGCGAACCGCCCCTGCTGCCAACCGGCCGCGCGGGCCGCCGGCCTCGAGAACACGGAGACCCCGCCATGGATATCTTGTTGCAGCAGATCATCAACGGTCTGGTGCTGGGCAGCATGTATGCGCTGGTGGCCCTGGGCTACACGATGGTCTACGGGATCATCAACCTGATCAACTTCGCCCACGGCGAGGTGCTGATGGTGGGCGCGCTGACCAGCTGGACGGTGCTGCGCGTGCTCGCCGGATCCGGCCTGCCGGGTTGGGTGATGCTGCTGATCGCGCTGATCGCCGCGATCGTGGTCTGCTCGGTGCTGAACTACCTGATCGAGAAGATCGCCTACCGGCCGCTGCGCAATGCGCCGCGGCTGGCGCCGCTGATCACCGCGATGGGCATGAGCCTGCTGCTGCAGACGCTGGCGATGATCATCTGGCAGCCCAGCACCAAGCCCTACCCGATCCTGCTGCCCAACGACCCGATCTTCATCGGCGGCGCGGTGATCAACCTGACGCAGATCCTGATCCTGGGCACCACCGCGGTCACGCTGCTGGCGCTGATGTACCTGGTCAACCGCACCAAGCTCGGCCGCGCGATGCGCGCCACCGCCGAGAACCCGCGCGTGGCCGCGCTGATGGGCGTGCGGCCCGACCACGTGATCTCGGCCACCTTCGTGATCGGCGCCGCGCTGGCCGCGCTGGCCGGCGTGATGTACGCGGCCAACTACGGCACGGTGCAGCACACGATGGGCTTCCTGCCGGGGCTGAAGGCCTTCACCGCGGCGGTCTTCGGCGGCATCGGCAACCTGGGCGGCGCGGTGGTCGGCGGCGTGCTGCTGGGCATCATCGAGGCGCTGGGCTCGGGCTACATCGGCATGCTCACCGGCGGCGTGCTGGGCAGCCAGTACTCCGACATCTTTGCCTTCGCGGTGCTGATCCTGGTGCTCACGGTGCGGCCGCAGGGCCTGCTCGGCGAGCGCGTCGCCGACCGCGCCTGATCGATGGGAGACACAGCATGAAGAACAAACTCGTCGTCTTTCTGATCGCCGCGGTGGCGCTGATGGTGCTGCCGCTGATCGCCCAGTCGGCCGGCAACTTCTGGGTGCGCATGCTCGACTTCGCGCTGCTGTACGTGCTGCTGGCGCTGGGGCTGAACATCGTCGTCGGCTACGCCGGCCTGCTCGACCTGGGCTACGTCGCGTTCTATGCGGTCGGCGCCTACATGTTCGGCCTGCTCGCGTCGCCGCACCTGGCCGACAACTTCGCGCTCTTCAAGGCCACCTTCCCGAACGGCCTGCACACCCCGATCTGGCTGGTGATCCCGCTCGGCGCGGGTCTGGCCGGGCTGGCCGGCATGCTGCTGGGCGCGCCGACGCTGAAGCTGCGCGGCGACTACCTGGCCATCGTCACGCTGGGCTTCGGCGAGATCGTGCGGGTGTTCATGAACAACCTCGACCGGCCGGTCAACATCACCAACGGTCCGAAGGGCCTGTCGCAGATCGACAGCATGAAGATCTTCGGCCTCGACCTGGGCAAGACCGGCAACCTGTTCGGCTACGAGATCTCGGGGGTCACCAAGTACTACTACCTGTTCCTGCTGCTGGTGATCGTCAGCGTGGTGATCTGCTACCGGCTCGAGCAGAGCCGCATCGGCCGCGCCTGGATGGCGATCCGCGAGGACGAGATCGCCGCCAAGGCGATGGGCATCAACACCCGCAACCTGAAGCTGCTGGCCTTCGGCATGGGCGCCACCTTCGGCGGCGTCTCGGGGGTGATGTTCGCCACCTTCCAGGGCTTCGTCTCGCCCGAGTCGTTCTCGCTGCAGGAGAGCGTGATGATCGTCGCGATGGTGGTGCTCGGCGGCATCGGCCACATCCCCGGCGTGGTGCTGGGCGCGGTGCTGCTGGCCGCGCTGCCCGAGGCGCTGCGCTGGGTCGCCGGCGAGCTCGACCTGCAGCGCCTGACCGACGGCCGCGTCGATGCCGCGATCCTGCGCCAGCTGATGATCGCGCTGGCGATGATCACGATCATGCTGGTGCGCCCGCGCGGCCTGTGGCCGTCGCCCGAGCACGGCAAGGCGGCGCCCGCGCCGGTCAAGTGAAGGAGCCCAGCATGAGCGAGGTCGTACTCGAGGTGAAGGGCGTGTCGAAGCGCTTCGGCGGGCTGCAGGCGCTGTCGGACGTGGGCATCACGATCCGCAAGGGCCAGGTCTACGGGCTGATCGGGCCCAATGGCGCCGGCAAGACCACCTTCTTCAACGTGATCACCGGGCTGTACACGCCGGACTCCGGCAGCTTCGATCTGGGCGGTGCGCCGTACAAGCCGACCGCGGTGCACGAGGTGGCCAAGGCCGGCATCGCGCGCACCTTCCAGAACATCCGGCTGTTCGCCGAGATGACGGCGCTCGAGAACGTGATGGTCGGCCGCCACGTGCGCTCGGGCTCGGGGCTGATCGGCGCGATCCTGCGCACCCCCGGCTTCAAGGCCGAGGAAGCGGCGATCGCCCGGCGCGCGCAGGAGCTGCTGGACTACGTCGGCATCGGCCGCTACGCCGACTACAAGGCGCGCACGCTGAGCTACGGCGACCAGCGCCGGCTCGAGATCGCCCGCGCGCTGGCCACCGACCCGAAGCTGATCGCGCTGGACGAGCCGGCGGCCGGCATGAACGCGACCGAGAAGGTGGTGCTGCGCGAGCTGATCGACCGCATCCGCAAGGACGGCCGCACGATCCTGCTGATCGAGCACGACGTCAAGCTGGTGATGGGGCTGTGCGACCGCGTCACCGTGCTCGACTACGGCAAGCAGATCGCCGAGGGCACGCCCCACGACGTGCAGCGCAACGAAAAGGTGATCGAGGCCTACCTCGGCGCCGGCCACAAGGCACACTGACCATGGCGAACAACGACATACTGCTGGAAGTGAGCGGCCTCAAGGTCGCCTACGGCGGCATCCAGGCCGTCAAGGGCGCGAGCTTCCAGGTCCGCCAGGGCGAGCTGGTGTCGCTGATCGGCGCCAACGGCGCCGGCAAGACCACCACGCTGAAGGCGATCACCGGCACCCAGCCGGTGGCCGACGGCGATATCCGCTTCATGGGCCAGAGCATCAAGGGCCAGGGCCCCTGGGACCTGGTCAAGCAGGGCCTGGTGATGGTGCCCGAGGGCCGCGGCACCTTCACCCGGATGACGATCACCGAGAACCTGCAGATGGGCGCCCACATCCGCGAGGACGACGAGGTGCAGGCCGACATCGACAAGGTGTTCTCGATCTTCCCGCGGCTGAAGGAGCGCGCCACCCAGCTGGCCGGCACGATGAGCGGCGGCGAGCAGCAGATGCTGGCGATGGGCCGCGCGCTGATGGCCCGGCCCAAGGTGCTGCTGCTCGACGAGCCGTCGATGGGGCTGAGCCCGATCATGGTCGACAAGATCTTCGAGGTGGTGGCCGACATCCACGGCCGCGGCACCACGGTGCTGCTGGTCGAGCAGAACGCCAGCCGGGCGCTCGGGCTGGCCGACCGCGGCTACGTGATGGACTCGGGCGAGATCACGATGAGCGGCGAGGCTGGGGCATTGCTGAACGACCCGAAGGTGCGCGCGGCCTACCTGGGCGAATGAGGCGCTTCGGTTCCGACTGAGGCGACCCTCCGGAAATCGGAAGACCGGCTGTCGGCTACGCGACAGCCCGGGCACGGCCGGCGCTACAGCATGCGCCACCCCACCTTCCCGGAGACCTGTCCATGTGCCCGCCGACCAATCCCTTCGAGCCCGCGACCCAGGCCGGCCCCTCGCGTCGCCAGCTGGTGCTGGGCGCCGCTGCCGGCGCCGTGCTGCCCACCGCAGCCCGGGCCCAGGCGGCCTGGCCCAGCCGGCCGGTGCGGGTGATCGTGCCCTTCCCGCCGGGCGGGCTGACCGACGCCTATGCCCGCATGTATTGCGAGCATCTGTCGCGCAAGTTCGGCCAGGCCTTCAACATCGAGAACAAGACCGGCGCCGGCGGCACGCTGGGCGCGGGCGAGGTGGCCAAGGCCGCGCCCGACGGTTACACCCTCCTGATCAGCACCAGCACGCCCACCTGGCAGGCCAAGGTGCTCTACAAGAAACTGGCCTACGCGCCGGTGAAGGACTTCGACCCGGTGGCGCTGTTTCCCAGCGGCGCGCTGCTGGTGGCCGTCAATGCCAACGTGCCGGCCAGGAGCCTGCGTGAGCTGGTCGGCTTTGCCAGGGCCAACCCGGCCGCCTGGGGCACCTATGGTGCCGGCTCCTGGGCCCACATGCTCGGCGACGTGCTGAACAAGAGCGAGAAGCTCGGCATGGTGGTGGCGCACTACCGCGGCGAGGCACCGATGCTGACCGACCTGATCGGCGGTCAGATCCAGGCGGGTGTGGGCAGTGTGCAGGGCATCATGCCGCACATCCAGGCCGGCAAGCTGCGCGCCATCGGTGCCACCGGCAAGCTGCGCACGCCGCGCCTGCCCGATCTGCCCACGCTGGTGGAGCAGGGTTTCACCGCGCCGGTGTTTGGATTGGAGGGTTTCCTGCCGTTCGCCGCACCGGCCGGTACCCCGCGCGACATCCTCGACAAGCTCTCGGCCGCCGTGCGCGAGGCCTCGGCCACGCCGCAGCTCAAGGGCCTGCGTGAGCAGTTCGGCATCCCCAACCTGCCGCTGACCGATCCCGCCGAGGTGCGCAAGACCTGGGCCGAGGATTCGGCCGAATGGATCGCCCTGGCCACCGACCTGGGCATCACCCTCGATTGACGGTCACAACGCCTGCAGCGTGATCGGCAGGCCGTCGCGCGGCTTGGCGATCGGCACCAGCTGGTAGGGCATGCGGTAGCCCTCGGGCACGCTGAACCTGAAGCGCCGCAGCACCTGGTGCATCACGCTCTTGACTTCCATGTCGGCGAAATGCTGGCCGATGCACAGGTGCGCGCCGCCGCCGAAGGGCAGGTAGGCATAGGCGTGGCGGCGGTGCTCGGCGCGCCCGGGCGAGAAGCGCTCGGGGTCGAAGCGGTGCGGGTCGGTCCACAGCGAGGGCATGTGGTGGGTGTGGATCGGCGAGATGCCCACCGGCGTGCCCCTGGGGATCTGGAAGCCGCCGAAGCTGCAGTCGCGCGCCGCCTTGCGCGGGATCGAGGTCAGCGGCGGGTACATGCGCAGCGATTCCTTCATCACCCACTCGGTGCGCTCGCAGCCGGCCAGGTCGGCGAAGCCCAGCTGCGGGTTCGGCAGCGCCAGCGCGTCCTGGCGCAGCCGGTCCTGCCACTCGGGGTGGCGCGCCAGGCAGTAGAACATCGTCGTCAGCGTCGAGGTGGTGGTGTCGTGCGCCGCCATCATCAGGAAGATCATGTGGTTGACGACCTCGTCGTCGCTGAAGCGCTCGCCGTCCTCGCCGCGCGCGTGGCACAGCTGGCTGAACAGGTCGGGCCCCTCGGCGGCGCGCTTGTCGGCCAGCTTCGAGCGCATCAGCTCGACCAGCCAGCGGCGCGCCCGCACGCCGCGCCACATGCCGAACGGCGGCAGCGGCCTGCGGATCAGCGCCAGCGAGGCCTCGACCGTGTCGATGAAGGCGCGGTTCATGCGGTCGGCCTCGGGGCCCAGCGCCATGCCCATGAAGACACGGGCGGCGATGTTCAGCGTCAACGCCTTGATCTGCGGGAACACCGCCATCGTCCCGCTCGGCCAGCCCGACAGCACGTCGGCGATCACCGGCCCCATGTCGGCCACGTAGCGCTCCATCGCCGAGCGCTTGAACGCCCCCTGCATGATGCGCCGGTGGTGCTTGTGCGCCGGGTCGTCCATCGCCATGATCGCGCCGGGAAACACCGCGTCGATCCAGTAGTACCAGCCGCCGCGGCTCGAGAAGTTGCCCTCGCGGTCGTGCAGCACGAACTGGTTGGCATCGGGCCCCAGCAGCGTGACGGTCTCGAAGAAGGTGCGCGAGCGCACCACGTTGCCGTGCACCTCGAGCGAGCGGGCGTTGGCCAGCGGGTCGCGCAGGAACTTCGGCAGGTTGCCGACCAGCGGCAGGCCCTTGACCAGGGGGATGCCCTCGTACGGAATGGCGCTCATGAAGCGACTGTAATTCGGCCGATGGCGGGCGCCGTGGCACAGTTTAGACATGCTCGCCTACCGCCACGCCTTCCACGCCGGCAACCACGCCGACGTGCTCAAGCACGCCGTGCTGGTGGCGGTGCTGCGGCACCTGAACCTGAAGGACAAGGCCTGGCGGCTGGTCGACACCCATGCCGGCGCCGGCGCCTACGCGCTGCAGGCCGCTGCCGCGCAGAAGCACGGCGAGTACCGCCAGGGCATCGCCCGGCTGTGGCAGGCGCCGGACCTGCCGCCGCTGCTGGCCGATTACGTCGCGCAGGTGCGGGCCTTCGACCCGCACGACGGGCTGTCGCAGTACCCCGGCTCGCCCCGTTTCGCCCGCGCGCTGATGCGGCCGCAGGACCAGCTGCGGCTGTTCGAGCTGCACCCGACCGACCATGCGCTGCTGGCCGAGCAGTTCGCCGGCGACCGCCAGGTGATCGTGCAGCATGGCGACGGCTTCGCCGGCCTGAAGTCGCAGCTGCCGCCGCCCAGCCGGCGCGGCCTGCTGCTGATGGACCCGAGCTACGAGATCAAGACCGACTACGCCGCGGTGGTGGCCGCCGCGCGCGAGGCGCTGACGCGCTTCGCCGAAGGCATCGTGATGATCTGGTACCCGCAGCTCGACCTGCGCGAATCGGCCCAGCTGCCGCAGCGCCTGAAGGCGGTGGCCGACGCGCAGGCGAAGAAGGGCTGGCTGCATGCCCGGCTGACGGTGGCCGAGCCGAACGAGCGCGGCTTCGGCATGCTCGGCAGCGGCCTGTTCGTCGCCAACCCGCCGTACACGCTTCGAGCCCAGCTGCAGGCGGCGCTGCCGGTGCTGGTGCGGCTGCTGGGGCAGTTTGCCGGCGCCGGTCAGCGGCTGGAGGTCTCGGCCGGCCTCTGAGCGGCCGCCGACGGCGTGAACGCGTCGGAGAAGCAGAACTGCTCGCCCAGGCCCTGGGCGATGAAGGCCGGCACCGCCGCCTCGACCATCTGCGCCGAGCCGCAGGCGTAGACCTCGCAGCCGGCCAGGTCGGGGTGGTCGGCCAGCAGCGCCTCGTGCACCAGGCCGCGGCGGCCCGGCCAGGGGTCGTCGGGCGCGGCGTGCGACAGCACCGGGACGAAGCTGAAGTTCGGGTGCTCGCGCTGCCACTGTTCGGCCAGCTCGCGCAGGTACAGGTCCTTGGCTTCGCGCGCGCCCCAGTACAGCTGCATGGTCCGCGTGACGCCGCGGTGGAAGGCGTCCTCGACGATGCTCTTGACCGGCGCGAAGCCGGTGGCGCCGGCGACGAACAGGATCGGCCGATCGCTCTCGCGCAGCGTGAAGCGGCCCAGCGGACCTTCGAAGTCGAGCGTGTCGCCGGGCTGCAGCGTCGTGAACACCTGGGTCGTGAACAGGCCGCCGGGGATGCGCCGCACGTGCAGTTCGATCCGTTCGTTGTCGTGCGGCGGGTTGGCGAACGAGAACGCGCGCCGCTGCCCGCCCGGCAGCACGATGTTGAGGTACTGGCCGGCGGCGAAGCCGATGCGTTCGCCGCCGGGCAGCACGAGGCGGATGCGCATCAGGTCGTCGGCCAGCCGGTCCATCGTCTCGACGCGGCCGGTGAAGCGGCGCAGCGCCGCCTCGGCGCCCAGGCTGGGCACCTCGACCTCGATCTCGGCGTCCTCCAGCGCGACGGCGCAGCACATCAGCGCCTGGCCGCGCGCGCGCATCGCGTCGGTCAGCGCCGCGGCCTGGTACGGGCCGGGGTCGATGCGGCCGTTGAGCACGGTGCACACGCACACCCCGCAGCCGCCGGCGCGGCAGTCGTAGGGCAGCGTCAGCCCGGCGCGCAGCCCGGCTTCGAGCAGCGTCTCGCCGGCGCGGGCGTCGACCTGCACCGCGCCGGGGTGCAGCGTCAGGTGCATCGGCTGCCTGTGTTGCCGCCCGCCGCGCCGCGGCGGCAGCCAGGGCATTGCCAGCAGCAGCAGCGTGCCGCCGCCGACCAGCGCCCACACCGCCGCCAGCGGCCAGGTGTAGATCAGCGGGTAGAGCGCCAGCAGCACCCAGTCGAGCGCCAGCGTGGCAGGGGCCTGCGCCAGGTCGGCGGCGCCGCCCTGGCTGGCGACCGGCAGCGCCAGCGCCAGTGCCAGCAGCATCGCCAGCGTGCCGATCGCGATCGGCCGCGGCGGCAGCGTCTGCGCCTTGGGCACCCGCTGCACGTGCACCCACATCAGCAGCAAGGCCACCAGCGGCACGCCGATGTGGATGAACACCAGCAGCGAGAACAGCCGGTTGCTGACGCTTGCGGGGTAGATGAAGTTGCGGATCAGCGCGCCGCCGAAACCGGGCAGCCAGTCCAGCCACTCGAAGCTGGCCTGGGTGACGAACTGTGCCAGCCGGTCCCAGGGCAGCATGTAGCCGTTGGCCCCGGCCACGTAGATCAGCCAGATCAGCACGACGCCGGTGAACCACGAGAACCAGCGAAAGCCGCGCAGCCGGTCGAAGGCGAAATGGCGCAGCGCGTGCACGGCCATCGTCAGCACCAGGGCGTCCGACGCGTAGCGGTGCAGGCTGCGGATCACGCCGCCGGCGAACCACTGGTCCTGGGTCAGCGACTGCACCGAGCGGTAGGCGCCGTCGACGCTGGTGTCGAAGAACGCGAACAGGTACAGCCCGGTGGCGCCGACCACCCAGAACAGCCCGAAGACGGTCGCGCCCAGGTGGTACAGCGGGTTGAGCGGGTCGCCGAAGGCGCGGTTGAACAGCGCCTCGAGCCGCATGAAGCCCGCGCGCAGGCCGAGCTGCAGCCAGCGCATCATCGGCGCGAGCGCATCGCGCGCAGCACGACGACGACGAACAGCAGCCCGCCGACGATGGCGATCAGGCCGCCCAGGCCCATCATGCCCATGCCGGCGATCTCGCCGCTGCTGCGCAGCACCTGGTCGCTGCCGGCCACCTTGCGCTGCACGCCGTAGCCGCCCGACCAGACCAGGCCGACGATGTGCATCAGCTGGCCGGCGCCGTACAGGATCGGCTGCGCCACCGCCAGCCGGCCCTGCGGCGTGCCCCAGCCCAGCTGCGGCAGCAGCCGGTACACGAGGCCCATCAAGGCCAGCGTGACGCCGACGATGCAGCCGTGGTAGTGCGCCGGGATCGTCACGTTGCTGCCGCCGATCAGCAGGCCGATCAGGCCGCCGGCGGCGAACAGCGCCATCGACGACCACAGCGCCGCGCGCAGCGGCCTGGCCGGCGCGGCCAGCTTGCGCAGCGGCAGCATCGCCAGCGCCACGGCCAGCGCCACCGGGAAGATCGCGACGCCGCCGCCGAAGCGCATCGCCCAGGTGTGCAGCGCGCGGTGCTCGACGCTGGCCACTTCGTGGGCGAGGTAGGCATAGGGGGTGATGAACACGCTGGCCAGCGCCAGCGCGAACAGCCCCAGCACGACCCGCGGGCTCAGCGCGATGCGCGCGCCGCAGGCCTGGGCCAGCCACAGCCAGGCCACCAGCATCGCCAGCGTCCAGGTGAACTGCAGCGCGTGGCCGACGCCCCAGAACAGGATCTCGTAGTAGGCCTTGCCGTCCAGCTCGAGCGGCACCGTGGCCAGCGACCAGACCAGCGCCAGCAGCGCCACCGCGCTCGACACCACGCTGGCGTTGAGGCCGAAGCGCAGCGCCGCCGCGCCGTCGGGTGCCGGGCCGATCGCGCGCGCGGCCCACAGGCTGCGCAGCACCTTCAGCGCGGCGCCGGCACCGAAGATCACCAGGCCGTTCAGGAACAGCGGGCTGGTCAGCACCGGGATGTAGTTGGCCATGATCGCGCTGCCCGGCTGCACGAATGCGGCGGCCGACATCAGCAGCGCGCCGGCGGCGCACAGGCCCAGCGCGATCCAGCTGGCCCGCGCGCCGCGCGCCGAGCCGTTCAGGCTCCACAGCATGCCGACGATCGCCGCGAACCAGACCAGCACCGACAGGTCGACATGGACCACCAGCGCGATGCGGAAGAAGTCGGCCGCCGGCAGCCAGGCATTGACGCCCGGCGTGCGCGCCAGCACCAGCAGCACCGAGAACAGCCCCGAGCCGATCAGCGCCAGCAGGCCCAGCCCGAGCCAGGCCCGGCCCAGCGCAAGCTGTTCGGCGCCGGCGACCGGCAGGCTGAAGTCGGCCGTGCCGGCCGGGGACAGGGACGTTGCGGCGGACGGGCCGCGCTGCGACAAGGTGTTCATTTGAAGGTGATGCCGCCGCCGGCGGCGTCGAAGTCGATGACCAGCACCTGTGCCGGCGCGAGCCGGACGCTGAGCTCGCGCCGGTAGGTGAAGCCGGCCTGCCTGGCGTCGTCGTTGAGCCGGACGGCGATGCGGTGCTCGCCGGCCGGAACGACCAGCCGCTGGTACAGCGCCGAGGCGCCGTCGCGCGACAGGCCCGACGGCGGGGCGCTGCGGCGAAGCGCCGGCGCGCCGCCGATGTCGACCTCCACCGTCACCGGTGAACGCTCGCGCGGGCAGCTGACCGGCGCGCGCATGTTCGGTGGCAGCCTGGCGAGTTCGGCGTCGCTCAGCTTCCGGCATTCGGCGACCGGCTTGCCGGTGTGGGTGAAGCTGACCTTGATCAGCGCCTGGTCGGCCGCCAGGTGGTGGTAGACCGGCCATCGCGAGAACACGCCGATCACCGCCGCGAACAGCGCATACAGCAGCACCTGGCCGGCCCAGGCGCGGGCCGGCAGCGGCACGGCGCGCGCTGCGATCGCGGGCTCAGCCATGGCTCGCCTTCGGTGCCGGCAGGGTCCCGGGCGGCTGGCCCGCCACCCGCTCGCGCAGCCGTTGCAGGGCCAGCTGCAGGCTCGCCGCCTCGCCGCCGTCGGCCCAGGCCAGCTCGAGCCGCTCACCCGGCACGCCGGCGCGCAGGTGCGGCTCGCGTGCGCCCCGCAGCCGCTGGTCGGTCCACTGCTGGCCGAGCCGGTATTCGCAGCCGCCCGGCCGGCAGGCGCTGACCAGCACCCCGGCGGCGCCGTCGCGCAGCGCATATTCGACGAACGAGGGCGGCAGCATGCCGGTGCATTCGAGGCTGAACGCCGCCACGTCGTCCGCGGCCAGCGGCACCAGCGCCGCACCCTGCGCACAGCCGAAGACGACGATCGGCCGGTCGGTCTTCAGCCCGGCCAGGCGCTGCTGCAGGTCGCGGCGCAGCGCGCCGATCGGCGCGGCCGGCAGGTCGATGCCGGTGACCAGTTCGGCCGCGCTGCGGAACGGCGTCGACGACGGGCAGGCGCCGACGCAGATGCCGCAGGATGCGCAGAGGTCGGCATCGACCACCGCGATCTGCCTGCCCGCCTTCTGGTTCGGATGCGGCGCCATCGTGATCGCGGCGAACGGGCAGTCGACGAAGCAGCGGCGGCAGCCGTTGCAATTGGCCGGGTCGACCACGGCCACCGGCGCGCGTGCGCGCTGCCGCAGGAAGGGCAGTACCGACAGCCCGACGAACACCAGCGCGGCCAGGCCCCAGGCCAGGGCCGGCGAGGTGGCCTCGGTCAGCGGGTGGATGAACAGCAGGGTCCAGTCCAGCCGCAGTGACTGCGGCACGCTGCCCAGGTCGGCCGGCGCGTGGCTGGCCACCGGCTGCAGCAGCGCCAGCATCGTCAAGCTGACCAGCAGCCCCAGGGCCAGCGGGCGCGGCGGCCAGACGGCCGGGCGGGTCAGGCGCTGGACGTGGAACCACAGCGTGAACAGCAGCAGCAGCGGCGTGCCCAGGTGCACGAAGACGAACAGCGAGAACAGCCGGTCGCTGACCGCGCCATCGGCGAGGAAGTTGCGCGACAGCGGCGTGGCCAGCAGCGGCAGCGCGTCCAGCCATTCGGCGGTGGCGATCGCCGAGTACTGCGCCAGCTGGTCCCAGTGCAGCCAGAAGCCGCCGATCGCGCTGACGAACAGCAGCGCGATCGTCGGCACGCCGGTCAGCCAGGCATGGCGCCGCACGCCGCGGTAGTGCCGCAGCAGCCACTCGCGCAGCAGGTGCGCGACCAGCAGCAGCACCAGCGCATCGGCGGCATAGCGGTGCAGGCTGCGCAGCAGGCCGCCGGCCCAGGGTTGCTGGCGGCCCAGGTCGACGATGGACGGGTAGGCGCCCGCAACCGAGGTGTCGATCACCGCATAGAGGTAGATGCCGCTGGCCGCCAGCAGCCAGAACGCCAGCAGGCCGAGCGATCCGAGGTGCTTCAGCGGGTTGTCCGGCGCCCCGAAGGCGGCGTCGAAGGCGTGCTCGACGCGGCGCCAGGCGGCCAGCATCGGCCGCACCGGTTCATGGGCTTGCCACATGGAGCCGGGTGCCGCGGCGCTGGCGCCAGCGGTCGAGCAGCAGGTGCACGAGCACGCTGACGAAGAAGGCCAGGCCGCCGATGATCTCGAGGATCAGCTTGTAGTCGTACCGATAGGCGCCGGTCTCGGGGTCGTACACCGTGCACAGGATGCGCACCCGCTCGACCAGGGCCTCGATCGTGCGCCCCGGCGCCAGCGGTGCCGCGTTGAGCAGCTGGCGCAGCGGCTCGCCCAGCGCGGCGGCCGTCATCCGGTCGCCGTAGACCTGGCTGTGGATGCGGCCCTGCGCATCGACGATCGTGACGCCCAGCAAGTGGTCGAAGCCGGCCGGCGTGGCCTGCCAGCTGAAGCCGAACTCGCGCGTCAGCGCGTCGACCTGCGCCGGTTGCGGGCTGAGGAAGGTCCAGTTCGGGGACGCTATGCGCTGCTGTGCGGCGAACGCGCGCATCGCGGTGGGCGAGTCGAAGGGCTGGTTGAAGCCGATGCTCACCACGTTGTACTGGTGCGCGCCGAACACCTTGTCCATGCCCTTGACCGCCTCGTGCAGCGCCCGGGTCTGGGTCGGGCAGATCTGGAAGCAGCCGGTGTAGATGAAGCTCACCAGCAGCGGCTTGCCGCGGAAGCTCGACAGCCGCACCGGCTGTTCGCGGGTGTCCAGCAGCACCGCGTCGGGGATGCTGCGGCCGATGGCGGCCTGGCTGATCCGCAGGGCCTGGGCCTCGTCGAGCGCGGGCAACGCCGCGGCGAAAGCGCAGGTGCCGGCCGTCAGCAAGGCCGGTGCCGCCAGCCATTCAGCGAAGGGTCGCATCGACCGCCACCGCGGCGAGCAGCACGCTCAGCTGCACCATCGAGCCGAAGAACGCCGCCATCGCCGTCGCACGGCTCGGTGCCAGTGCCAGCTGCCAGGTCCTGAGCAGGAAATAGACGCCGCCGCACGCCGCACCCGCCAGCACCACGAGCCCGGCGCCGTACAGCGGCAGCAGCAGCGACACCGCCACCAGCAGCAGCGCATTGCCATGGACGATGCGTGCGGCCCGCGGGATGCCCACCACCACCGGCAGCATCGGCACGCCGGCCGCGGCGTAGTCGTCCCTGCAGGCGATCGCCAGGCTCCAGAAATGCGGCGGCGTCCACAGGAACAGCATGCCGGCCAGCAGCCAGGGCAGGGGGCCGAGCGACGGGTCGACCGCCGCGGCGCCGGCCAGCACCGCGAAGCTGCCCGACAGCCCGCCGACCACGATGTTCAGCCAAGTGCGGCGCTTCAGCCACAGCGTGTAGACCACGCCGTAGGTGAACGCACCGAGGAAGATGAACAGGGCCGCCACCGGGTTGACCACCCAGGCCGCGGCGGCCAGCGCCGCGGCCAGCATCAGCGCGATCACCGCCAGCCAGAACGGCGAGGTCTTCAGCGCGCCGCTGGCAAAGGCCCGCCGCCGCGTGCGCGCCATCTGCCGGTCGCTCTCGGCCTCGGCGAACTGGTTGAAGGCGCCGGCGGCCGCCGAGGCCACCAGCACCGACAGCGCCAGCACCAGCACTTGCCAGAAACCCGGCGTCGGGCCCGGCGCGACCGCCAGCCCGGCCAGCGCGCTGACCATGATCAGCACGCCGATGCGCAGCTTGAAGATGCCCAGCACCGTGCGGGCGATCCCGGGGGCGGCGCGCGGCGCCTGGGTGGCGGAAGTCGTGACCGTGGTGGTGTTCATCGCCGTTCTCCCGCGGGATCAGCTCAGGCCCCAGAGCGTCGACAGGTACTTCCAGTTGATGAAGTAGTACAGGACGAAGGCGACCAGGAACACCATCGCCAGCGAGAAGGTGCCCGGTGCGGCAAAGCCCATCGACCCGGTGGTCTGCACCGCGATGGTCGGCGCGGTGCGCGGGATCGGCGTGAACTTCGGGCTGACCGCGCCGGTGTCCAGCCGCTTGCCGAACAGCAGCGAACCGACGGTGATCGCGATGTAGAGGCCGCCGCTGACGATCGCCGCCAGCCCGGCGATGCCGACCAGCCCCATCATCAGGTAGGCCGCGCCGGGCCACTCGTAGGCCAGCGCGTGGCCCTGGAAGGCCATGTCCCAGTGCCGCCGGGAGACGCCCAGCGTGCCGGCGCCCATCATCACCAGGCAGAAGAAGTACATCGAGAAGCCGAACAGGTAGGGCTGCCACTGCGCGAGCCTGGGCAGGATCATCTCGCGGCGGAACAGCACCGGGATCAGGTAGTAGGTCAGCGCCATGAAGGTCAGCGTGGTGCCCACCACCACCGTGGCGTGGAAATGCCCCGGCACGTAGATCGTGTTGTGGATGATCATGTTGAGCTGCTCGGTGCCCATCATCACGCCCGAGATGCCACCCAGGAAGCCGAAGCCGATGATCGAGATGAAGACGCCCGAGAAGGTCGGGTTGCCCCACGGCGCCTTGCGCAGCCACTCGAACAGGCCCTTGGTGAAGCCCCTGCGGCGCTGCGCGACTTCCATCGCGCCGGGGATCGTCAGGCCGTGGATCATCGAGGCCAGCACCGCGAAGTACATGAAGTAGCTGGTGTTGACGACCTTCCAGCCGGTCGACAGCCCCGGGTCGGCCAGCAGGTGGTGCGCGCTGGCCAGCTGCAGGAACAGGATGTAGAGCAGGAAGGCGGTGCGGCTGACGCGCTCGCTCATCGGCTTGGCGCCGAAGGCCACCGCGGCGACCAGGTACCACACCGAGATGTGCGCCGCGACGTTGATCTGCTGCGACGAGTGGCCGAAGGCCCACCAGATCGTGCGGTAGACGAGCGGGTCGACCTCCTTGACCAGGCCGACCGACATCAGGAAGGTCGGGATCAGGATGATCGCGCCCGAGGCGATCGTGAACACCGCGATGATCGCCGCGGTGATCGCGCCGAAGGTGACCAGCGGCACCGAGCCCTGGTAGGTCTTGTCGCGCCTGGCGATCACCAGCGTGCCGAAGAAGACGAAGCAGCCGATCAGCGCGCCGACCGCGAACAGGATCAGCCCGGCATAGAACGACGGCGCGGCCATCATCGGCACGTAGGACGTCATCATCACGCTGGAGCTGCCCTGGAACACCGCGACGTTGTTGATCACCGCACCGATCAGCATCAGCGCGAACGCGGCCCAGGCGATGCCGGGCGTCGCGATGCGGCAGCGCAGCAGGGTGGACGCGCAGAAGTACAGGATCGCGATCTCGAAGAAGATGATCCAGAAGATCAGCATGTCGATGCCGTGCGCGGTCAGCACCATGTAGAAGGTGTCGGCCTGCAGCCAGTGGATCGCCGGCCAGCGCGTCAGCGCCACGCCGATGGCGAGGATGCCGCCGATCAGCAGGAACACCACCGCCGCGACGGCGTTGGCGATCATCAGCTTCTCGGCGCTGGCCTCGAACTGCAGCCCGGAACGCGGGCAGGTGCGATAGGTCGTGCTTGCCATGTCCGCCTCCACCCTACTTGACGTAGACGCGGCCGACCATCGTGTGATGGTTGATGCCGCAGTATTCGTTGCAGACCACCGAGTAGGTGCCCGACTGGTTCGGCGTCACCGTCACCACATGCTCGAAGCCCGGCACGACCTGGATGTTGATGTTCGCCGGCTGCAGCGAGAAGCCGTGGTTGTAGTCCATCGAGGTCAGGTGCAGCTTGTAGGTCTTGCCCTTCTCCAGCTCGAGGATCGGCCAGAAGTTCCACAGCCGCGCGATCATGTAGACGTCGCTGCCGGGCGGCGGCGCGACCACCGGCACCTTCTGATCGGTCTCGGTGCGCACGGTGTACTTGTCGACCACCGCCTGCGCCTTCGCGCTGAATTTCTCCGGCGTCGTCCGGTAGGTCTCGGTCGACAGGTTCTGCTTGCCCCAGACATGCCAGCCGACCATCATCGCGAACATCACCAGGCACCAGATCAGCGCGATCGCGATCCAGGTGCCCTCGACGCGGTCGATCGGGTGGCGGTACCAAAGCCTCTCGGCGGGGGGAAGGATGGCACTCATGGCGCGTTCCCTACTTGGCCACTGGCAGCGTGAGGATGTCGATCACTCCCCACAGCGTGTAGACCAGCATCGGCACCATCACGCCGAGGAACAGCAGCAGGAACGGGTTGTCCAGCAACTGCTGCATGAAGGGCACGGGGGCCGTGTCGTCGTCATTCGGAACCGGGCTCATGGGGACTCCTTCTCGTGCAGTGTCGGCAGAGCGGCCCACCGAAGGCCACCGGGAGCCCATTCTGTTGGGAGGCCGCCAAAGATGTACTTGACCTACAACAAAAATTTCGGGTTGCCGCGCTGCACAACGCAGCCCTTCGCCTAGCATCGGGGCCGCCGATGACCGACTGCCTGCTGCCTTCGAAGACCTGGCGCTGGATGGCCTGGGCCTGCCTGCTGCTGCTGCTGCTGGTGACAGTGCTGAGTGCCTTCCTGCGCCACCGCGCCGAGGGTCTGGGCTGCCAGCCCTGGCCGGGCTGCCTTGCCGCCGGCACAGCGGCCTCCGGCGTGGTCGAGGCGCTGGCGCGTGGCGCGCACCGGGTGGCCGCGACCGCCGTGCTGGGGCTGGCGATCGGCCTGCTCGTGCTCGCGCTGCGCGCGCGCCCGAGCTTGCGGCGTGAAGCCGGCTTGTCGGCGCTGTTGCTGCTGATGGCCCTGCTGCTGGCCTGGCTGGGCGTGCACACCACCGGCTCGCGCGCGCCGGCGGTGGCGCTGGGCAACCTGCTCGGCGGCTTCCTGATGGTGTCGATCGCGGCCCGGCTGCTCGCACCGCCGGACCGGCGCGGCCTGGGCCCCGTGGCCCTCGGCGTCGCGCTGCTGCTGGTCGCGCAGGCTGCCGGTGGCGCGCTGGTCAGCGCCTCGCACGCCGGCCTGGCCTGTGATGCCCTGCGCGGCTGCGCCGACCAGGCGGCTGCCGCCGGCTGGCCCTGGGCGGCCTTGAAGCCCTGGGTCGGTGCCGGGCTGCTGCCGGGCGACGGCGCCTTGCTGCAGCTGCTGCACCGCGCCGGGGCCTGGGTCACCGCGCCGGCGCTGGCTGCGCTCGGCCTGCTGGCGCTGCGCCGCGGCCGCCGCGCCGAAGGCGCAGCGCTGCTGGCCCTGCTGGCCGCGGTGCTGGCGCTGGGCCTGGTGCTGGGCAGCAGCGGCCTGCCGCTGGCCGCGGTGCTGCTGCACAACCTCGGCAGCGCGCTGCTGCTGGCGGCGGTGGTGCGGCTGGTCTGATCTCTTGGTCGTCAGGCGCCGATCGCGCGCCGCAGGGCCCGCCCGGCCACCGGCAGGTGGTGCTCGGGCCAGGCCTTCACCAGCTCGGCGATGCGGCCGCTGCGCGCTGCGCTGGCCTGCACCCGGGCGGCCAGCCGCTGCACCTCGCCGTAGATCGCGTCGACCTCGGTCGGCCGGCCCAGCGCCAGGTCGTCGGCCATGCTCGAGCGGGCCTGGTCGTCGATGCGCAGCATGCGGGCGGCCAGCACGCGGAACAGCGGCGTCGGCAGCCGCAGCACCCAGGGCAGCCAGTCCGGCGGCAGCGGCGACAACCGCGCCGGCTCGATGCCGGCGCGCCGCAGCACCACCAGCGCCTCGGCGATCAGCGCGGCGGTGCAGCAGCGCAGGTCGCGATCGAGCAGCTGGGCGCGCAGCGGCAGGCCGCTGAGCGCGTTGACTGCGTTGTTCAGGTTCAGCAGCAGCTTGCCCCACTGCAGCGGCCGCAGGTCGGCGTGCAGCGTCAGCGGCAGCCCGGCGGCAGCGAACAGCGGCAGCAGCGGGCGCAAGGCCGGGTGGTCCTGCGCGGCGAGCTGGCCGTCGGTGCCGCGGTGCAGGTGGCCGGGGCCCGGCTCGCTGACGTTGAACGGCACCATGCCCGGCAGCAGCACCAGCTGCGGCGCGGCCGATTGCGCGATCGCGGCGTTGCCGATGCCGTTCTGCATCGACACCACCGGCGTGCCCGGCGGCAGCAGGCCGCCCAGCTCGACCGCGGCGGTGGCGGTGGCCGCGCTCTTGACGCACAGCAGCACCAGGTCGGGTGCCAGGTCGGCCGGCAGCGAGGGGTGCAGCTTCAGCTGCTCGGCCAGCAGCTGCAGGCGGCTGCCGTCGCGGTCGGTCAGCGTCAGGCCATGGTGGGCCAGGGCATCGAGCATGCGCGGGCGGCCGACGAAGTGCACCGTCGCACCGGCCGCCTGCAGCCTGCCGCCCAGCCAGCAGCCGATGCTGCCGGCGCCCATCACCAGCACGGCGGGGGGGTGGCTGGCGGCGGGGTCGGCGGTGTTCGGCACGCCGCGAGTGGACCATCGCGGACGCCGCTCGCGCCATCGGGGCCGGCCCGACCCGGCTCCTAGAATGCCGTCAACCGAGGACCGCCCCGATGAGCATCAAGAGCGACAAGTGGATCCGCCGCATGGCCGAGCAGACCGGGATGATCGAGCCCTTCGAACCCGGCCAGGTGCGCCAGTCGGCCGACGGCCAGAAGATCGTCAGCTACGGCACCTCGAGCTACGGCTACGACATCCGCTGCGCACGCGAGTTCAAGGTCTTCACCAACATCCACTCGACGGTGGTCGACCCGAAGAACTTCGACGCCAAGAGCTTCGTCGACATCGAGGCCGACGTCTGCATCGTCCCGCCCAACAGCTTCGCGCTGGCGCGCACGGTCGAGTACTTCCGCATCCCGCGCAACGTGCTGACGATCTGCCTGGGCAAGAGCACCTACGCGCGCTGCGGCATCATCGTCAACGTGACGCCGTTCGAGCCGGAGTGGGAAGGCTACGTGACGCTGGAGTTCAGCAACACCACGCCGCTGCCGGCCAAGATCTACGCCGGCGAGGGTTGCGCGCAGGTGCTGTTCTTCGAGAGCGACGAGGTCTGCGAGACCAGCTACAAGGACCGCGGCGGCAAGTACCAGGGCCAGCGCGGCGTGACGCTGCCGAAGGCCTGAAGCCCGGGCGCAGACGGCCATGGCGCCGGCGGCAGACGATCCCTTCGACCTCGAGCGCTTCGTCGACGCGCAGCGCCGGCTCTGCGACTGGGATGGCGTGCTCGCCGAACTGGACGCCGGCCGCAAGCGCAGCCACTGGATGTGGTTCGTCTTTCCGCAGTTGCGTGGCCTGGGCCACAGCGCCTACGCGCAGCGCTACGGGATCGAGGGCCTCGCCGAGGCGCGGGCCTATGCCCGGCATCCGCTGCTCGGGCCGCGGCTGCGCGACGCCCTGCAGCGCCTCGAACGGCTGCAGGGCCGCAGTGCCGAGGCGGTGTTCGGCGGCATCGACGCGGTCAAGCTGCGGTCCTGCCTGACGCTGTTCGAGCTCGCCGACCCGGCCGAGCCGGCCTGCGCCCGCCTGCTCGAGCGCTGGTACGCGGGCCGCCGCGACCCGCAGACGCTGGCGCTGCTGGGCCTGGCTTGAAGGCCGGCGCTCAGGTCGGGAAGCTGCCCGGCAACAGGATGCTCCGGTCGACCTGCTCGATGCGGGTGCGGCCGCAGAAGGCCATCGTCAGGTCGAGCTCCTTGTGGATGATCTCCAGCGCCTTGCTGACACCGGCCTCGCCCATCGCGCCCAGGCCGTAGAGGTGGGCGCGGCCGATGTAGGTGCCGCGGGCGCCCAGCGCCCAGGCCTTCAGCACGTCCTGGCCCGAGCGGATGCCGCCGTCCATGTGCACCTCGATCTGCGAGCCGACCGCGTCGACGATCAGCGGCAGCGCGCGGATGCTCGATTCGGCGCCGTCGAGCTGGCGCCCGCCGTGGTTGCTGACGATCAGCGCGTCGGCGCCCGAAGCCACCGCCAGCTTCGCGTCCTCGACGTCCTGGATGCCCTTGAGGATCAGCTTGCCGCCCCAGCGCTTCTTGATCCATTCGACGTCGCCCCAGTTCAGCCGCGGGTCGAACTGCTGCGCGGTCCACTGCGACAGGCTGCTCATGTCGTCGACGC
>JAEUOY010000143.1 GCA_016790515.1 Burkholderiaceae bacterium | reverse complement strand
GTGCGCCGCGGCAGCAGCGATCCGCTGCGCAAGCTGCCGGCTGCGCTGAAGACGGTGCCGCTGGTGGTGCTGGTCAACGAAGGCTCGGCCTCGGCCAGCGAGATCGTCGCCGGCGCGCTGCAGGACCACAAGCGCGCCACGATCATGGGCGCGCAGACCTTCGGCAAGGGCTCGGTGCAGACGGTGCGCCCGCTGTCGGCCGACACCGCGCTGAAGATCACCACCGCGCGCTACTACACGCCCAGCGGCCGCTCGATCCAGGCCAAGGGCATCGTGCCCGACATCTGGCTCGACGAGACCGCCGAGGGCAACGTCTTCGCCGCGCTGCGCATGCGTGAGGCCGACCTCGAGAAGCACCTGGGCGGTGCCGACGAGAAGAAGGACGCCGCCCGCGAGAAGGCCCGCGAGGAAGCCCGCAAGAAGCTCGAGGACCTGTCGGCCAAGTCGAAGGAGCCGCCGAAGCCGCTGCCCGAGTTCGGCTCGTCCGACGACTTCCCGCTGGCGCAGGCGCTGAACCAGCTCAAGGGCAAGCCGGTGGCGGTGAGCAAGACGCAGACCGAGCGCAAGGCGGCGCTGGACGTCGACAAGCAATAGCCCGCGCGGATGGCTGCTCGCCAGGCCCGCCCTTGGCGGGCCTTGATGCGTCCGGTGCGAGCGCAGCCGATCCGGGTCAGGCAGGAGAAGGTGGGCGCCCGGCCCGGCGGGCCCAGCCGGCGAGCATCAGCAGACCGGCCGCGAGCAGCGCGGCGGTCGACGATTCGGGCACCGGCACCAGCGTCGGGCCGCCGATCATGTTGAAGTAGAGCACGGCGTGGTCGGCCTCGCCGACGGCCGTCAGCAGGTGTTTGTCGAAGCCGACGGCGACGCTGTCGGGCAGGCGAAGGCTGAAGGTCACGGTCGTGTCGGTGGCTATCGGTGCCCCCGATTGGCCGCCCCAGTACCAGTGCAGGCCGCCCCAGCCGGGCTCGAAGGCCGGGTTCTGGGCCGATCCTTGGCTGGCGACGGTCGGTGCGAACAAGTCTCGGCCGTCCCAGTCGGTGGTTTCGGGCGTGCGCACGGTACCGGCCGGGTTCCAGGGCTCGACGTCCCAGCCCTGCGGCATCGACAGGTCGCCTGGACTCAGCATCGACAGCAGTCGAGCGTCCATCTCGAGAAAGAAGTGGTACTGCGCGGTGGCTTCGGGGTTGTACACCTGATAGTCGACGCGGCGATAGCCGGGGTCGGACGGCTGCAGGCTCAGCCCCACCGACGGGCTGCCGCCCTGCTTGATCACGATGAACTGGTACATCTCGACATGGTCGGCCTCGGCGTCGGCGATGTCCGCGCCGGGAATGCCGCGCACCAGGTAGTTGTTGCCGTTGCCGTCGTTGTTGTCGCCGTTGTCGGCGGGGATGCGCAGCCGGTTGTTGGTGCTGATGTCGACATAGGTGTCGTAGTACTCGGCATCGACCGGATTGGGGCGGTCCTGCTGCGATCCCCAGCCATTCGTCAGCACGATCTGGCGGTGCCCGGGGTCGTTGGCACCCGGCCGCGGCACGTCCATGCCGGCAACGCCCAGCGAGTGACGCGACTTGCCGTTGTTGTTGCTGACGAAGCTGCCGTCGGGCAGATGCCAGACCCAGCTGGTCATCGCATGGGCGTACTTCAGGCTGCCGTCGGCGTGGTACAGGCTGTCGTACAAGCGGGCGTAGGTGGCACCGTTGGCGCCGTTGTAGCTGCGCACGCTCATCCCGTTCGGGTTGCCGCCGAAGCCGAAGATGCCGCTGTCGTAGAGATGGCCGCGGTCCTTGATGTAGCGCGTCAGGCCACCGGTCGTGCCATGGCCGTTGTTGCCGGTGCCGTAGATCTCGGTGACCAGCCGGTTGCGCAAGGCCAGTGAATCGGCCGACCAGGCGCCGAAGCCGGCCGGCCAGTTGGCATCCCCGGCGTGCGGCACCAGCCGCTGTCCGCCCGCGCTGCCGTCGAAGGGGGCGAATTCGCTCCAGTTCCACAGCAGGTTGGCCGCCGAGGCCGCGGCGCAGATGCCGCCGTTGGCGATCGGCGAGCCGGTCTGCGTGATGTCGGGGATGCCCTGCGGATTGCGGGTGTCGATCAGCACCAGTTCGGCCCGCACCGGGGCGAGCAGGGTCAGCAGCGCCGCCAGCGCGGCGGCCAGCGCGCCGGCGCCGCGCCGGCGCGCGAGCAGCACCAGGCCGCCGAACAGCAACAGCATCGGCGTGGTCGGTTCGGGCACCGTGGTGACGCCGGCATCCAGGCCTTCGCCGTAGGTGATCGCCAGCGGCAGGTCGTAGGGGGCGGAGAACAGCGTGTACCGGCTCAGCTGGCCGCCGCCGGCCAGCAGGTCGCGGCGCACCCGGGCGCGGATGGCCTGGTCGTCCAGCCCGAACAGGCCCTGGCTGCTGAAGCCGATGTCCCAGACGATGCCGCCCGCCGCAAGCGGCCGAGTGGCGACGACCTGCAGTGTCCACAGCGGATCGGTGAAGCGCGAATCGGTGGCGAACAGGCCGGCCCAGGCGGTGTCGCCCGGCGACACGTCCAGCGCCAGCTGGTCGATCCACACCGTGTAGTCGTAGGCGCCTGCCGACAGCGGGTCGGGGTCGACGCCGCGCACCGCGCTGAAGCCCTGGCCGACCCCCGGCACGGCGATCGAATGGGCGGCGCTGGCGTACAGCGTGCCCTGCTTCGACGGCATCGTCGCATCGTTGGCCGGGATGTAGGTGATGCGGCCGTCGAACCCGGCCAGGCCACCCGAACTGCCCGAATCGACGCTGCGCCGTGCCGCCGGCTTGGGATTCATGCCGGTGAAGCCGACCACCGGTGCCAGCCCGGCCGCGGGCACCGGCACGCGGTCGGTGGTCGGCCGGATGCTGGCCCCGGCCACCACCGGGTCGCTGGCGACCTTGTTCTTCACGGTCTTGCCGGCCGCATCGGTGAACTCGCTGTAGGCCAGCAGGTCCAGCGTCGCGCCGGGGTTGGTGATCGGCACGGTGCGCGGACTGACCACCGTCACCGAGGTGGCCACGGCCAGCGCCGGCAGCAGCGACCCGATCAGTGCGGCAGCCCACCGCAACGCGCCTGCGTTGCGCCGAGTGGGATGGCAGGGCATCACGCCTCCTTGCCGGCCAGGGCCGGCAGCGTCTCGGCGCCGCCTGCGGTGCAAACACCGCTGCGCCTCGCCGAGATGGGCAGCGGGGGCCGGTCGCCGACCGGCCAACGATCGCATTTCAGTCCCATTTCGCCGACATGGATCCCCCTCATTCGCGGGATTCGCCCGGACGCTATGCTCCCGGGCGTGAACGATGACCAATTGCTGCGCTACTCGCGCCACATCCTGCTCGACGAGATCGGCGTCGATGGCCAGGCCAGGCTGCTGGCCGGCCATGCGCTGGTGATCGGCGCCGGCGGGCTGGGCTCGCCGGTGGCGCTGTACCTGGGCACCGCGGGGGTCGGCCGCATCACGCTGGTCGATCACGACAGCGTCGACGTGACCAACCTGCAGCGCCAGATCGCCCACAACCTGGCCCGCGTCGGCCAGCCCAAGGCCGAATCGGCGCGGCAGACGATCGCCGCGATCAACCCGGACGTGCAGGTGATCGCGGTCGCCCGGCGCGCCGACGCGGCCTGGCTCGATGCCGCGGTGCGCGAGGCCGACGTGGTGGTCGACTGCAGCGACAACTTCCAGACCCGGCACGAGGTCAACGCCGCCTGCGTGCGCCACGCCACGCCGCTGGTGTCGGGCGCGGCGATCGGCTTCGACGGCCAGGTTTCGGTCTACGACACCCGGCAGCCGGGCGCGCCCTGCTACGCCTGCATCTTCCCGGCCGAGGCCACTTTCGAGGAAGTGCGCTGCGCGACGATGGGCGTGTTCGCGCCGCTGGTCGGCATCATCGGCACGGTGCAGGCGGCCGAGGCGCTGAAGCTGCTGGCCGGCGTCGGCGAGTCGCTGGCCGGCCGGCTGCAGATGCTCGATGCGCGGACGATGGAATGGACCGAGATCCGCCTGGCGCGCCAGGCTGCCTGCGCGGTCTGCGGCGGTGGGCCGCCGGGCTGAACGACTTCAGCGCTCGGCGGCCAAGGCCTGCAGCGCGTCGGACTCGAGCACCGTGGTGCCGCGTTGCGCCGCGGGCAGCGCAGCCAGCAATGCGGCGGCCACCGCATCGGCGGCGATCGGCCGCCAGCGGCGCGGGATCAGCCGGCCGAACGCCGGCATCAGCGACTGCGCCAGCCGTTCGCCGGGGCGGCCGGGCTGGCCCAGCGCCGACCGCTCGCCCAGCAGCAGCGAGGGCCGGACGATCACCAGGTGGCGCAGGCCGAGCGCGGCCAGCGCCTGTTCGGCCTCGCCTTTGACCCGGTTGTAGAACACCTTCGACGCCGCATCGGCGCCCAGCGCCGACACCACGCCCAGCCGGCTGGCGCCCGCGGCCTGCGCGGCGCGGGCAAAGGCCAGCACGGCGTCATGGTCGACGGCGCGGAACGCCGCCTGCGAACCGGCGACCCCGAGCGTCGTGCCCAGGCAGCAGATCGCCCAGTCGGTCGGCGGCAGCGTGGCGCCGCCGGGCCGGCCCAGGGTCGCGAAGTCGACGACCTGCGCAGTGCAGCCGGGCGGAAGCCCGGCGTCGGCGCGCCGCACCAGCGCGGTGACGCTGCCGATGCGCGGGTCGGCCGCCAGGCGCTGCAGCACCGCGCGCCCGACCAGGCCGGTGCCGCCGGCCACGCAGACCCGCGCTGGTGCCTGGCGGTGTCTGGCCATCGTCGGTCAGCGCTTGGGCGGGTTGCCGCGGCCGCCGGGACGGCCACCGCCGCCGCTGCGCGCCGGGCCGCCGGACGAACGGGCCCCGCCCAGGCCGCTGCCGCCACCGGCCGGCCGGCCGCCGCCGGCGTTGGCCGGCCGCGCACCGCCGAAGCCGCCGGCGCCGGTCGGCGCCTGGGCGCTGCCGTGGCCGCCGTCGCGGCGGCCGTGGCCCGAACCGCCACCGCCGTTGCGGCCACCGCCGCCACCCGGCCGGCCGCCGCCGAAACCACCGCCGGCGTTGCGCCGCGTGCCGCCGACGCCGATCGTCATGCGGCCGAGCACGATCGGCTCGGCCTTCTCGCCGGGCGGCGGCTCGAAGCCGGGGATCGGCTCGCTGGGGATGCTGCGCTTGATCAGCTTCTCGATGTCGCGCAGGAAGATGTCCTCGTCGACGCAGACCAGGCTGATCGCCTCGCCCTGGGCGCCGGCGCGGCCGGTGCGGCCGATGCGGTGCACGTAGTCCTCGGGCACGTTGGGCAGCTCGAAGTTGACGACATGCGGCAGCATGTCGATGTCGATGCCGCGCGCGGCGATGTCGGTGGCCACCAGCACCTGCAGCTCGCCGGCCTTGAAGTCGGCCAGCGCCTTGGTGCGCGCGCCCTGGCTCTTGTTGCCGTGGATCGCCATCGCGCTGATGCCCTCGTCCTCGAGGAACTCGGCCAGCCGGTTGGCGCCGTGCTTCATCCGCGTGAACACCAGCACCTGGTGCCAGTCGCCCGACTTGATCAGGTGCGCGAGCAGCGCCTTCTTCTGGTCGCGGCCGACCGGGTGCACCTTCTGCGCGATCGTCTCGGCGGTGGCGTTGCGGCGCGCCACCTCGATCAGCGCCGGGCTGTTGAGCAGGCGGTCGGCCAGGGTCTTGATCTCGTCGCTGAAGGTGGCGCTGAACAGCAGGCTCTGCTTCTTGGCCGGCACGATCGCCAGCACCTTCCTGATGTCGTGGATGAAGCCCATGTCGAGCATGCGGTCGGCTTCGTCGAGCACGAAGATCTGCACCTGGCTCAGGTCCAGCGTGCCCTGCTGGTGGTGGTCGAGCAAGCGGCCGGGGGTGGCCACCAGGATGTCGACGCCCTTGCGCAGGCGGTCGATCTGCGGCTGCATGCCGACGCCGCCGAACATCACCATGCTCGACAGCCGCAGGTACTTGCCGTAGGTGCGCACGCTCTCCTCGACCTGCGCGGCGAGTTCGCGGGTCGGGGTCAGGATCAGCGCGCGGATCGCGATGCGGCCGCGGGCGTCCTTCTTCGCCGGCTCGGACGACAGGCGCTGCAGCATCGGCAGCGTGAAGCCGGCGGTCTTGCCGGTGCCGGTCTGGGCGCCGGCGAGCAGGTCGCCGCCTTTCAGCACGGCGGGGATGGCCTGGGCCTGGATCGGCGTCGGGGTGTCGTAGCCCTGGTCGGCAATGGCGCGCAGCAGCGGCTCGGCGAGGCCGAGTTCGGTGAATTTCATGGGTGACGGAAGGCGCCGCAGGGGCGCCGGGCGATCGGTCTGCAGCCGCTCGTTGCCGAGGGCCCCAGTCGGGGAGACCGACAGGTCGATGCGGAGGTCGGGAATCGACTGTGAGGGCGTGACTGGTGGCGCCCTGACTTCTTCATTCTAACCGGCGGGCCCGACCAGGCCCGACGATCAACCCGGCCATCGCCCGGCTTCTAGAATCATCGACCTTCAATCAGGCATCGCGCCCTCCGGCGCGCCGCCGCCGCCGGAGCCGCACCATGGACGCCCGAGTCAACCCCGTCCGCGAACGCCTGGACCATGTACGCCAGGCGCTGGCCCGCCACGGCGCCCACGCGCTGCTGGTGCCCAGCGCCGACCCGCACCTCTCAGAGTACCTGCCGGGCCACTGGCAGGGGCGCGAATGGCTGTCGGGATTCACCGGCTCGATGGGCACGCTGGTGGTCACGATCGACCGCGCCGCGCTGTTCGCCGACAGCCGCTACTGGACCCAGGCCGAGGCCGAGCTGCTCGGCAGCGGCATCGAGCTGGTGAAGATCCCCACCGGCGCGGCCAGCCACCACATCCAGTGGCTGGCCGCCCAGACGCCGCGCGGCCAGGCGGTGATGGTCGACGGCCAGGTGCTGGGGCTGGCCGTCGCGCAGCAGTTGCGCAGCGCGCTCGACGCGGCCGGCGTCCAGTTGCGCACCGAGGCCGACCTGCTGGCCGAGGTCTGGCCCGACCGGCCGCCGCTGCCGGCCGCGGCGGTCTATGCCCACCAGGCGCCGCAGGCGGTCGAGCCGCGCGCGCGGCGGCTGGCCCGGGTGCGCGAGGCGATGGCGCAGCAGGGCGCGAGCCACCATTTCGTCTCCACCGTCGACGACATCGCCTGGATCACCGGCCTGCGCGGCGCCGACGTCGAGTACAACCCGGTGTTCCTGGCCCACCTGCTGATCGACGCCACCGGCGCGACGCTGTTCGTCGGCGCCGGCAAGATCGGCCCGGCGCTGGCTGGGCAACTGGCCGCCGACGGCGTCGCGCTGGCCGGTTACGCCGCCGCCCCGTCCGCACTGGCCGCCCTGCCCGGCGGCAGCGTGCTGCTGGTCGACCCGCGCCGCATCACGCTGGGCCTGCGCCAGCAGGTGGGCGCGGGCGTCTCGGTGGTCGAGTCGATCAACCCCAGCACGCTGTTCAAGAGCCGCAAGTCGGCGGCCGAAATCGCCTTCGTGCGCGAGGCGATGGTCGAGGACGGCGTCGCGATGTGCCGCTTCTACGCGGGGTTCGAGGCGGCGCTGGCGCGCGGCGAGCGCATCAGCGAGCTGATGGTCGACGAGAAGCTGTCGGCCGAGCGGGCCAGGCGCCCCGGTTTCGTGGGCCTGAGCTTCCCGACGATCGCCGGCTTCAATGCCAACGGCGCGCTGCCGCACTACCGCGCGACGCCCGAGTCCTATGCCTGGATCGAGGGCGACGGCCTGCTGCTGATCGACTCGGGCGGCCAGTACCTGGGCGGCACCACCGACATCACCCGGGTCTGGCCGATCGGCAACATCACGGCGGCGCACAAGCGCGACTTCACGCTGGTGCTCAAGGGCATGATGAACCTGGCCCGGGCGCGCTTCCCGCGCGGCACGCTGAGCCCCTTCCTCGACACGCTGGCCCGTGCACCGATGTGGGAACACGGACTGGATTTCGGCCATGGCACCGGCCATGGCGTCGGCTATTTCCTCAACGTGCACGAGGGCCCGCAGTCGATCAGCAAGGCCCAGCCCGAGCCGCAGATGGCGATGGAGCCGGGCATGATCACCAGCGACGAGCCCGGCGTCTACCGGTCGGGGCAGTGGGGCGTGCGCATCGAGAACCTGCTGCTCGCGGTGCCGGTGGACACGCCCGAGCACGGCGGCTTCGGCGAGATGCTGGGCTTCGAGACGCTGACGCTCTGCCCGATCGATGCCCGCTGCATCGAGCGCAGCCTGCTGCGCGACGACGAGATCGCCTGGCTCGACGACTACCACGCGACGGTGCGTGAGCGCCTGGCGCCGCGGCTCGACGGCGACGCGCTGGCCTGGCTGATCGCGCGCACCGCGCCGATCTGATGCCTGGCAGCACCGCCGCCGGGGCGGATGGCTGGGCGCTGGGCATCGACCTGGGCGGCACCAAGACCGAGGCGGTGGTGCTCGACCCGCAGGGCGCCGAGGTCTGGCGCCGGCGCATCGCGACGCCCTCGGCCCAGGGCTACGACGCGATGCTGGTGGCGCTGGCCGCGCTGGTGGACGAGGCCCGGGCCGCGATGGCGGGCGCCGGCGCGGCGGCCTTGACGATAGGCCTGGGCGGGCCCGGCAGCCTGACCGCCGACGGCGTGCTGAAGAACGCCAACACCCAGTGCCTGAACGGCCGGCCGCTGGCGGCCGACCTGTCGTCGCGGCTGGGCCGGCCGGTGCGCGTGGCCAACGACGCCAACTGCCTGGCGCTGTCGGAAGCCAGCGACGGCGCCGGCGCCGGCGCGGCGGTGGTGTTCGCGGTGATCCTCGGCACCGGCTGCGGCGGCGGCATCGCGGTCCATGGCCGGGTGCTGACCGGCCCGAACGGGCTGGCCGGCGAATGGGGTCACAACCCGATGCCGTGGGCCTTCGAGGCTGACCCCGACGAACCGCGCCTGGCCTGCTATTGCGGCCAGGCCGGCTGCATCGAGACCCTGCTCAGCGGTCCCGGCCTGGCCGCGGACCACCAGCGCCACCATGGCGGCAGCCTGAGCGCGGCGCAGATCGCCGAGGCCGCCGCGGCCGGCGACGCGGCCTGTGCCGACACGCTGGCGCGCTGGCACCAGCGGCTGGCGCGCGCGCTGGCGTCGGTGATCAACCTGCTCGACCCCGACGTGATCGTGCTCGGCGGCGGCCTCTCGCGCATCGAGTCGACCTATCGCGTGGTGCCGGCGCTATGGGGCCGCTGGGTGTTCTCTGGCGGGGTGCGCGAGCCGGTGCGAACCCGGCTCGAGCCGGCCCGGCACGGCGACGCCTCGGGCGTGCGCGGCGCGGCCTGGCTGGGCCGCGACGCGCCGCCGTAGGGCCTCAGGTCCCGGCGCGCTGCAAGGGCGCGGCCAGCGCGCTGCGCAGCGATTCGGCACTGTCGATCAGGTGCGCCCGCGTCTCGGTGCCGAGCCGGCCGCCCTGGCTGGCCTGGGCGATGCGCTGCGCCAGCGCCGCGGCGCGGCTGCGCACCAGCGCGCGGGCGTCGCTGCGGGTCAGCGTGCCGGGGCGCAGCACCAGCGCGGCGACCCGGTTGACGAACTCGCGCTGCAGCTCACGCCGGGCCTGCGGGATGTCCTCGCGGCGGGCCAGTTCGCTCCAGACATCGGCCTCGAGCTGGTCGTACAGCTCGCCCAGGCGAAGCGGCTTCTCGCCCGGGGCGACCTTGCCCTCGTTGTCGAGCACGCGGGCGGCCAGCGCGTCGCCCATCAGCCGGTTCAGCAGGGCGCGCTGCAGGTCGAGCACCGCCTGGGTCAGCGAATACTCGGTGCTCGCGGGGCCGGTTTCGTCGCGCTCGAAATAGTCGGGCGCCAGCCGCCGCTGCAGCGCCGGGCTGACGACGAAGCTGTCGGCCGCCAGCACCCGCTGCGACAGCATCTGCAGCGCCGCGCGCTGCTGCGCCACGGGCAACGGCTGCAGCGGGTCGCGCCCGCTGCCGGGCTGGTCGCGCAGCGTGCGCAGGCCGCCGACCTGGCGCAGCAGGATGCCGGCGGCGCGGCCGGCGTCGCGCACCGCGTAGCTCAGCGATCGGCGCAGGCTGGCGTAGTCGGCGTCGAGCCCGATCGAGCGGATCTCCTGGCGCCGGAACAGGTCCTTCGCGATGTCGAAACGGCGCGCGGCGAAGGCCAGCGGGTCGTCGCCGAGGTCGAACATCAGCGCGTCGGGGTCGAGCCCGGCGACGTTGTCCTCGTCGGTGCCGTAGGCCAGCGCCGGCTCGCCGCTGCGCTCGGCGATGCGGCTGAGTTCGGCGGCCTGCCGTTCGGGCGCGATCGGCTTGTAGGCGTATTCGATCGCCCAGTAGTCGTAGGGCCCCAGCGTGGCCTGGAACGGCGCCGGCGGCGCCTCGCCGGGGCGCGGCAGGTTGACCGGCGCGTACTCCATCACTGAAGCCGTGAAGGGCTCGCGGCGGGTGAACTGCGGATCGGCGACCTGCTGCGCGCCGACCGCATGCGAGGCGCGGAAGTTGTGCCGCAGGCCCAGCGTGTGGCCGACCTCGTGCATCGTGACGTCCTTCAGGTAGTCGAGCACGAACTGCCGGGCCTCGGGGCCGTCGGGGTCGAGCTCGCCGCGCGCGGCCAGCACGTCGACCGCATAGCCCAGCTGCTCGGCGGCCTGGTCGGCATGGCGGCATTGTTGCCACTCGCCGGCCGCCGGCACCACGCCCGCGGGGTCGGCGATGCCGATCTGCAGAAGGTCGGCCCATTCGTGCATCGCCGCGGTGCTGCCGGGGGCGCCCAGCACCCGGGCGCGCAGGTTGCGCAGGTTGCGCGAGCTCAGGCTCTCGAGGCCGATGTCGGCGTCGAGGATCTCGCCGCTGCGCGGGTCGACATGGCTGGGCCCGATCGCGCCGAAACCGGGTTCGCGGTTGACCATCCAGCGGATCGACGCGATGCCGGCGTCCAGGGTGTCGAAATCGGCGTCGTCGGGTTGCTGCCTGACGACGATGGCGTCCTTGAAGCCGATGCGCTCGAAGGCCTTGTTCCATTCGAGCACGCCGGCGCTGATCGCCTCGCGGTACTTGACCGGTATGTTGCGGTCCAGCCAGTAGGTGATCGGGCTGACCGGCTCGGACAGCTCGGCCGCCGGGTCCTTCTTGTCGAGCCGCCAGCGGTTGACGAAGCGCTGGCGCGGGCTGCGCGCCAGGTCGTCGCTGTAGTCGTCGCTGGCCGAGACGAAGTAGCCGACGCGCGCGTCGGCCGGCCGCGCCGCCATCGGCTGCACCGGCAGACGGGCCAGCGAGTAGTGCAGGCCCAGGAACAGGCTGCGCGGGTCGGGCAGCCCGCCCGGCACGGTGGGCACCGGCGTGCCAGGCGGCGCGCCGGGTTGCGGCTGGGCGAGCGTCGCGGTGAAGAAGTGGTTGCTGGTCTCGATCACCAGCAGGTCGGGCTTGCCGCGCACCGCGGTGAAGGCCGAGTTGCGGACATCCAGCGCATAGCCCTGGCGGAAGCTGCGCTGCAGGCTGCCGCCCAGCCCCATCATGTCGCCGAGGAAGATGCCCGCGGCATCGACCAGCACCGACTTGCGCTCGGGGTGCGGCTGGCTGGCGACCAGGTTGGCGCCGAGCAGGCTCGGCGAGGTGGCGGCGGCCACCGCGCGGGCCTCGGGGCTGCCGGCCTTGGCGACCTGCCGGAGGTTCAGCGCGATCAGCTGCACCACGTTGTGCTGGCGGCGGAACTGCACCAGCCGCGGCCCGGGCAGCATCAGCCCGCCGAACAGCGCGCTCTCGCCGATGCCCTGGCTGAGCTTGGGCGAGAGGAAGAACGGCCGCTCGAAATCCTCGGGCTTCAGTTCGAGCCAGAGCTTCTCGTCCTTCTGCCAGGCGGTGAACAGGCCGTCGATGCGGCGCGCGTCCTTCATCACGGTGGCGACCGGCGGCGGCTGGCCGGGCGCCGGCGGCGCGGCGCCGGCGGCCACGCTCGGGCCCGAGGCCGGCGCGGCAGGGGCCGTGGCGGT
>JAEUOY010000118.1 GCA_016790515.1 Burkholderiaceae bacterium | reverse complement strand
GACCGGCGCACCGACCAGCGTGCCGCCTTCGCCATGGTCCTTCGCTTCCTTGCGGTTGTAGGCATAGGGCAGGTTGCGGCCGAGCCGTGCGAGTTCGATCGCGACCGCTGCGGCGAGCGTGATGCCCTTGTAGGCCGGGCCGAAGATCATGTCGAACTCGAGGCCCGAGGCGATCAGTCGGCGTGCATAGAATTGCGCCAGCCTCGACAGCTTGGCGCCGTCGTCGAACAGGCCGGCGTTGAAGAAGTAGGGCGACAGCCGGCCGGCCTTGGTCTTGAACTCGCCGAAGCGCAGCACGCCGGCCTCGACGGCAAAGGCCACGAACTCCTGCGCCAGCGCGTCGGCGCGGGGCGCATCGTCTGCACGTGCGTCGGCAGCAGTCATCTTCCAGGGGTCCCGTGTTCCGACTCGTCACCTTGAATCTCAACGGCATCCGCTCTGCGGCGGCCAAGGGACTGCTCCCCTGGGTCGAGTCGATTGGCGCGGATTGTATGGGCGTGCAGGAGCTCAAGGCCCAGGCCGAGGACCTGCGCGAGCGCTTCGAGGTGCTGGCCGGCATGAAGGGCCACTTCCACTGCGCGGCGAAGAAGGGCTACTCGGGCGTCGGCCTGTACGCGCGCAGGAAGCCCTCGGCCGTCGTCGCGGGCATCGGCGACACCGAGTTCGACGCCGAGGGGCGTTATGTCGAGGCGCGCTTCGACACCGCGCGGCGCAAGCGGTCGGTCATCCGCTGCTACTTCCCGAGCGGCTCGCGCGGCGCGGAGCGCCAGCAGGCCAAGTTCCGCTTTCTCGCACTGATGGCGCCGCACCTGCAGCGCCTGGCGGCCGAGCGCGAGTTCATCCTCGTGGGCGACGTGAACATCGCGCACAAGGAGATCGACCTGCGCAACTGGCGCAGCAACCAGAAGAACAGCGGCTTCCTGCCCGAGGAGCGCGCCTGGATGACGCAGGCGCTCGACGGCCTGGGGCTCGTCGACGTGTTTCGCCGGCTCAACCCGCACCCCGAGCAGTACACCTGGTGGAGCAACCGCGGCCAGGCCTGGGCGAAGAACGTCGGCTGGCGCCTCGACTACCACCTGGCGACGCCGGGCATCGCCGCCAAGGCGCGGCGCGAGAGCATCTACCTCGAGCAGCGCTTCTCGGACCACGCGCCGCTGATCATCGACTACGACTTCAGGCTGTGAGTGCGCGCGGCCGTGGGGGGTCTGCGGCGTGAACACCGGCGCGGGCCGGCCACCGCGTGCGCGGTGACGCCCCGCATCATGCGGCCATCGCGGGCATCGCCGTGCTGGCGTACGGCGGCCGCGGGGCCGGCAACGGCGAAGGGCCGCGCAGCGCGCTGGGGATCGGCGGTACCTCGGCGGCGCGGATCAGCAGGCCGTTGACGCTGCGCACGCCGAGCTTGGTCCGGATCGAGGCGATCTGGGTGCGCACCGTCGACAGCGCCACGCCGCCGGCATCGGCGATGTCGCGCGGCGACTGGTCCTCGATCAGCCCCTGCAGCACGCGGCGCTCGGCGCCGGTGAGGCCGTGGGCGCTGGCCAGCATCTCCAGGCCGAGCTGCGAACAGGCGCCGCGGCGGCCGAACACCAGCAGCACCAGCGGCTCGACCGCGTCGTCGAGCGCCAGCGGGATCATCGACACCATCAGCCGGTCGGCGCCGTCGCTCAGCGCCAGCAGCTGGCGCCGGCCCTTGACGGCGACGAGCTGCAGCGCGCGGTCGAGCGAGGGGCTGGACGGGCGGGTGCACTGCAGCACCTGGCCGGCCTGGCGCAGCATCCGGCCGGCCGCGATCTCCTGCCGGGCGGCGCAGTTCGCGAACCGCAGCGCGCCGCGCCGATCGCAGACGATCAGGCCGAGCGCGACGCCGTCGAACAAGGCCGGCCAGAAGTCCGCGGCGCGCGGCTGCGGCAGGCTGCCCTCGGCCAGGCCATGGCTCGCGGCGGCTGGGGCGGGACGGTTGAAGAGGACTTGGATGTCGTTCACGGGCAGCTCCTGGTTGGGACCGGCCTCCCTGCGGGCCGTGCTGCCAATGTCTCGCCACGACCCCTCGGCTGTCCTTAGGCGTGATGAAGCGTCCGCTAAGCCTTGCTAAAGCGCGGTCCGGGGCCCTCGCTCGGCCTGCAGCTCCAGCCCCGGCATCGTGCCGGCCCGGCGCCACTCGTCGAGCAGGCGGATGAAGACCATCGGGCCACGCCAGAACTGCGAGTTGCGCTCGGTGCGCTCGTCGGGCCGGCCCTCGTTGTTGTAGTAGCCCGGCGTGCAGGCGCTCAGGTAGTCGCGCCGGCCGCGGGCATGGCGGACGATCGTCTCGACCCACTGGTTCTCGGCGTCGGCGCTGGCCTCCAGGGTGCGCAGCCCTCGCGCCCTGACCTCGCCCATGATGTGGCCGATGTGGCGCGACTGCTCGTCGAGCATGTGCTGGAAGTTCGGGCTCTGGCCCGACTGCTGCGTCGTCATCACGAACAGGTTCGGGAAGCCGCGGGTGAACAGGCCGTGGAAGCTGCGCGCGCCGTCGCGCCATTTCTCGGTCAGCGTCAGGCCGCCGCGGCCGTGGACCTCGAAGCCCAGGCGACGGGTGAAATCGGTGCCGACCTCGAAGCCGGTGCCGAAGATCAGGCAGTCGAGCCCGTACTCGCGGCCGTCGACGACCACGCCGCTCTCGGTGATGCGCTCGACGCCGCGGCCCCGGGTGTCGACCAGCTGCACGTTGGGCCGGTTGAAGGTGTCCAGGTACTGGTCGTGGAAGCAGGGCCGCTTGCAGAACTGGTTGTACCAGGGCTTGAGCGCCTCGGCGGTGGCGCGGTCGCTCACGACCGCGTCGACGCGGGCGCGCACGCGCTGCATCTTCAGGTCGTCGGCCTGCTGGATCAGCGCCTCGGTGTCGGGCGGCGCGGCGTCGCCGGCCGGCTGGCGGCGCGCGGCGAGCAGGATGTTGCAGATCAGGTCGGTCCAGCCGTCGTTGACCAGGTCGACGTCGAACCTGCCGCCCGAGACCACGGTGCTGAAGTTGTGCATGCGCTCGCGCTGCCAGCCGCTCTGCAGGCTGCGCACCCAGTCGGGGTCGGTCGGCCGGTCGTTGCGCACGTCCACCGACGACGGCGTGCGCTGGAAGACGCAGAGCTGCTTCGCGCCGGCGCCCAGGTGCGGCACGCACTGCACCGCGGTGGCGCCGGTGCCGATGATGCCGACGCGCTTGTCGGCCAGGCCGGTCAGGCCGCCGTTCGAATCGCCGCCGGTGTAGGCGTAGTCCCAGCGGCTGGTGTGGAAGCTGTGGCCGCGGAAGGTCTCGATGCCCGGGATGCCCGGCAGCTTGGGCCGGTTCAGCGGGCCGCCGGCCAGCACGACGAAGCGCGCGGCGAGCCGGTCGTCGCGGTCGGTGATGACCTGCCAGCGCGCGGTCTCGTCGTTCCAGCGCATGCCGGTGATCACGGTCTGGAACAGCGCCGCGCGGTAGAGGTCGAAGTGGCGGCCGATGCGGCGCGAATGCTCCAGGATCTCGGGCGCGCGGGCGTACTTGGCCACCGGCATGTAGCCGGTCTCCTCGAGCAGCGGCAGGTAGATGTAGCTCTCGGTGTCGCAGGCCGCGCCGGGGTAGCGGTTCCAGTACCAGGTGCCGCCGAAGTCGCCGCCCTTGTCGACGATGCAGAGGTCGTCCCAGCCCGCGGCGCGCAGCCGGGCCGCCGCCAGCAGGCCACCGAAGCCGCCGCCGACGACCAGCAGGTCGACCTCGCGCCGCACCGGTTCGCGCGTGAATCCCGGCTCGACATAAGGATCGTCCAGGTAACGCGCGAAGCGGCCGCTGACCTCGAGGTACTGCGCATTGCCGTCCTGGCGCAGGCGGCGGTCGCGTTCGAGCGCGTACCTCCGGCGCAAGGCCGCGGCGTCGAATCCAGGGTCGGCGGCGGGAAGGCTCAGCGGCGCGGGGTCTGCCATGGCGTGCTTGCTCCGGGCGGTCACGGACGGCACACGCGGCGCGTGTGTCGCCGCGACTCTAGGCGCCCGGTGCGCTGCCGCGCTTGCGCCCACTGGTCACCGCCGACCGGGCCGGCAGTTGATCGAACGCAATGCCATCGCCGCCGGCCGCGCTACGGTCACGCACCGATCCGCCGGCCGGATCGCCGGGGCAGGACGCCCCGGTCACAGCTTCAGGAGCGAGACGATGGCATCCCCCCCAACCAGTACCCCGCGCACGCGGCGGCCCAAGGCAGTCGCCGAGCCGAGCACCAAGCCGGCCGCCGAGCCGGCCGCCAAGCCGAGCGCCAAGCCGGCCGCCGAGCCGAGCGCGAAATCGAGCGCCCAGCCCGGCACCAAGCCACGCGCCAGACGGGCAAAGCCGGTCGCCGGCGCGCTGCTCGCGGCGCCGCCCGAGCCGGCCCTGCCCGAAGCCCCGGCAGCGCGCGAGGCGCTGATCCGGCGCCGCGCCTACGAGATCTACGAGCGCAGCGGCTGCATCGAGGGCCGCGACATCGACCACTGGCTGGCGGCCGAGGCCGAGATCGACGGCCGGGTGCTCGAAGGCACGGCCCCGGCCGAGCGCGAGGGCGACGCGCCGCCGCTGGTCTGAAGACTGCCTCAGCCGCGCAGCACGCACTTCTCGTACAGGCCCAGCAGCCGCCGGGGTCGTAGCGGGCCTTCAGCGCCTCGTAGCGGTCCATCCGGTAGGCGGCGGCGAACTCGGCCGGCGTGAAGAAGCTGTCCGAGTACAGCGACTTGATGCCGCCCAGCGCCAGCACCTGCTGCTCGACGCGGCGGTTCAGTTCGCTGGGATCGGCGCCGCGCGGCCGCTCGACCCGGTCCCAGAAGCCGAAGTTGACGTAGCGCACACCCGGCGCCAGCGGGTAGAGCGTGAAGTCCGCCGCCGCGTCGGCCGGCCGGATCGGGCACAGCCAGATCGGCCTGATGCCGATTTCGCGCAGCAGGAAGGCGAGGAATTCGGCCGCCCGTGCGATCGGGATGTCGACGTCCTGCACCACCGATTCGCCGCCGCGGCCGGTCCAGCGTTCGAGCCGCTGGCTGAAGGCCCAGCGCGCGTTCAGCCGCATCAGCCGGGTGTAGCTGCGCGAGTTGAGGTGGCGGCGCCCGAACAGCCGGCGCAGCAGCGGGTGCTGGGCGCCGAAGTTCTTCGAGCACCAGAACCAGTCGGTGTCCCAGCGCCAGAGGTCATCGGCCACGCGCAGGTGGTCGATCGGCTTGTCGCGCAGCGAGCGGTAGTAGATCTGCGACATACGCGCGCCGGTGTAGTCGCTGCAGCGCGGCGCGGCATCGACGAAGCGCCCGAGGTTGAGCACCAGGTCGTCGGCGCCGAAGGCGACGCCGTCGACGAAGTCGGCGTCGCCGTCGCAGGCCTCGTCCAGCGCCGCGAAGGCCGCGGCGGCGCTGCCGAAGCGCCGGTGCCCGACCCGGACGAACGGCCGCACCGGCTGCAGGCGCAGGCGCAGCCGCAGCACGTAGCCCAGCGTGCCGTAGGAATTGGCCAGGCCGAAGAACAGCTCGCGGTGCTGGTTGTCGGGACGGCAGGTCACCACCTCGCCGCCGGCCAGCAGCACGTCGGCCTCGACCAGCGTGTCGTGCACCAGGCCGCGGCGGAACGAGGTGGCCTCGATGCCGACGCCGGCCACCGCGCCGCCGGCGGTGATCGACCTTAGCTGCGGCACCACCTGCGGCATCAGCCCCAGCGGCATCGTGGCCGCGACCAGTGCGTCGTAGGGCACCAGGCCCTCGACATCGACCCAGCGCGCCGCAGCATCGATGGCGAGCACATGGTCGAAATCGCGCAGGTCCAGCCGCCGGCCATGACCAGCCTGGCGGGCGCGGAACAGGTTGGAGCTGGGCTTGTCCAGCCGCGGCGGCGCGCCGGCGGCGACCTCGCGCAGTGCCGCGCTGGCGCGGGCCGCGCGCTCGCGGTACCCCGGCAGGTCAGGTTGCCGGACCGGCTCCATACAGGTGCGCCCGGCTCATCGGGTAGTTGTCGCGCGTCACCAGGCCCTTGCTGAAGACGATCTGGAACAGATGGGTGTAGCCGGCCGGCGAGCGGAACATCTCGGCGCAGCCGACCAGGTAGCTGCGCCAGACGCGGCGAAAGCGCTCGTCGAAGCGCTGCGGGTCCAGCGCCTGGATCTCGCCCCAGCGGCGATCGAAGCGCTCGGCCCAGGCGTCCAGCGTCGGCGCGTAGTGGCGGCGCAGGTTCTCGATGTCGACCACCTCCAGGCCGCAGCGCTCCATCTCGATCAGCAGCGGATCGTCGAGCCAGAGCCGGTAGAACGGCTGGCCCAGGCCGTAGTGGGCGCGGGTGGCCAGCGCCAGCAGCGCCGCGTCGGTGTGGATCAGCACCGTGAAGCGCGCATCCGCGCCGCCGGCGGCCTGCCGCGTGCGGTCGGGCAGCACGACCGCGAAGGCCACCCCGGCGCGCTGCGCCAAGGCGCTGATGACGTTCTGCACGAAGGCGTTCAGGGTCGGGGCCGCTCGGCGTTCGGCCATGGCGGCGTGGCGCTGGCCAGGTGGGTCGCGAACCATTGCCCCGTCAGGTGGGCCACGGTCTCCAGGGCGCCCGGCTCGCCGAACAGGTGGGTCGCGCCCGGCACCAGCTCGAGCCGCGTCTTGCAGCGCATCGCCCGCATCGCCTGGCGGTTCAGCGCCAGCACCTCGGTGTCGCAGGCGCCGACGATCAGCAGCGTCGGCGCGCGGACCCGCGCCAGCTGCCCGGCCGCCAGATCGGGCCGGCCGCCGCGCGAGACCACTGCCGCCACCGCCGCGGCCGGGGCCGCGGCGGCACACAGCGCCGCCGCCGCGCCGGTGCTGGCGCCGAACAGGCCGACCGGGAGGCGGCCGACATCGGGCTGTTCGCGCTGCCAGGCCAGGGCCTGCGCGAGACGGTCACCGAGCAGCGGGATGTCGAAGCTGTGGGCCCGATCGCCGGCCTCGGCGTCGGTGAGCAGGTCGAACAGCAGCGTGGCGAGCCGGTAGCCGTGCAGCACGTCGGCGACGAGCCGGTTCCGCGGGCTCAGCCGGCCGCTGCCGCTGCCATGGGCAAAGATCACCAGGCCCAGCGCCGCGGCCACCCGTGTCAGCTCACCCGGCAACTGCTCCGGCCCGATGCGGACCGGGCGCGAGATCGCCGCCGACGGCGCCATGGCCGTGGCCCGCGCGCTGCTGGAACCGGGGTACATCGACGCGTCCCCCTCTGGAGTCGACCGTGACTGGCCATCGATGGTGCCCGCGCCGGCGGCGGCGCGGTTGACCATCGTCAACAGCCACGCAGGCTTCGAAGGCTTCCCAGGGCGGCTCGGTACAAGCCACGGCTGGCCGACGACGCGCGGCCGGCGCGCGGACGGCCTGGTACCGGGCCGGCGGCGTCGACTACGGCTGGCGCGACACCAGCGCCGGCCGGTTCAGCGCCCGGCAGCGCTCGATGTCGCAGGCGGTGGGCAGCAGCGCGCGGTAGTCGGTGCTGCCGCCGGGCATGCGGCCATCGCGGGTGAAGCAGTGCTCGCCCTGGCCGTTGACATAGTACGACATCACGTCGACGCAGCGGCGCGAGTGCGCCATCAGGCCGAGGAAGTGCCCCATCTCGTGCGACAGCACCATCTGCAGCGTGTCGCCGGCCGGATAGCCCGGGTTGCGGCTGTTCAGCAGCGCAAAGGCGGCCGATCCCAGTGACAGCTTGCGCGCGCCCAGGCTGGCCAGGCCGAAGTTGCCGCGGCTGTCGGCGTCGCTCCACTGCACCAGCACCACGTCGTCGGCCAGCACGGTGCCCGGCATCGCCAGCGCCACCTGGCCGGTCGTGCCGCAGGCGCTCCAGGCCTCGGCGGCGCGGCTGATCGCCGCCAGCACCGTCGCGGCGTCGAACCACGCCGGCGCCCCGTCGTGCCGGTAGACCCAGCGCAGCTGCGGCGCCATCGCCGGGCGATCGGCGCCGTCGCGCCAGGTGGCGATCTCCTGCGGCAGGCACTGGGCGATCTCCTGCTGGCGCAGGCGATCGGGGGTGCCGCCCGCCGCCGCAGCGGCGGATGCCCACACCAGCATGAACCCGCCGAGGCAACGGCCTGCGGCGGCGAGGATCGCTTTCGACTGCATCCGGCTGTCTTCGGACGCCGCCGCCGGGGCTTGAGCCCGTCGGCCGCCGCCGACTGCCGGATCGACTGCCGGATCGATTGCCGGATGGATTGCCGGAAAGGGGCCCGCTCCTATACTGCGCCACCGGCTCCCAGGCTGCCCGTCACCGCTGACCTCCGCCCATGCAACCCGTGATCCGCAGCCTGCTGGAGACCGATCTGTACAAGTTCACGATGTGGCAGGCGATGCTGCATCGGCACCCGCAGACGCAGGCCGAGTACGTCTTCCTCTGCCGCAACGCGCGCGACTACCCGCTGACGCACCTGATCGCCGAGATCGACGAGCAGCTCGACCACCTCTGCAGCCTGCGCTACACCCGCGACGAGCTGGCCTACCTGCGTTCGCTGCGCTTCATCAAGAGCGACTTCGTCGACTTCCTGCGCATCTTCCAGTTCCAGCGCGATTTCATCGAGGTGCGCGACAACGAGGGCACGCTGGAGATCGTCGCCCGCGGCCCGCAGGTGCACGTGATGGCCTTCGAGATCCACGTGCTGGCGATCGTCAACGAGCTGTACTTCCGCCATGTCGATCAGGCCCCGGCGCTGGCCGAGGGCCGCCGCCGGCTGGCCGAGAAGGTGCAGATGCTGCGCGCCTTCAGCCGCGAGCCGGCGCGCCGCCATCCGTTCGAGTTCTTCGACTTCGGCGTGCGCCGGCGCTTCTCGGGCGACTGGCACCGCGAGGTGGTGGCGACGCTGGCGCGCGAGGTGCCCGAATACTTCAAGGGCACCAGCAACGTGCTGCTGGCACGCGACCTCGGTCTGGTGCCGATCGGCACGATGGCCCACGAGTTCCTGCAGACCTACCAGGCGCTGGGGGTGCGGCTGCGCGACTTCCAGAAGGCCGCGCTCGAGGCCTGGGTGCAGGAATACCGCGGCGACCTCGGCGTCGCGCTGACCGACGTGGTCGGCATGAACGCCTTCCTGGCCGACTTCGACCTGTACTTCGCCAAGCTGTTCGACGGCCTGCGCCACGACTCGGGCGACCCGGTGGTCTGGGGCGAGAAGGCGCTGGCGCACTATGCCCGGCAGCGCATCGACCCGCACACCAAGCGGCTGGTGTTCAGCGACGGGCTGGACCTGCCCAGGGCCTTCGAGCTGTACCGGCATTTCGCCGACCGCACCCAGCTCGGCTTCGGCATCGGCACCAACCTGACCAACGACATGGGCCTGTACACGCTGCACATCGTGATGAAGCTGACCCAGTGCAACGGCCAGCCGGTGGCCAAGCTGTCGGACTCGCCCGGCAAGGTCCTGTGCGACGACCAGACCTTCCTGGCCTACCTGCGCCAGGTGTTCAACGTGCCGGTGACCGGCTGACTCCCGGCGCGCTCCGGGTCAGGCCGGCGCCGCCCGCAGCCGCGCCAGCGACTCGGCACAGCGCCGCACCAGGCCCGGCAGCTGCTGTTCGCGGGCCACCGCCAGCGCGCCCTGCAGCCAGGGTTCGGCCGCCCCGGCACCGTGGCCGGCCGCCAGCAGCAGCTCGCCGTGCAGCCGGAGGACCTCGGCCTCGTAGTGGCGCTCGCCGTGGCGGTCGATCAGCGCCTGCGCTTCGGCCAGCAGCGGCAGCGCCTCGACCGGACGCCCGGCGGCGGCCAGGCCTTCGGCGCGCAGCGCCAGGTAGAACGGCAGCGTCACCACCGCGCCGGTGGCGGCCCACATCGCATGGCCGCGGGCCATCTCGTCCAGGCCCTCGGCCACCTCACCCTGGGCCAGCCGCAGGCGGCCGTGCAGCACCTGGGCATGGGCCAGCCACTGGCCGAAGCCGCCGGCCCGGCAGACCTCGATCGCCCGCCGCGCGGCGCCGAGTCCGGCCTCGGTCTCGCCGCGGAAGTGGTGCACCACCGCCAGGAAGCCCAGCGCCTGGCCGATGCCGAAGGCATGCTCCAGCCGCTCGGCCAGCGCCAGCGCCTGCCGCGCGCCGTGCAGCGCGCGTTCGGCGTCGCCGAGCACCCAATGCGCCCAGGCGGCGTAGCACAGCGCGATCACGCCGGGGTCCTGCACCGCGTGCGGCGCGCGCGGCAGCGCGTGGTAGTCGGCCAGGCAGGCTTCGGTCAGCGCCAGCGCCTGCGCCACCCGGCCCTGGTGGAACAGCAGGTTGGCCCGGGCCCAGCGGGCCTGGATGCGCGCCAGCGGATCGGGCGCCGCGCCGAGGCCGGCGGCCATCGCGTCGGCCATCGCCTGGGCGCGGGCGAAGTCGCCGCGCATGAAGTGCCAGCCTTCCAGCCCCAGCCGCACCTTGTGCAGCGCGGCGGTGTCGCCGATCGCCTCGGCCAGCGCCAGCGCACGCTCGTAGACCGCCTGCACCGGCGCCGCGCCGTAGCCGGCGCTGGCCATCAGGCGCCCGGCCAGCAGCAGCTGCAGGCGCAGCTCGGTGGCCCCGCGCCCGGCGTGATCCGGCGTGCCGGCCAGCAGCGCCAGCGCGCGCTGCAGGTGGCCGATCGCCTCCTGCTGCGCCGAGCGCGCCGCGGCGTGGCGCGCCGCACGCTCCCAGCCGGCCAAGGCCTCGGCCAGCTGGCCCGCCTGCTCGTGGTGCTGGGCCAGCAGCGCGGGCTGGCTGGCGACCAGCGCGGCGAAGTCGGCCTGCAGCACCGCGGCGATGCTGGCATGCAGCGCACGCCGGTCGCGCCCGAGCAGCGACTGGTAGGCGGCGTCGCGCAGCAGCGCGTGGCGGAAGGCATAGACCGGCTGGCCGCCTTCGTCGTGCAGGCTCAGCAGGCCTTCGTGCACCAGCGTGTCCAGCCTCGCGGCCAGGTCGCCGAGCCGGAACGGCAGCCCGGGATGGGCCTGGACCGCCTCGATCAGCGCACGCGGGAAGCTGCGGCCCAGTGCGCTGCCGAGCTGGGCCGCGCGCCGGGCCTGCGGCAGCAGGTCGAGCCGGGCCGCGAGCAGGTCGCGCAGCGTGCCGGGCACCGCGTCGCGCAGCCTGCGCGCCAGGTCGGCGCCGGGTTGCTGCGCGGCCAGCGCGGCGGCCAGGCGGGCCGATTCCTCGATGAACAGCGGCACGCCGTCGGCGCGCTCGGCCAGCCAGTCGGTCAGCGCCGCGTCCAGCGGCGTGGCGCCGCAGGCCTGCCCGAGCAGCGCGCGTGCGGCGCCGCCGTCCAGCCCCGCCAGCCGCAGCGTGGGCCCCGCCGACGCCGCGCCGTCGTCGCCCTCGGCGCGGCGTTCGGTCAGCAGCAGCAGCACGCGCTGGGCCGGCGGGCCGTCGATCAGCCGCTGGATCAGTTCGCCGGTGGACGGGTCGACCCATTGCAGGTCCTCGACGATCAGGCAGACCGGCGCGTTGTCGCTCAGGCCCAGCGCGACGCGTTCGAGCAGCGCCATCGTGCGGCGGCGCCGCGATTCGGCGCTCTCGTCGCGCGGCAGCGGCGGCAGCAGCGCCGGCGGCAGCGACAGCAGCGCGCCCAGCAGGGCCAGCGCCTCGTCGGCCGCCGGGCCCGAGGTCACCTGCAGCTGGCGCAGCCGGGCCAGCTGCAGCGCCGGCTCGTCGCCCTCGTGCATCTGCAGGCGGCGGCGCATCAGGTCGATCAGCGGCTGGAAGGCGCTGCCGCTGTGCTCGGGCGCGCAGCGGCATTCGAGCGTCCGGTGGCCCTGCGCGGCCAGCCACTGGCGGAACTCGTGCACCAGCCGCGACTTGCCGATGCCGGCCTCGCCGACCAGCCGCAGCACCTGCCGCTGCGCCGCGCTGGCGGCCTGCCAGTGGCGCTGCAGCCGCTGCAGCTCGGCCGCGCGGCCGACGAAGGGCGACAGGTCGCCGCGGCGGTCGAAGCGCTCGCTGCCCAGCACCGGCCGTTCGTCGCACAGCCGCCACACCGCGCCGGCCTCGTCGAAGCCCTTGAGCCGCGCCGCGGCGTTGAACAGCTCGAAGCCGAAGCGCTCGCCGGCGATGCGCCGGGTGGCGGCGCCGACCAGCACCGTGCCGGTCGCGGCCATCGCCTGCAGCCGCGCCGCATGGTGCACCGCCGCCCCCACCGGCTGGCCCTGGCGGATGACGACGCGGCCGGTGGACACCCCCAGCCGCACCGGCAGGTCGATCTCGCGCAGCGCGGCGGCCAGCGCCAGCGCGGCGCGCAAGGCCCGCGCCACCGCATCCTCGTGCGCCACCGGGTAGCCGAAATAGCCCATGAAGCCGTCGTCGCCCTGCGGGTCGTCGGCCCGCCCGCCCTGGGCGGCAATGCACTGCGCGACGCAGCGGTGGTACTGCAGCAGGCGCTCGCTGTAGACCTCGTCGCCGAGCCGGTGCATCAGGTCGGTCGAGCCGGCCAGGTCGACCGACAGCACGGTGAGCTGGCGCACATCGTCGTCGGCCGGCGGCGGCGCGCTGCCGGCGATCTCCTGGCAGGCCAGCGCCCAGCGCCCGGCCAGGCCGCGGCCCGGCGCGCCCGCCAGCGCCGCGGGCAGCGTCGCGGCGCCGGGCAGCGAGGGGTCGAGCAGCAGGCGCAGCGCAGCGCCGGGCGGTCCGGCCTCGTCGATCAGCAGCGCGCGCAGCGCTGGCGGCAGCCCGGCCTCGCTGAGCGCCGCCGCCAGGCCGCCAGCCGGCATCGGCGTGCGGGCCTGCAGCGCCAGACCGCCGCGGTCGGTCAGCAGGTAGATCAGCCCGCCGGCGCCGTCGTGCAGGATCGCCAGCTCGACGGCCACGCCATCGCCCGCCGCGAGGCGGTGGTCGTCTGGGGGCGCTGGCAGCGGCATCGGGCGGACCTCCGGGCGGCCCAGCATAGCCGCAGCGGGCGGCGGAAGGCGCGTCGCTGCGACTACCATCCGCGTCGGCCCGGCGCTTCGGTGCCGAGCCGGCCGGCAGCCCGGGCGGCAACCATCGGCGCCCGCCGGCCCCACTGCCAACCCGACCCGACCGAAGACGATGCGGCCCCCATCCGAACTGCCCGGCACGATGCCGTCTGCCACCGCGCGTGCCGCGACCCGTGCCGGCGGCTTGCTTCTGGGGCTGGCGATCCTGGCCACCGGCGGCTGGGGCGTGCTGGCGCTGGCGGTGGCGGGGCCGGCCCCACCGGCGCTGCGCCTCGCGCTGGCGGCCGGATTCGGCGCCGCGGCGCTGGCGGCGCTCGCCTCGACCGCGCTGCGGCGCTGGCGCAGCGTCGCGCTGTACGCGATGGCATGGGCCGCCGCGCTGGCCTGGTACTTCAATCTCGCGCCGTCGAACAACCGCGACTGGGTGACCGAGAACGCCAGGCTGCCGCGCGCCACGGTGGCCGGCAAGCTGGTCACGGTGCACGACATCCGCAACTTCGGCTACCGCAGCGAGACCGACTTCACGCCGGCCTACTACGACAAGCGCTTCGACCTCGACCAGCTCGAAGGCGTCGACCTGGTCGCGGTGTACTGGATGGGGCCGCACATCGCGCACGTGATGCTGAGCTTCGGCTTCGCCGGCGGCGACCGCCTCGCGATCTCGATCGAGGCCCGCAAGGAGAAGGGCGAGGGCTACTCCACCGTCAACGGCTTCTTCCGCCAGTACGAGCTGTACTACGTGGTGGCCGACGAGCGCGACGTCATCGGCCTGCGCACCAACATCCGCAACGATCCGCCCGAGCAGGTCTACATCTACCCGCTGCGAGGCGGCCGCGAGGAGGCCCGGCGCCTGTTCATGGCCTACATCGACCAGATCAACGCGCTGGCCGCGCGGCCCGAGTTCTACAACAGCCTGACGACCAACTGCACCACCAACATCTGGGTCGCCAGCCGCGTCAACGCCGATCACGTGCCGTTCAGCTGGAAGATCCTGGCCAGCGGCCATGTGCCCGAATACCTGTACGAGCAGGGCCGGCTGGCCGGCGCGGACCGGCCGTTCGCCGAGCTGCAGCGGCAGGCCTTCGCCAACGGTCGCGCCCAGGCCGCCGGCATCGGCGCCGATTTTTCGCGCGTGATCCGCGATGCCGGCGCGCCCAGCCGCATCGCGCCGAGGGCGCCTTGAGAACCACCCACCTCCGATCGCCTCACGCACCATGAAGCTGCCACGCTCCGCCGGTTCCGGATTCGTCTTGCTGGCGATCGCGCTGGCCGTCGCGGCAGCGACCACCGCGCCCGCCCTCGCGCAGACTGCCGGCGCCGACGGCCAGCGCGGCGCGGCGCAGCCCGGGCGGCCGAAGGTCTGCCTGGTGCTGTCGGGCGGCGGCGCGCGCGGCGCGGCGCATGTCGGCGTGATCAAGGTGCTGGAGGAGTACCGGGTGCCGATCGACTGCATCGCCGGCACCAGCATGGGCTCGCTGGTCGGCGGCGCCTATGCCACCGGGATGAGCGTGCCCGACATGGAGGTGCTGACCGGCAGCATGTCGGTCGAGAAGCTGTTCAAGGAGAACCCGCCGCGCCAGGAGCTGGCGATGCGGCGCAAGAGCGACGACTACAGGAACTACTTCAGCCCCGAGATCGGCACCGCGTCGGGCAAGGCGGCGCTGGGCAAGGGCGTGGTCACCGGCGTGCAGCTCGAGAGCGTGCTACGCGAGCTGGCCCGGGTGCAGGGCTACTTCGATTTCGACCAGTTGCCGATCCCCTTCCGCGCGGTGGCCACCGACCTGGTCACCGGCAAGGAGGTGGTGTTCCGCGAGGGCGAGCTGGCCAACGTGATGCGCGCCAGCATGTCGGTGCCCGGCGCGGTGGCGCCGGCCGAGTACAACGGCATGATCCTGGTCGACGGCATGCTGACCAGCAACCTGCCGGTCGCCGCGGCGCGGGCGATGGGCGCCGACATCGTCATCGCCGTCAACGTCGGGACGCCGCTGCTCAAGCGCGAGCAGCTGACCTCGATCGTCGGCGTCGCCGGCCAGATGCTCAGCATCCTGACCGAGCAGAACGTGCAGGCCTCGCTGGCTTCGCTGAAGCCCAGCGACATCCTGATCTCGCCCGAGCTCGGCGACTTCTCGACCAGCGACTTCGACCACCTGCCCGAGATCGTGCCCAAGGGCGAGGCCGCGGCGCGCCAGGTCGCCGACAAGCTGGCCGGGCTGTCGCTGCCGCCGGCCGAATACGCCGCGCTGCGCAAGCGCCAGCAGGTGACGATGCTGCCGGACCTGAAACCGGTCGACGCGATCCGCTTCGAGAACCTGAAGACCGTCAACGCCGCCGCGGTGCAGGGGGTGATGCAGACCCAGGCCGGGCAGCCGCTGGTGCAGGCGCAGCTCGATGCCGACATGCGGCGCCTGTACGGCACCGGCGACTTCGAGCACGTGAACTACCGCATCGTCGAGCAGGACGGACAGCGCGTGCTGTCGATCGACGCGGTCGAGAAGGCCTGGGGCCCGAACTACCTGCGCTTCGGCCTCGGGCTGTCGAGCGACTTCAGCGGCGCGGTGCAGTTCAACCTGCTGGCCAGCCACCGCATGACCTGGCTGAACCCGCTCGGCGCCGAGCTGCGCACCGATGTGCAGCTGGGCCACGACAACAGCCTGCGCACCGAGTTCTTCCAGCCGCTCAGCACCCATGGCGGCTTCTTCGTCGCGCCGCGCCTGGCGTTCGGCCGCGACCGGGTCGACCTCTATTCACGCAGCGAGCGCGTCGCGATCTACAACGTCGCGTCGTATGCGGCCGCGCTGGACCTGGGCTACCAGCTCGAGCAGCACGGCGAATTCAGGCTCGGCCTGGAAGGCGGCAAGACCCAGCCGCGGCTCGATACCGGCGCGTCCTACATCAAGCCCAACGATGCCACCTACCGGCAGGGCGCGGTGCGGCTGCAGGCGCTGTTCGACCGCCTGGACAGCGTCGTCTTCCCGCGCGACGGCTGGACCGCCCACGCCCAGGTCTACGACTCGCAGCCGGGGCTGGGCGCCGACTTCGACTACACGCGCTGGCAGGCCTCGGGGCACTGGGCCTTCTCGTTCGGCGAGAACACCGTCAAGCTGGCCGGCCACTTCGGCGGCAAGATCGGCGCCAACCCGCTGCCGGCCTACGACCAGTTCCAGTGGGGCGGCTTCCTGAGGCAATCGGGCTATGCGCCGGGCCAGCTGGTCGGTGCCAGCCTGGAGTTCGAACAGCTGATGTTCTACCGCCGCATCGCCCGCAGCGGCCTGTTCGAAGGCGCCTACGCCGGCGTCTCGCTCGAGACCGGCAGGGTCGGCGATCCGCTGGTGCCGGGCAACCCGACCAGCCGGCTGAACTCAGCCGCGCTGTACCTGGGCATCGACACGCTGATCGGGCCGGTGTACTTCGGCTACGGCCGGGCGCAGGACCGCAGCCAGAGCCTCTACTTCTTCCTCGGCAACACGTTCTGACCAGCGCCGCAGGCCACCCGTCATGGCGAGGCCCGCGGCGGCGTCGTCACTTCTTCTTCGCCGGCTCGACCGAGACCGCGAGCGCCTCGGTGTAGGTCGCCTGGACCTGGTCGCCGACCGCGATCATCTTGAACTGCTTGGGATCGGGCACCTTCAGGTCCACCGTCTGGTTCGGACCCTTCAGCGTGGCGGTCTGGGTCTTCGCGTCGAGCGCGACGACGTCGGCGGTCACGGTGATCCTGCGCCCGGCCATCGCACCGGGCTGGGCGCCCGACGCGGCGCGGCCGGCATCGGCGCTCTCGACCCTCGCCGGAGCGCCGCCGGGGCCCTTCTTCAGCTCGAGCGCCAGCGCCTGCACCATGCCGACGACGACTTCGCTGCCGACCGTGACCTGGTCGAAGTTGCGCACCTCGGACCCGGCGACGACCGGGAACTCCTTGCCGGCGGCATCCTTCAACGTGATCGTGCGCGTGGCCTTGTCGATCGCCGACACCGTGGCCGAGACCTTGATCGCGCGCGCGGCCTGGGCCTTGCCCGGCGACGACGAGGCGGCGGCGGCGCCTTCGGCCTTGAGCTGCTGCGCCATTGCGGGCGCTGCGGCGCAGGCGGCCGCGATCAGGAACATTGCAAAGGAGGGCATCTTCATGGGACTTCGACTTTCAGGGGGATGGGAGAGACACTGCGCTCGGCGCCAACGGCGGGCAGCCGGCGCGCTGACCGACGACGACCAGCGGCCGGAGGCATTGGCGCAGCGCGGCGATTGTCGGCGATCGGCGCGCCGGGCTGGAAGACCCGGCCCGCGCCGGTGTCAGAACGACGCGACCCCGAACAGCTGCAGGCCCGAATAGCCCATCTTGACGCGGCCGTTGTATTCGGGCTTCTCGACGTCGATGCGGTTGTAGTAGCGGTCGTAGCCCAGGCCCAGACCGAAGTTCTTGTTGAACATCCAGGTCGCCTTGGCCTGCAGGTCGCTCCAGTTGCCATCGATGTCGTTGACCTTGATCTTGAAGACCTGGCCCTGGGCCTCGAGCAGGACGTTCGGCGTGACCACCCAGGCGCCGCGCAGGCCGAGGACCGGCAGCGGTGCGGTGACCGAATTCGATTGCGTGGCCTTCGACGTGGGCACGCCGTTGACCTTGGCGTCGCCGCTGAGCCCCAGCGTCATGTCGGTGACGTGCAGCCCGATGCTGCCCGCCACCTCGTAGCTCGGCTCGCGCATGAAGGCGTACTCGTACGACAGCGCGCCGATCTTGAACTTGGTCTCGCTGGTCACGACGGCGCCGACGTCGTAGACGTTGTCGCCCCAGCTGATCTGGCGGTCGAGCGCCTTGCTGCGGGTGTTGCGGTTGTCGAAGTACATCAGCGCGACGTGGTGCTTCGGGTTGATCCGCCACAGCAGGTCGGCCCGGGCGCGGTTCGACTTGTCGGCCTTGCCGAAGGTCTCGTCGAAATCGATGTCCGGATTCTTCGCGGACGTCCCGTTCAGGCTGGCCTTCAGGTCCGACTGGACGAAGAACCCGCCGAGGTTGAACACCCAGCTCTGGTCCAGCAGCGCCTGGGCCGGCGAGGTCGACTGGGCGAACGCCGGCGAGGCCGCGGCGCACGCGATGGCTGCACAGGCGGCGACTGCGCTGCGCTTGGGCATGAGGGCTGTTGTCATCTCTTGACTCCTGATGGGGGGTGACGCGCCAGGCGGCGACCGCTGGCGAATTCGACATCATCGCCGTCGCTCAGCATGCACCAGCGACTTTAGCCGGGAATTGATCGGCGTTAAGGCCGGCCCGCTTCGGGCCACGAAACCGGTGATGCGCGCGGCAGGACCGACGATCGCGGTCCGCGACAGAAGTCCCGATCGGGCTTTCGAAGTTCCGCAGCGTCCTTGGCACCTAGCCGCGCCATGGGGTGCTGCGCGGCAACCATCGCCTGACGTTCGCCCGGTAGCGCCTGTACTCGTCGCGGAACTGCCCGTCCAGCGCCGGCTCTTCGTAGGCGACAACGAACACGAAGAATCCGGCCCACAGGATCGCGCCGTACACCAGCAGCGTGACGCTCCCGAACAGGAGGCCCTGGCCGGCGATCGACGCCGTGAGGGCGACGTACATCGGATTGCGCACGTAGCGGTAGAACCCGGTGACGACGAGGCGCCGGGGAGGCATCACGGGCGCCGGTGTGCCCAGGCCCTGCAACGCGAAGCGGGCGAACGAATCCAGCAAGATGGGCAACCCGGCAACGATCAGGGCGGCGCCGAGCAGGCGCGCGATCGGGAACAGCGGCGGCGCGAAGTGCCAGTGCGTGAGGTACCAGGGGACGACCACGGCGAGCGTGCCCGGAGCGACGACCAGGAAGATCGCGGAACCGATGATCGCGGCGGCGCGCTGCACGATGGGAGCGTATTCGACGAGTGCTGCGGATCGGGTGGGGGCTGGCGTCGCGTGAAGCAGCCATCAGCTGCGCCCACGTGTCCAGGCGGCGTCGGGGCGCCACGACGGTCGTTCCGTGAGATCGATCGTCGAAGCGACCGGCGGACAGCAGGTCGGCGAAGGCCGGCCGATGGGACGTCCGCGTCGATCACACCGCCGCCACTCCCTCGCAAAGCCGCGAGCCTGCCCACGGCAGCGCGCGCCGCAACTGGCTGTCATCGACGAATCTCACGGCGTGAGGCTTGCCGTGCGCTCCGCCTCGGCCGACAGCGCGAGGTGCTCTGCGTCCTTGTTCGCCCGCCACCAGGCCAACATCGCCGCGAAGTCGCCGCCGAAGCGGTGCTTCTTGAGCGCTTCGTAGGCGATGCTGCACTGCGCCGCCGTGCCGGCGTCGAGCAAGCGCCGCACGGCCTCATGGTCACAGCGCCAGAACTCGCGCTCGAGTTCCCGCAGGCTTGTGCCTGCGCCCTGAGCGCCGGCCTGCGTCGCAGCCGCCGCGACGGCCAAGGCCACCATCCATCGCCTTGCACTCCTTGCCATGATTGCGCCCCTTTCGGTAGAGCCGCTGTTCGAAGGAACACCGTTGCCGCAGGAGCGCATCAGCCGTGCCAGCCGCTGCCGGGCTCCGGGACCAAGATGGATCAAGCACTTGGAACTGCCGGCGGGCGATCTTGGCCGCGCGGACCCGCCGCATGCGACGGGCTGGCCGCCACCGGCGACGGCTCAACGCGGTTTGCCGATGCCGAGCTTGCGCAGCCGGCCTCGCAGCGTGCTGGGGTTCAGGCCCAGCGTGCGTGCGGCGCCGTCCGGGCCCTCGATGACCCAGTGCTTGCCCTCCAGCACGCGCAGCAGATGGGCGCGTTCAACGCTCTCGAGCGCGTCGCCGTCCGGCGGCGCCCTCAGGGACGCCGGTCGTGCCGCCGGCAGCGGTGCATCGAGCAGGCCGCCATGCGAGACGATCAACGCGCGTTCGACGACATTCTCGAGTTCGCGCACATTGCCGGGCCAGTCGTAGACCGCCGCCGCCGCGAGGAACGACGGTGCGATGCCCGTCACCTCGCGCCCGAGGCGGCGCGCCAGGCGCCGAACCGCATGGTCCAGCAGTGCGGCGACATCCTCGCGCCGCTCGCGCAGAGGTGGCAAGGCGATCGGGAAGACGTTGAGCCGGTAATAGAGGTCGGCACGAAAGCGCCCGGCATCGACCTCGGCCTTCAGGTCGCGGTTGGTCGCCGCCACCAACCGGACGTCCACGCGCAGGCTGCGTGTGCCGCCGACACGCTCGAACTCGCGCTCCTGCAGCACGCGCAGCAGCTTGGCCTGAGCTTCCAGCGGCAACTCGCCGACCTCGTCGAGCAGCAGCGTGCCGCCGTCGGCCAGCTCGAAGCGCCCGCGCCGCTGCGCGAGGGCGCCGGTGAAGGCGCCCTTCTCGTGGCCGAACAGTTCGCTCTCGACCAGCTCGCGCGGCAGCGCGGCGCAATTGAGCTTGACCAGCGGCCGGTTGCGCCGGCCGCTCTGCGCGTGCACCGCGCGCGCCACCAGCTCCTTGCCGGTCCCGGTCTCGCCGGCAATGAGCACCGTGCTGTCGGTGGCCGCGACCTGCGCGATCTGCTCGCGCACATGCACGAGCGCCGCCGACCGGCCGAGCAGCTCGCCCTCGGCGTCGCCATGCGCCTGATCGACCAGAGCGCGGATCGTCGCCCTGGAGCGCCGGTGCGCCTCGATCTCACGGCGCAGCGCCACATGCACCCCCACGCGCGCGAGCAGCTCCTCAGCCTCGAAGGGCTTGGTCACATAGTCCACGGCGCCGAGCTCGAAGGCACGCACCTTCTCGAAGGTTTCCTTCAGCGCGGTCAGGAAGATCACCGGAATTGCCCGCGTGGTCTCATCGGCCTTCAGGCGTGCGCAGGTCTCGTAGCCGTCCACGCCGGGCATCATCACGTCGAGCAGGATCAGCTCAGGGGCCTCGCGCCGGGCAAGCGCGATCGCCTGCTCGCCGCTGCGCGCGGCGATGGTGCGGTAGCCTGCAGCTGCGAGCTCCTGTTCCAGGACGTCGATGTTGAGCGGCTGGTCGTCGACGATCAGCACGCTGGCGGCCTCAGGCTTCACCGGGTTCGCTCCAGCGCAGCGGCAGGCTCAGCGTGAAGGTCGATCCGACGCCCAGCGCCGACACCGCCACCAGCTCGCCGCCCATGGCCCGCGCCAGCCGGCGCGCGATCGCCAGACCCAGGCCCGTGCCGCCGTGCGCGCGCGTATGGCTGGCATCGACCTGCTCGAACTCCTCAAACACCGCTTCCAGCTTGTCGGGTGGGATGCCGATGCCGCTGTCCTCGACTTCGATCTCGATGTTCCCGTCGCCGATGGCGGCCCGCAGCTCGATCGTGCCCTGCTCGGTGAACTTGACCGCGTTGCCCAGCAGGTTCAGGAGGATCTGGTGCAGCTTCTCGACATCGACCCGCAGCGGTGGCAGTCCGGGGGGAAGACGAGCGTGCAGGGAGACGCCATCGGCGGCCAGGGGCTCGACACTGCGCAGGCATTCGTCGACCAGCGCCCCCAGCGCAAGCTCGCTCGCGACGATCTCGACGCGCCCGGCCTCGATGCGCGTCAGGTCCAAGGTCGCGTTGATCAGGCCGACCAGGTGGCGCGTGCTGGCCTGGATCTTCTCCAGGTTCTCGGTCTGCTTCGGCGCGATCTGTGCGCGCGTCTCGCGCAACACGATCCGCGTGAAGCCGAGGACAGCGTTGAGCGGCGTGCGCAGTTCGTGCGACATGTTGGCCAGGAACGCGGTCTTGTGGCGGCTGGCCATCTCCAACTCGCGCGTCTTCTCCTGCAGCGCGGTGAACAGACGGGCGTTCTCGATGGCGATGACGGCCTGGTCGCCCGAGTTCGACACCAACCGCCGTAAGTGCTTGATCCGTATAGGTCAGCCCTTCGGAATTGCCACTACAGCAGCGTCAGCTGGGTGTCGAGGGTGGGTTTCTTGATGCGTAATGCGGCCAGCGCTTGGGCCTGGCGGG
>JAEUOY010000117.1 GCA_016790515.1 Burkholderiaceae bacterium | reverse complement strand
CCGCCAGGCCCAAGCGCTGGCCGCATTACGCATCAAGAAACCCACCCTCGACACCCAGCTGACGCTGCTGTAGTGGCAATTCCGAAGGGCTGACCTATACGGATCAAGCACTTACGGCGGTTGGTGTCGAACTCGGGCGGTCCAGACCGATGCGCGTACGCTGCCGACCTCCCTGGGGAGCGAAGGCGTCAACTTGAACATCCGCACTCCACTTCTCTTCGCAGGCGCCTGCAGCTTCTCCCTGGCGGCAACTGCCGGGCCAAGTCACCATCAATGCGAGTCCTGGCATCCGCGTCTGGGGCAGGCGGCGGAGGACTGCAAGTACACGCTGGACCTCGAGGCAAGGCGCTGCAGCGGAGAACCTTGCACGATCACCGACACGGAACTCGAGTGGTCGGTTCAGGGTGGCCGGTACACGATGTCGATCAGCCGCTCGACCCACAAGGCGAAGATGGTTCGAGTAGGCGAGCTGCTCGCAGCTCTCGAGAACTGCCGGCCTGCACCGGGCAAGACCTGAAGCCGGCGCCGCGCTTCGAGGAAGATCGAAAGGTCCAGCCAGATTGACGCCCGACCGGCCCGTCAGCACCAGCCGCAGCAGGCGGCTTCGCACGAAGCTCGGGCCCAAGCAGATGCGACGGGAACCAGAGCCGCCTGTGCTGTACAGGACGCGAGGCCATCGGCTCGTGTCGGGCGCGTTCGGGCTGGTGCTGACAGGCTCTGGCGGCTACGTCCTCTTCACGGCGAGTTCAGCGGATGCGCTCCAGCTGCTCGCCGGCGCCGCGCTCGTCGTCCTCGGAGCCCATCTCCTCCTCTGCGCTTGCGCTGGCAGGGCATCGTGGCTTTCGAGGATCGGCCCGCTGCCTTAGCCCGTCCTTCCTGGATCTCCGTCGTATGACCATGAACACCATGAGTTTCGAGGGCTGTACAGCCCGCGTCGGGCACGGCGAGCGAGACGACATGCTTGCGGTCGTGTCCTCGTCCTGCGAAGCATCGTCGGCTTTCGCGGCAGGACGCTCGCAGCACCGACGCGCGGGTTTGCTTCCGAAGCGCGTGACTGCCCCGCCGACCGCAGGGAGCAAGGCATTCCCCCGCAACGGCCGACCTCCGTCGGGCCGCTGATTCGGGCATCACGCCGGCGCCGCCCGTCGCCGCTGCATCGAAGGAGATCGTCATGTCCAGACTGCGCGTGGAGAGCTTCACGATATCGCTCGACGGCTTCGGCGCGGGCCCCAACCAGACCATCGACCACCCGCTCGGGGTGGGCGGCGCCTCGCTTCATGGCTGGGCCCTGCCCACGCGGACGTTCCAGAAGCACCTGTTCGGCAGCGATACCGGTGAAACCGGCGTCGACGACGACTTCGCCGCGCGGGGCTTCGCGAACGTCGGCGCGTGGATTCTCGGCAGGAACATGTTCGGGCCGGTGCGCGGGCCCTGGCCCGACGAGCGCTGGCGGGGCTGGTGGGGCGACAACCCGGTCTACCACGTCCCCGTCTTCGTGCTGACCCACCACGCGCGCTCGCCGCTGGTCATGGAAGGTGGCACCACCTTCCACTTCGTCACCGAAGGCATCGACGCCGCGCTCGACCGCGCCCGCGAAGCCGCCGAGGGAAAGGATGTTCGTGTCGGTGGCGGCGTCGATGTCATCCGGCAGTACCTTCGTCGCGGCCTGATCGACGAAATGCACCTCGCGATCTCGCCGGTCTTGCTCGGCTCGGGCGAGCGGCTGTTCGATGGCGTCGACCTTCCCGCCCTGGGCTATTCGTGCACCGAACACGTGGCCACGCCGCGTGCCACCCACGTCGTTCTCAGCCGTGCCTGACAACGTCCCGGGCCATGGCCACCCACCCGCCAGCCACCGCGAGATCCTCGGCCGGGTCGAGCCGTTCAGCCGCCGCGGCCCAGGCTTCGAGCTTGCGCGGTTGCACCGGCTGGCGGCAGTGCCGGGCAGCGCGCCGGGCTGAAGCGCGTCGCGCAGCGTCCGCTCGTCAGCCGGCCGACGCCGGCAGCGCCTGCACGATGTCGGCCACCAGCGCGTCCAGGCTGGCTGCCAGCGCCTGCATCGCGTCGGCCAGTGCGGCGTCGTCGGCTGGTGCCTCGGGGGCCTCGCGGCGCGCCAGAAGGGCGGCTTCGAGCGATTTCGCCTGCCCGGCGAGCGCCGTCGCCCCCAGCGTGGCGGCCACGCCGCGCAGGTCGTGGCACAGCCGGGCGATCTGACCGGCCGCTGCGGGGTCGTGCGCAGCGGCACGCAGCCGCGCGGCATCGGGCGCATGGTGCTCGGCGAAGCGTGCCATCAGGCGCCGGTAGATGGCCGCGTTGCCGCCGACCCGGCGCAGCCCGGCGGCTGGATCGAGGCCGGCGACGGCGGCCCAGGGGTCGGCCGACGGTGCCGGCGGGGAGGGCGCGGGCGGTGGCAGGGCCGGCGCGGCGGCCGCCGCCGCCGGCGGCGCGCCGGGCTCGGGCCGGGCCGGCAGCCAGCGCAGCAGTGCGGCGTAGAGGTCGGCCGGGTCCACCGGCTTGGTGATCACCTCGTTCATGCCGGCGGCCAGGCACTGGGCGCCGTCCTCGCTCACCGCGCCGGCGGTCATCGCCAGCACCGGCAGGCGTTCGCAGCCGGGCAGCCGGCGCAGGGCGCGGGTGGCGCCCACGCCGTCGAGCTGGGGCATCTGCACGTCCATCAGCACCAGGTCGTAGCGCTGCGCCTGCAACCGCGCCAGCGCCTGCAGGCCGTCGCCGGCCAGGTCGGCGTGCAGGCCGACGTCCTGCAGCAACTGCAGCGCGACCTGCTGGTTCAGCGGGTTGTCCTCGACCAGCAGCAGGCGGCCCGTGCTGCGGGCGCGCAGCTGCGCCTCCCAGGACGGCCGCATCGATCGCGGTGCGCCGGCCTGCAGGCCGCCCGACGCCGGCCCCTGCACCGCCGCCGCATCGACGGCCGGTGGCACCACGGGCAGCGGCAGCTCGAAGCGGAAACTGCTGCCGCCGCCCGGCCGCGGCACCAGCTCGAGCGTGCCGCCCATCGCCGACACCAGCGCACGGCTGATCGCCAGCCCCAGGCCGGTGCCGCCGAAGCGCCGGGTCGGCGAGGTGTCGGCCTGCTCGAAGGGCTGGAAGATGCGGGCGCGCTCGGCCTCGGCGATGCCGATGCCGGTGTCGTCGACCGCGAAGCGCACCGCTTCGCCCGGCCCGGCCTCCAGCCGCACGACGACATCGCCGGTCTCGGTGAACTTGACCGCGTTGCCGACCAGGTTCAGCAGCACCTGGCGCAGCCGCAGGTCGTCGCCGTGGCGCCGGGCGGCGAGCCCCGGCGGGATGCGGTGCACCAGCGCCAGCCCCTTCTCGGCGGCGCGGTCGGCCACCAGCTGGCAGACCTCGTCGACCAGCCGGTCGAGCGCGAAGTCGCGCGGCGAGAGCACCAGCTTGCCGGCCTCGATCTTCGAGAAGTCGAGGATGTCGTTGAGGACGCCCAGCAGGTGGCGCGCCGCGTTGGCGAGCTGGTCCAGGCGGGCCTGCTGCGACGGATCGGCATCGCGCCGCAGCAGGTGGGCCAGCCCGATGATCGCGTTCATCGGGGTGCGGATCTCGTGGCTCATGTTGGCCAGGAACTCGCTCTTGGCGCGGGTGGCCGCGCGCGCCTCGTCGCGCGAGCGGGCCAGCTCGGCAGTGCGTTCGCTGACCTCGGCCTCGAGGTGGTCGCGGTGGCGGGCCAGCTCGGCCTCCAGCGCAAGCCGGGCGCCGACGTCACGGGCCACCACGGTGTAGCGCAGCATGCCGGCCTGCGTCGCGCGCGACACGCTGGCCTCCAGCGTCAGCGCCTGGCCATCGCGGCGGCGCGCCTGCACCACCCGGCCCGGCGACAGTGCATCGCCGGGCCCGGCCTCGTCGAGCCTGATCGGCAGCAGCTCGGCCAGCGGCTGGCCGGCGATCTCGGCCGCGGTGGCGCCGAACAGTCGCTCGGCAGCGGCGTTGAAGCCTTCGATGCGGCCCTGCGGCGTGACCGTCAGCATCGGGTCGGGCGCGCTGGCGAACAGATCGCGCCAGCGCTGCTCGCTGTCGGCCAGCCGGCCCATCGCCGCCGACAGGCCGTCGGACATGCGGTTGAACGACTCGACCACGTCCTGCAGCTCGGCGCTGCGCGCCGGCGGCACCTGCTGCGCCAGCTGGCCGGCGCCCAGCGCCCGCGCCGCGCCGCCCAGCCGGCGCAGCGGGCGCACCACCAGGCATTCGAGCAGGCCGTAGACCAGCAGCACGGCCAGCGCGATCCAGGCCACCTCCCACAGGTGCTGGCGCAGGCTGGCGTGCTGCTGCGCGGCCAGCGCGGGCGCCAGGTCCAGCCGCAACAGCACGGTGCCCAGGCGCAGCCCGCGCAGCTCGCCGGCCACCGCGGGCCAGGCGAAGGCCTGGGCCAGCACCAGGTGCTGGCCGGCGGTGTCGACCCGCCAGCGCGCCTGGCCGCCGCCACGCAGGCCGGCCAGCCCCGCGGCATCCAGCCCCGGCAGGCCGGTGAACGGCTGCCCCTGGTCGGCAGCGGCGGTGCTGGCGAGGATGCGGCCATCGGGGTCGATGATCAGCGCATGCGTCAGCCGCGGGTCGGTCGCCGTCAGCGCCACCAGTTCCTCCAGCACGCCGGGATCGGACGGCGCCATGCGCTCGGCCACCACCACCAGCCGCGACAGCTCGGCCTGGGCGCTGGCGCGGGCGTCGGTCCACAGCCGTTGCTCGTCGCTGCGCAGCGCGATCAGCAGCGAGCCGGCGCTCATCACCAGCGTGATCGCCAGCAGCAGCAGCACCAGCAGCCCGCGCAGCGACAGCCGCCGCCGGGCCCGGGCGGCCGCGCCCGGCGCCGACCGGGCCGCCGGCGGCGGCTCGTCGCCGGCGCCGGCGGTCGGTGGGGGCGGTGCCGCGTCGCTCATCCGGCGGGCAGGAAGCGAGGATCGGCCAGCACCGGATCGGTGCCGCCGGGCAGCGATGCGCCGCCGGGCGGCAGCAGGCTCGCGCGCTGCATTGCCTCGGTCAGGCGGGCGGCGTAATGCAGCAGCGCCGGGTCGGGCCCGGCGAGCCAGCGCCGGTTGGCGCTCAGGTCGGGCAGCTCGACGCCGGCGAAGGCCTGCAACACATCGGGCGGCGTCAGGCGCAGGCGCGGCGCCAGCAGCGGCGCCATCGCCGCCGGCGACTGCAGCCAGTCGTCGCGCGCGCGCAAGGTGCCGGCCACCAGCGCGCGCACCGCGCCGGGCCGCGCGGCCAGGGCATCGGCATGCAGGGCCAGGACGTCGACGATCAGCCCGGGCACGTCGGCGCTGGAGAACAGCAGCCTCGCGCCTTGTCGCCGCAGGCGCGAGCTCGCCGGCTCGAAGGTGACCAGGGCGTCGACCCGGCCGTCGAGCAGGGCCTGCGCGTGTTCGCTGAACGCCAGCGGTACCAGGTGCACGTCGGCCGCGCCGAGGCCGACGCGCATCAGTGCGGCCGCCAGCATCAGCGCGCCGCCGGCGCTCTGCTCGACCCCGATGCGGCGTCCCTTCAGCGCCGCCAGCGACGACAGCCCGGGCGCGCCCAGCAGCACGTCGGCGCCCTTGGACACGTCGAGCACCGCCACCACGCGCAGCGGCAGGCCGCGGGCGCGGGCGCTGATCACCTCGTCCAGCGTCAGGCCGGCGCCTTCGAGCGTGCCGGCCGACAGCGCGCGCAGGCTGGCCGACGCGGAGGGCAGCTCGACCAGCCGCACCGTGTCGGCACCGAAGTAGCGGCGCTGCCGCGCCAGGAACATCAGCTCGAAGCCCAGCCAGGCCTGCGCGCCGATGCGCAGCGGCGGGCCGGGCGGCGGCGTGCAGCCCGGCGCCGCCAGCGCGGCCAGCGCCGGCCAGGCCAGCCGCCTCAGCGCCCGGCGGCGCGGCGCGCCCGCCGTCACCGCAAAGGTCCGCACTCGAAGCGCGGGCTGGCCTTGGCCAGGTAGAACCATTCCTGCCGCGCCCCGGCCCGGGGGTTGGGGAACACCAGCCAGCCGTCGGCTGGCGCATGCACCTCCTCGCCGCTGGCGCGCACGCCGATCGGCGTGCCCTGGTGCACCGCGTCGAAGCTCTTCCAGTCGCGCACGAAGCGGTCGTCGGCATGGCGCTTGTCGACCACCTGCACCAGCGACAGCGCCTCGATCGCCGCCACCGGCTCGGGCGGTGGATCGTCGGTCAATCGCAGCTGGGCCAGCGTGTTGGCGATCGCCTGGTAGGCGACCGCTACCGACTGCGGGTCGTCGTGCGCGCCGCATTCGAGCGTCAGTGCCCAGCCGCCCTGCGAGCGCATGTACTCGGTGGTGCCGACGCCGTAGCGCGGGTGCTGGTCCAGCGTGTCGGCCGCCAGCCCGTCGGCCAGGGCGTCGGCGCGGCGCTGCGCCACGCCGCGGGCATAAGTGTCCAGCCAGCCGTCCACCGCGCGCTGCACGCCGAGCACGCGCACCAGCGCTTCCTCCTGCGCGGCCTGGGCGAAGGGTTCGATCTCGCCGCTGTTGTCGCGCGGGCCGACCATCACGAAGGGCTGGCCGCCGCCCTGGAACGAATGCAGGTCGAGCAGGCCGTCGTGCGCGGCCAGCAGCGGGCACAGCCAGTTGGCGACATGGTCCTCGTACTCGCGCGGCGCATCGGTGGGCATCAGCGCGCGGTTGAGGTTGCGGTCGCCGGCGCGGCGGCGGTGCTGGAACGCCAGCGGGTTGCACACCGGCACGAAGGTCACGGCACCGCGGGCGATCACCCGCCGGCCGGCGTCGAGTTCGGCCAGCATGCGCCCGATCGCCGCGGTGCCGCAGGTCTCGTTGCCGTGGACCGCGCCGGTGACGATCAGGCGCGGGCCCGGCTGCAGGCCGCAGTAGCTGACCGACTTGAACGGAGGGCGTGGAGCGGGCTCTTGCATTCCGTTATTGTGCGGTGGCTGCTGCATGCGCGAGCACGTCAGCCGACACGACCGAACACCGACGATGAGGACCATCGCTGCCCTGACCCTGGCCGCCCTGCTGCTGCTGGGCCCGGCGGCGGCGCCGGCGCTGGACCTGCAGGGCCACCGCGGCGCGCGCGGCCTGGCGCCCGAGAACACGCTGGCCGGCTTTGCTCGTGCGATGGCGATCGGCGTGACGACGCTGGAGACCGACATCGCGATCAGCGCCGACGGCGTGCCGGTGATCTCGCACGACCCGGCGCTGAACCCCGACCTCACCCGCGGGCCCGACGGCCGGTTTCTCGAAGCCCGCGGGCCGTTGATCCACCAGACCCGGTTCGACGAACTGCGCCGCTACGACGTCGGCCGGCTCAAGCCCGGCAGCCGCTATGCGGCGCAGTTCCCCGACCAGCAGCCGGTCGACGGCGAGCGCATCCCGGCGCTGGCCGAGCTGTTCGCGCTGGTCAGGCAATCCGGCAACGCCGCGCTGCGGCTGTCGCTGGAGACCAAGCTGTCGCCGCTGGCCCCGGCCGACACCGCCGCGCCCGAGCCCTTCGCCCGCGCGCTGATCGCCGCGGTGCGCCAGGCCGGGCTGGCCGCGCGCACCACGATCCAGTCGTTCGACTGGCGCACGCTGAAGCTGGTGCAGCGCGAGGCGCCGGAGATCGCCACCGCCTGCCTGACCGCGCAGCAGCGCTGGCTCGACAACGTCGGCGCGGCCGGCGATGCCCCGTCGCCCTGGACCGCCGGGCTGAAGTTCAGCGACCACGGCTCGGTGCCGCGGCTGGTGAAGGCCGCCGGCTGCCCGATCTGGAGCGCGCACCACGCCGACCTCGACGCCGCCCAGGTCCGTGAGGCCCGGGCGCTGGGTCTGCAGGTGCTGGCCTGGACGGTGAACGACCCGGCGCAGATCGAGAAAGTGCTCGACCTCGGCGTCGACGGCATCATCAGCGACCGCCCCGACCGGGTGCGCGAGGCGATGCAGCGGCGCGGGCTGGCGCTGCCGCGCCCGACGCCGGTGCTGCGGTGACTGCCGCGACCGCGGTCAAGCGCCGGCGATCACCACATGCAGCCAGCGCGGGCCATGCGCGCCCAGCACCAGGCTGCCCTCGATGTCGGTCGTGCCGCTGGCGCCGGTGACGAGGTTGGCGTTGCGCGGCGGCCGTTCGCCGGCGGCGGCGATCGCGTAGTCTTCCAGGTAGGCGACGATGCTGCCCGCCGCCACCAGCACCACGTGGTGCAGCGGCAGGAAATGGGCCAGCACCGGCGTGTCCTCGCCCGAGTGGAAGACCAGCGAACCGGTCTCGGCGATGCCCCAGCGCGCGACGCCGACGGCGACCGTCTCGTCGGGCGCGACCTTGTCGTGCAGCGTGAAGCCGGTCCAGTCGAGGGCGGTGATTGCCGCGGCGGGCTGCAGCGCGACGGTGGGCGGCAGCCCGCGGGCCTCGGTGTAGCGCCGCACGGCCGCCGGCAGCTCGGCGGCGCTGGCAATGCGGTCGACCGTTGCGGCGACCTTGGGGGTCGTCAGGCGGGCCGCGAATTCGGCGACCAGGTCGGCCGAGGCCAGCACCGGGCGCGTCGACGGCAGGTCGTCGAGCAGCGCGGCCGCCTCGCGGCGGACCTGCGCGGCATCCGCGCCGCGCGTCCCGAGCGCGGCGCGCAGCGCCGCCAGGATGTCGTCGCGCGCCATCATCGTGGTGCCTCCTCGCCGTCGCGCAGCATTTCCATGAAGGTGCGCTTCGCCGGCGCCGGGAAGTCGCGGTGCGCGGTCCAGGCGCCGAGGCCCGGCATGCCGCGGATCCAGCCGCCCTGCCTGAACAGCCGCATCACCCGCACCGCGACGGCGGTACCCAGCCGGTACAGCCGCGGCCTGGCCGCGACGAAGGTGTGCAGGCCGATGCCGATGCGCAGGGCGCCGGGCTCCAGGCCCTCGCGCCACGAGCGGTCGCGCCAGCCGCGCAGCAGCGTCGGCAGCGGGATGTCGACCGGGCAGACCTCCTGGCACTTGCCGTTCAGCGTGCAGGCCTGGGCCAGCTCGCGCGAGCGTTCCAGGCCGTCGAAGACCGGCGTCAGCACCGCGCCCATCGGGCCCGGGTAGGTGCCGCCGTAGGCATGGCCGCCGAGCTGGCGGTACACCACGCAGTGGTTCATGCAGGCGCCGCAGCGGATGCAGCGCAGCATCTCCTTCAGCCCGTCCTTCAGCATCCGGCTGCGGCCGTTGTCGACCAGCACGATGTGGAATTCCTCGGGGCCGTCGCGGTCGCCGGGTTGCCTCGGGCCGCAGTGGAAGGTGGTGTACTGGGTCACGTCGGCGCCGGTGGCCGACCGCACCAGCAGGCGCAGCATCGCGAACGCGTGGGCCTGGGTCGGCACCAGCTTCTCGATGCCGGCGGTCACGATGTGCACGCGCGGCGGCGTCGTCGTCAGTTCGGCATTGCCCTCGTTGGTGACGGTGCAGGTCGCGCCGGTGTCGGCGATCAGGAAGTTCGCGCCCGAGATCGCGACGTCTGCCGACAGGAACTTGTCGCGCAGCTCGCGCCGCGCGCTGTCGACCATCGCCTCGATCGTCTCCTGCGTGTGCGGCGCGCGGTGGGCCTTCTTGAACATCTCCGACACCTGCTCGCGGGTGCGGTGCATGGCCGGCCAGACGATGTGCGAGGGCGTGTCGCCGCCGAGCTGCACGATGTGCTCGGCGAGGTCGGTCTCGACGCGCTCGATGCCGGCCTCGTCCAGCGCATGCGGCAGGCCGATCTCCTCGCCGAGCATCGACTTCACCCGCGTGACGCGCTTCGCGCCGGCCTGGCGGCACAGCTCGACGACGATGCGCGAGGCCTCGCCGGCGGTGGCCGCCCAGTGCACCGTGGCGCCGGAGGCGATCGCGTTGCGTTCGAACTCGAGCAGGTAGTGATCGAGGTGGGCGATCACGTGGTCCTTGATGCGCTTGCCGCGCTCGCGTGCGGCGTCGAACTGCGGGAAATCGGCCACCGCCGCGGCGCGCTTGCGCTCGGCATTGCCGGTGGTGCGGCCGATCGCCAGCTTCAGCGTCGGGTTGGCCAGCGCGGCGTCGGCGCGGGCGTGGAAAGTCATCGGTGCGCTGCGCATCGTCTCACTCCCCCTCGCCGATCGCCGGCGTGCCGTCCAGCCCGGCCAGCACTTCGGCGGTGTGGAACACCCGCACCTTCGAGCCGTTGCGGCCGAGCTTGCCGGCCATGTTCATCAGGCAGCCGAGGTCGCCGCCCAGCAGCAGCTGGGCGCCGCTGCGCTCGACCGCCGCGGCCTTGTCGCCGACCACCGCGTTCGAGATCGCCGGGTACTTGACGCAGAAGGTGCCGCCGAAGCCGCAGCAGACATCCTGGCCTTCGAGCGGGCGCAGCTCCAGCCCGGCGACCTGGCCGAGCAGCGCGCGCGGCTGCGCGAAGACGCCCAGCTCGCGCAGGCCCGAGCAGCTGTCGTGGTAGGTGGCGCTGGCGGCGAGCTCTCGGCCGGCGGGCGCGAAGTGCATCACGTCGGCCAGGAAGCTGGTGAGCTCGAAGCTGCGCCCGGCCAGGCGGCGGGCGCGCTCGGCCCAGGGCGGGTCGTCGGCCAGCGCCTCGGGGTAGTGCGAGCGCGTCATGCCGATGCACGAGCCCGACGGCGCGACGACATAGTCGTAGGGCTCGAAGGTCTCGATGAAATGCCGCGCCAGCACCGCGGCATCGGCGCTGCCGCCGCTGTTGAAGGCCGGCTGGCCGCAGCAGGTCTGCGCGCGCGGCACCTCGACCCGGCAGCCCGCCTCGCGCAGCAGCTTCAGCGCCGCGAAGCCGACGCTGGGCCGCATCGCGTCGACCAGGCAGGTGACGAACAGGCCGACGCGGGGGCTGGGCGGCGGGGCGGCGGTGGCGCGGTGCGGGGTCATGGCGGGTCGTCCTTCGCTGCTGCCGGTGCGCAGCCGCGCGGCCTACTCTATCGCTTCGAGCCGCCCCGACCTCACACCGGCAGCGCCGCGCAGATGCGCTCGAGCAGCATCTCGGTCGAGCCGTCGACGAAGCCGGCCACCCGGGCGCCGGCCAGATGGCGGGCGAACGGGTGCTGCTCGCGCAGGCCCTCGGCGCCCATCGCCTGGGCCAGCGCCGGCAGCTGGCGGTCGGCCATGCGGGTGGCCAGCAGCTTGGCCTGGGCCGCGGCGAGCTGGGTCTCGCGCTCGGCGTTGCGGCCGGCGTCGATCAGTGCGGCGGCCTGCGCCACCATCAGCCGGCAGGCGGCCAGCTCGCTGGCCGCTTCGGCCAGGCGCCAGCGCCAGCCCTGGTGGCCGGCCAGCGGCTGGCCGAAGGCCTGGCGTTGGCGGCCGTACTGCTGCACCACGCGCAAGGCCTCGCCGACCATGCCGCAGCACATCGCGGCGATGTAGGTGCGCGCGCCGTTGATCGAGCCCAGCGCGGCCCTGAAGGCCTGTCCGGGCGGGTGCAGCAGTTCGTCGTCGCCGGCGACATAGCCTTCCAGTCTGAACCCGCCGGTGCCGATCGTGTGCTGGCCGCCGAGTGCAAACGCGCTCTCGCGGACGAAGCCGGCGCGCCGGCCGTCGACCAGGAACCCGGCGATGCCCCGGCCGCCGCTGCCGGGCTCGGTCTGCGCGTACAGCACGATCACGTCGGCCTCGGCGGCGTTGGTGATCCAGGCCTTGGCGCCGTCGATCCGCCAGCCGCCGTCGAGCCGGGTTGCGCGGGTGCCGATCGCGGCGAAGTCGGAGCCCGCGCCGGGTTCGGTCAGCGCGGTGCAGCCCAGGCGGCGGCCGGCGATCAGGTCGGGCAGGTAGCGCGCGGCGAGCGCCGGGGCGGCATCGCGCGCCAGCTTGGCGGCGACGTTGTGGGTGTTGATCCACGACATCGTGAAGCCGAAGTCGCCGGCGGCCAGCGCCTCGGCGACCTGGGCCTTGCAGCTGAACGACAGGTCCAGCCCGCCGGCGGCGGCCGGCACCTGCAGCCGCGTCAGCCCCAGCGCCGCGGCGGCGGCCAGCGCCTCGTGGCCGATGCGGCGCTCGCGCTCCCAGCGCGCGGCGTTCGGGGTGATCTGTTCGCGGGCCAGCCGGGCGGCCTGGGCGACGAGGGAGGCTTCGGCATCGGTCAGCGGCATCGTGGGCATCCCGGCAGTGGTGGAGCAGGGGATCGTAGGCCCGGCGCCGGCCGACAATCTGCCGCCCAGGAGACCACCCGCGATGACCCCCGAACCGCTGCCGCCGCTCGATCCGGCGCTCTTGCCGCCCGGCGTGCGCAGCCGCTTCGTAGCCGGCGTCAACGGCCTGCGCATGCACCTGCTGGAAGCCGGCCACGAGAGCACCGGCCGCCCGGTCGTGCTGCTGCTGCACGGTTTTCCCGAGCTGGCCTACAGCTGGCGCAAGCTGATGCCGGCGCTGGCCGCTGCCGGCTACCATGCGATCGCGCCCGACCAGCGCGGCTACGGCCGCACGACCGGCTGGGACGATCGCTACGACGGCGACGTCGCGAGCTATCGCCTGCTGAACCTGGTGCGCGACGCGCTGGGCCTGGTGATGGCGCTGGGCCACCGCGTGGTCGCCGCGGTGGTCGGCCACGATTTCGGGGCGCCGGTGGCGGCCTGGTGCGCGCTGCTGCGGCCGGATGTGTTCCGCTCGGTGGTGCTGATGAGCGCGCCGTTCGGCGGCCCGCCGCCGCTGCCCTTCGACACGGCGAAGCGCCCGGCCGCGCCGCCCGGCCCGAGCGTGCACGACGCGCTGGCCGCGCTGCCGCGCCCGCGCAAACACTACCAGTGGCATTACGCGACGCGCGAGGCCAACGACGACCTCTGGCGCTGCCCGCAGGGCGTGCACGACGTCCTGCGCGCCTACTACCACCACAAGAGCGCCGACTGGCCGGGCAACCGCCCGGAGCCGCTGCGCGGCTGGACCGCCGCCGAGCTGGCGCGGATGCCGACCTACTACGTGATGGACCTGCACCAGGGCATGGCCGCGACGGTCGCCGCCGAGATGCCGACCCCGGCGCAGATCGCCGCCTGCCGCTGGCTGCCCGACGCCGAGCTGCGCGTCTACAGCGCCGAGTACCGGCGCACCGGCTTCCAGGGCGGGCTGAACTGGTACCGCTGCAGCATCGGCGAGGCCCACCAGGCCGAGCTGCAGATCTTCGCCGGCCGGCGCATCGAGGTGCCGGCGCTGTACCTCGCCGGCCGCGCCGACTGGGGCACGTTCCAGCGCCCCGGCGCCTTCGAGGCGATGCAGTCCCGGGTCTGCCCGCAGCTGCGCGGCTGCCACCTGATCGACGGCGCCGGGCACTGGGTGCAGCAGGAGCAGCCCGAGGCGGTGAACCGGCTGCTGCTGGACTTCCTGCAGCCGCGCTGACCCTGTGTCGGCGTGACGCCGTCAGCGCTTCATCCAGCCCGGCACGCGGCCGCCCTCGCTGCCCTGCGGGATCAGCGTCAGCCCCGCCAGCCCGGTGTTGACGGCATGCGGCCCGGCGTAGCCCGGCGCGGCGCTCGCCTGCCAGGCCACCGGCTGCACCGGCACCGGCCACAGGCTCAGGCAGGCGGCCAGGGCCAGCATGATGGCCAGCAGGCCGAAGGCAAGCCTTCTCACGATGTGCCCTCCGGTGGCTGCGGCGGCAGCTCGCCGTAGGATGGCAGCATCCTGGTTTTCCGTCGAGGCCTTGCCGATGACGCGCCCGCTGCTGATCGGTGTCTCCGCCCGCATCTACTACCCGACCGGTCCGGTGCTCGACCTGGGCGGCGTCTGGTCGCGCACGCTGCATTACCTGGAGCAGTCGTTCGTGCACTGGGTGATCTCGCGCGACGTGCTGCCGGTGATGGTCCCGGCGGTCGACCGCGAAAGCCTGCTGCGCCGCACCGAGATCAGCCTGCACGGCTATGCCGGGATGCTCGACGGCCTGCTGCTGCAGGGCGGCAACGACATCGCCCCCGAGAGCTACGGCGAATCGCCACTGGCGCCGGAATGGCGCGGCGACCGCATCCGCGACCGCTACGAGATCGAGCTGCTCGACGCCTTCATCGAGGCCGGCAAGCCGGTGCTGGGCATCTGCCGCGGCTGCCAGCTGATCAACGTGGCGCTCGGCGGCACGCTGTACCAGGACATCCCGACCCAGCGCCCGGACGCGCTGCCGCACCTGGACACCGCGCAGTACGACCACCAGTTCCACGACGTCGAACTGGTGCCGGGCACCCGCCTGGCCGGCCTGTACCCCGGCGTGCGCAGGGCATCGATCAACTCGATCCACCACCAGGCGATCAAGGACCTGGCGCCCGAGCTCGAGGTCGAGGCGCGGTCGGTGCCCGACGGCATCGTCGAGGCGGTGCGCTGGCGCGGGCCGGGCTATGTGTTCGGGATGCAGTGGCACCCGGAGTTCCTGGCCCAGCACGACTGGCACGAGACCCAGCTCGACGCCCACCACATCCTGCAGGATTTCCTGCAGGCGGCGCGGCAGCGCCGCGACGCGCCTACGGACGAGCGCTGACCGGCGCTGACGCGCGGCGCGGCGGCGCGACCACCGTGCCTTCGGCCGCCGCCACCGCCCGGGCCCGCAGCTGGCCGCAACCGCCTTCGACGTCCTGCCCGGCCGAATGGCGCAGCTTGGTCAGCACGCCGCGGCGGTGCAGCGCCCTGGCCATCGCGGCGGCGCGCTCCCAGCTCGGGCGCCTGAAGTCGAGCCCGTCGACGGCGTTGTACGGGATCAGGTTCAGCACGCCGAACTTGCCGGCCAGCAGCCGCACGATGCCGTCGATCTCGTCGTCGCCGTCGTTGACGCCTTCGAGCAGCGTCCACTGGTACTGCACCGGGTAGCCGGTGGCGTGGGCGTAGCGCTCGGCCTGTTCGACCAGCGCTTCGGGCGACAGCCGCGGCGCGCGCGGCAGCAGCCGTTCGCGCAGCGCGGCGTCGCTGGTGTGCAGCGACAGCGCCAGCGCCGGCCGCACCTGGCCGGGCTGCAGCGCCAGCAGGCGCTCGAACGCACGCGGGTCGCCGACGGTCGAGAACACCAGGTTCTTGTGGCCGATCTGGCCGACGCTGCCGAGCAGCTCGATCGCCTCGAGCACGTTGTCCAGGTTGTGCGCCGGCTCGCCCATGCCCATGAAGACGACTTTCTTCACCGGCCGCAGGCCGCGCGCCAGCGCGACCTGGGCGACGATCTCGGCGCTGCCCAGCTGGCGCAGCAGGCCCGACTGCCCGGTCATGCAGAAGCGGCAGCCGACCGCGCAGCCGACCTGGGTCGAGACGCACAGGCCCGGCGTGCGGCCCGGCGGCAGCAGCACCGCCTCGACCGTCTGGCCGTCGGCCAGCGCCAGCAGCAACCTTGCCGAGCCGTCCTCGCCCGGGTGCTCGCTCAGCACCACCGCGAGGCCGGCCAGTTCGGCGGCGAGCGCCGGCAGCGCCTCGCGCAGCGCCTTCGGCAGCCAGTGCCCGGGCTGGCGCCGCCCGCGGTCGTGCGGCAGCGCATGGGTCCAGTGGCGCAGCACGCGCTGCTCGTGCACCGGGCGGGCGCCCAGCGCCCGCAGGCGATCGCGAAGCTCGGCGATGCGCATCGGGTGTCGCCCAGGTGCCGCTCAGGTACCGATGACGCCGCCGTCGCGCCGGCAGATCGCCACGGTGGCCGATCGCGGCCGGCCGGCGCCGGGCCCGTCGGGCCAGGTCGACCAGCGCGTCGGCGCGGCCGGGTCGCTGCGGTCGCCGGGCGTCTCGCCGGGATGCTGCACGTTGACGAACATCGTGCGGCCGTCGGGCGTGATCGTGCAGCCGGTGATCTCGCAGCCGACCGGGCCGGTCAGGAAGCGCCGCACCTCGCCGGTGGCCGGGTCGCAGGCCAGCATCTGGTTGTTGCCGATGCGCGCCATCTCGCCCTGGTTCATCGCCGCGGCGCCGACGTCGGTGTCGATCCACAGCACGCCGCGGGCATCGACGTACAGCCCGTCGGGGCAGGCGAAGATGTCGCCCCGCACGTTGCCGCGGGCCTCGGCGCGGGCATTGGCCGGGTCGCCGGCCAGCAGCAGGTGGTTCCAGCGCAGCGTGGTGCTGTCGAAGTCGCCGTCGCGGCCGTCGCCATCTGTCCAGCGGATGATCTGCCCCATCACGTTGTTGGCGCGCGGATTCGCGGCATCGGGGCCGGGCCGGCCGGGCTGGCCGCGGGCGCTGTTGTTGGTCAGGGCGCAGAACACCTCGCGGGTCCTCGCGTCGACGGCCACCCATTCGGGCCGGTCCATCTTCGTCGCGCCGAGCGCGTCGCTGGCCTGGCGGGCATCGATCAGCACCTGGCCCTGATCGGCAAAGCCGTTGGCGGCGGTCAGCGGGCCCTGGCCCTGCACCAGCGGCAGCCAGCGGCCGCTGCCGTCGGCGTCGAAGCGGGCGACGTACAGGGTGCCGTGGTCGAGCAGCTCGCGGTTGGCCTGCGCGGCGCTGAAGCCCTGGCCGGCCGGCGCGATGCGGTCGCGGCTGACGAACTTGTACAGGTACTCGAAGCGTTCGTCCTCGCCCGAATAGACCACCGCCCGGCCGTCGCGGGTGACGGCCACCGTCGCGCCCTCGTGCGCGGCGCGACCCAGCGCGGTGCGCTTGACCGGCGTGCTGGACGGGTCCATCGGGTCGATCTCGACGATCCAGCCAAAGCGGTTGAACTCGTTCGGGTGCTTCGTCGCATCGAAGCGTTCGTCGTGGCCGCTCCAGCGCACCCAGCGGTCGGGCCCCAGGCCCCAGCGGCGCTGGTGGGCATCGGGCGTCGCGGGGCCCTTGAAGTAGTCGGCCCAATTCTCCTCGCCCGACAGGTAGGTGCCCCAGGGCGTGATGCCGCTGGCGCAGTTGTTGATCGTGCCGAGCACGGTGCGGCCGGCCGGATCGGCGGCGGTGCGCAGCATCGGGTGCCCGGCGGCCGGGCCGCCGACGGCAAACGGCGTGTTCGCGGTGAAGCGCCGCGCGTAGCGCGAGGGCCGCACCACCTGCCAGCGGCCGTCGCGAAGCGCGACCTCGATCACCGACACGCCATGCGCGGCCTGTGCCTTGCGCACCTTGTCGGCCGACCAGTCCCGGATGCCGTCGGTGTGCAGCAGGCCGTCGTCGACGTACTCATGGTTCATCGCCAGCAGGCCGCGCCGGCCGTCGTCGCCGAGCGGATAGAAGTGGATGCCGTCGTGGTGCATGCCCATCTGCAGCGCCTGCTCGGCGGCGCTGTTGCTCGCGTCGGGCTTGAAGGCCGGCATCGCACCGGCAATCCCCACCGGATCGCCCCACGGCGCGAGCACGTCGGCGACATAGCCCTCGGGCACGGCGACGGTATCGGCGGTGGACGGCGGCACCGGCGCGAAGCCCAGCTTCGGGCCGCCGCCGGCCGCGGTGGCGCAACCGGCCAGCGCCGCGGCCATCGGCGCGAAGGCGGCGGCCAGCGCCGCGCCCAGCCCGCCCTGCAGCCACTGCCGGCGCGCCGGGTCGGACACTTCGTGCAGGCTCGCACTGGCGCTGGGGTCGCTGTCTTCCATCGAATGAAGGTCCTTGGCCTTCGTGCTGCGGCAGGTCGGGGCCGACGATTCTGCCGCCCACGCTAGGGGCGCGCCGCCCCGGACCTCGACAGCGCGGCCACGACGTCGGACTGGGTGACGATGCCGACCAGCCGGTCGGCGGCGTCGACGATCGGGATGTGGTGGTGGCCGGTGCTGCCGAACAGCGGGATCAGCTCGGCCAGGTGGCGGTCGACGCTGGCCACGCGCACCTTGCGGGTCATGATGTGGCCGACGCGCTGCGGTCCGGTGCCCGGCGCAGCGCCGCTGGCCCAGTCATGCAGCTTGCGCAGGCGCAGATCGAAGCCGTCGTCGCCGTCGACTTCGGCGGCGCGCATGAAGTCGGCCGGCGTCACGATGCCGACGATGCCGCCGGCAGCGTCGATGACCGGCAGCGCCTTGATGCGGTGCTCGCGGAACAGCGTCCAGGCCTGCTGCAGCGGCGTGGCCTGCGTCACCGTGATCAGCTGGCGCGACATGATGTCGCTGCAACGCAGCCGGGCCAGCTTGCGCTGGTAGCCCTGCAGCCGGGTGTCCTGCAGCAGGGCCATCAGGTCGTCGCGGCTGACATCGAGCACCTGGTTGTAGCGGGCGAGCACTGCGTCGAGGTCGGCATCGAGCGCGCGGGCCTCCTCGTCGCTGGCCGCCGACAGGTCCGGCCCGGCCGGGGGCAGCTGCCGATGCGGATAGGGGCGCCGGGTGGCGCTGTTGTAGGCCATGCCGGCCAGCACCAGCAGCAGCGAGTTCAGCAGCACCGGCTGGATCGCGAAACGCGGGTCCGCCACGCCGTTCAGCGCCATCAGCAGGGCCGACGCGCCGCCGGGCGGGTGCAGGCAGCGCAGCGCGAACATCAGCGCGATCGCGCTGCCCACCGCCAGCGCGGCCGCCAGTTCGGGCGGACCGACCCAGTTCACGCAGGCGATCCCCACCAGCGCCGACAGCGTGTTGCCCGCGACCACCGCCCAGGGCTGGGCGAGCGGGCTGGCCGGCACGCCGAACACCAGCACCGCGCTGGCGCCCATCGGCGCGATCAGCCAGGGCCAGCCGGCGGGCGTGGCGCCGCCGATGCCCCGGCACAGCAGCGCGGTGACCCCGATGCCCAGCGTCGCGCCGGCGACGACGCGCAGCCGCTCGTGCCAGTCGGCCGCGATCGGGCCCGGGCGGAACGCCCGCAGCCAGGACGCCAGGACGGCCAGCCACGGCGGGGCAGGGGTGTTGCGGGACGAGGGCATGCTGGCGGCCGGCCGGCGGCAGGGGGCCCCGATGGTAGCGGCCGGCCCGCGCCGGCGCCGGGCGCCGGCCATTGGCGGCAGAATCCGCTGCAGAAGGAGACGCCCCGATGCCCACCATCCATGTCGAACTGTTCGAAGGCCGCACGATCGAGCAGAAGCGCGCGCTGGCCCGGGAGCTGACCGAGGCCGCGGTGCGCGTGCTCGGCGGTTCGCCCGACGGCGTCGACGTGATCTTCGTCGATGTCGCGCGCCACGACTGGGCCACCGGCGGCACGCTGTGGGCCGACAAGTCCAGGCCGCCGGCGGCGGCCGGCTGAACCGTCAGAACGGGTAGTGGCGCGGTGCCGTCTGCACCGTGATCCAGCGCAGCTCGGTGAACTCGGCGATGCCGGCCTTGCCGCCGAAGCGGCCCAGGCCCGAGCCCTTGACGCCGCCGAAGGGCATCTGGGCTTCGTCGTGCACCGTCGGGCCGTTGACATGGCAGATGCCCGACTCGATGCGCCGCGCGACGTTCATGGCGCGCGCGATGTCGCGGCCGAAGACGGCGGCCGAGAGGCCGTACTCGTTGTCGTTGGCGCAGTCCACCGCCGCGTCCACGCCGTCGACCCGCACGATGCACTTGACCGGGCCGAAGGTCTCCTCATGGTAGATGCGCATCGCCGGCGTCACGTGGTCGAGCACGGTGGCGGGCATCAGCGTGGAGTCGGCCTTGCCGCCGCAGACCAGCTTGGCGCCCTTGGCCAGCGCGTCGTCGATCAGCGCGTTGCAGTGCTCGACGGTGCCGATGCCGATCACCGAGCCCAGCACCACCGGCTCGGGCTTGCGCGGGTCGCCCAGCGGCAGGCTGGAGGCCTTCTTCGCGAACCTGGCGACGAAGTCGCCGGCGATGCGCTGGTCGACGATGATGCGCTCGGTGGACATGCAGATCTGCCCGCTGTTGGCAAAGGCGCCGAAGGCGGCGGCGTTGACGGCATCGTCGAGGTCGGCGTCGTCCAGGATCACCAGCGGCGCCTTGCCGCCGAGCTCGAGCACCGCGGGCTTCAGGTACTTCGCGCAGGTCATCGCGATCAGCCTGCCGACGCGGGTCGAGCCGGTGAAGTTGACGCGGCGCACCGCCGGGTGCGCGACCATCGCCTCGACCACCTTGCCGGCATCGGCCGGTGCGTTGGTGAGGTAGTTCAGCACGCCGGGCGGGAAACCGGCGTCCTGGAAGGCCTCGACGATCAGCTGGTGGGTGCGCGGGCAGTTCTCGCTGCCCTTGAAGATCACCGTGTTGCCGCAGGCCAGCGGCGTGGCGATTGCGCGCACGCCCAGGATGATCGGCGCGTTCCACGGCGCGATGCCCAGCACCACGCCGGCGGGCTGGCGCATCGCCATCGCCAGCGAGCCGGGCACGTCCGAAGGGATCACCTCGCCGGCCACCTGGGTCGTCAGCGCCGCGGCCTCGCGGATCATGCCGGCCGCCAGCATCACGTTGAAGCCGGCCCACATGCCGGTGGCGCCGGTCTCGGCCGGCACCGCCTCGACGAACTTGGGTGTCTTGGCCTCCAGCGCATCGGCGGCCTTCAGCAGCAGCATGCGGCGTTCGCCGGGACCGGTCTGGCTCCAGGTCTTGAAGGCCTCGGCGGCGGCATCCACCGCGGCGCGGGCGTCGGCCTCGCTGGCCGCCGGTGCGCGGGTGGCGATGCTGCCGTCCAGCGGATTGCGCCGCTCGAAGGTGGCGCCGTTCTCGGCGGACACGGACAGGCCGTTGATCAGCATGGACAGGTCGGACATCGGGTGTTCCTTCGACGCGGTGGGATGGGCGGCGCTCTGCGCCGTTGGTTTGCCGAGATAGGCATGGCGGATCACGGTGGACCGTGCGAGCAGGAAGGCCGGGCCGCTGGCGACCAGCCGGCCGCGCTCGAGCACGTAGCCGCGGTCGGCCACCGCCAGCGCCTTGCGCACGTTCTGCTCGACCATCAGCACGGTGGTGCCGGCGTCGGCGATGCGCCGGGCGATCGCCAGCAACTCGTCGACCTTCTTCGGCGCCAGGCCCAGCGAAGGTTCGTCGAGCATGAGCAGGCGCGGCGCGCTCATCATCGCGCGCGCCACCGCCACCATCTGCTGCTCGCCGCCGCTCATCGTGCCGGCCAGCTGCCGCGCGCGCTCGGCGAGCTTGGGGAAATCCTCGAAGGCCTGGGCCAGGCGCTTCGCCCGCTCGGCGGGGCTGACCAGCCAGCCGCCGAGCTCCAGGTTCTCGGCCACGCTCATCTGCGGGAACAGCTGCCTGCCCTCGGGCACCAGCACGATGCCCTGACGCACGATCTCGGAGGTCTTGGCGTCCGGTTCGATCTCTTTGCCGTCGAGCTTCAGCATGCCGCCGCGCGCGATCAGCCCGGCGATCGCCTTCAGCAGCGTGGTCTTTCCCGCGCCGTTGGGGCCGAGGATCACGGTCAGCCCGGGCCGGGCCTCCAGCGTCAGGTCGCGCAGCACCAGGAACGCGCCGTAGCCGGCCGACAGGCCTTCGATCTTCAGGTGGGCGAGCTTGCGGTCCAGCGCCGCTTCGATGTCGTTCTTCATGGGGCCCCCTTGGCGCTGCGCGCCGTCCCCCCGAGGGGGAGCGAGACCGTCTTCGGGCGGCCGTGCGACGGTCTCATGCCGCCTCGACCATTTCATCGCCGAGGTAGGCTTCGATCACCTCGGCATTGCGCACCACCTCGGCCGGCGTTCCGTCGGCGACCTTGCGACCCTGGTGCAGCACGATCACGCGCTCGACGTACTTCAGCAGCGTGGTCACCGCATGTTCGATCCAGATCACCGTCAGATCCAGTTCGTCGCGCAGGCGGCGGATCAGCTGGGCCATCTCGTCGACCTCGTTCTCGGTCAGGCCGGCGGCCACTTCGTCGAGCAGCAGCAGCCTGGGCCGCGTCGCCAGCGCCATGCCGATCTCCAGCAGCCGCTGCTGGCTCGGCGTGATGGCGCCCGCCGGCAGCGCGGCCTGCGTGGCCAGGCCGATCAGGTTCAGGATGCTGGCCTCGTCCTTCAGCAGCCACGAGGCCTGGCGCCTGCGCCCGGCAAACTGCAGGCCGAAGTCGATGTTGGCGGCCACGCTCAGGTCGGCGAAGACACGCGGTGTCTGGAAGGTGCGCGCGATGCCGCGCTGGGCGTAGTGGTGCGGCCTGGCGCCGGTGAGCCGGGTGCCCAGCGCATAGAGGTCGCCGGCGGTCGGCGCGATGACGCCCGACAGGGCATTGAAGAAGGTGGTCTTGCCGGCGCCGTTGGGGCCGATGATGCCGACCAGTTCGCCCGGTGCAAACGCGGCGCTGACGGCATCGACGGCAGTCAGCCCGCCGAAGCGCACCGTGACGCCCCGGGCCTCCAGCAGCGGATGGCCGTTCATGCGGCTGCCTTCTTCTTGACCGCCGGCGTGCGCAGCGCCCGCCACCCGCTGCGCAGGTCATCGCGCCACTGGCCGAAGGTCTCGCGCCGCAGCGAGGCCAGCCCGCCCGGCAGGTACAGCACGCACAGGATCAGCAGCGCGCCCAGCGCCATCATGTAGATATGCGGCGCCTGCAGCCGCAGCGTCTCGGCCAGCAGGCTGAACACCACCGCGGCGATCAGCGGGCCCCACAGCGTGGCGGCGCCGCCGATCAGCGCGATCAGCACGGTCTGGAAGCCGATGAAGGGGTTGAACACGGTGTGCGGGTCGATGTAGGTCCAGCGCACGCTCATCGCCGCGCCCACCGCGCCGGCGAAGGCGGCGGTCAGCGCGAAACCGCCGATCTTGACCAGGCGGGTGTTGACGCCCAGCGTCTGCGCGCGCTGCTCGTCCGAGCCGATGCCGGCCATCGCCAGGCCGAAGCGGCTGCGCCGCACCACGATCGACACCGCCACCGCGGCCACCGCCAGCCCCAGCACCGTGAGGTAGATGGTGTCGCGCTCGGGCACCACCGTCAGCACCCGGCCCACCGTGCCGGTGACCTGCTTCTCCCAGTAGGTGACGGCGTGGCGGATCAGCTCGGTCATGCCGAAGGTCAGCACCGCGAAATAGGTGCCGCGCAGGTGCAGCACTGCCGCCCCCATCACCGCCGCCACCGCCGCGGCGACGCCCGCACCCAGCGCGATCGCGGCCCACCAGTCCACCGTCTCGAGCCACAGCGCGCTGGTGTAGGCACCGATGCCGAAGAAGGCCGAGGTGGCCAGCGACAGGTAGCGCGTGCTGCCGCAGAACAGCCCCCAGCTCGACGAAAGCGCGGCGTACATCAGGCAGGTCAGCGCCATCGACACGGCGAACTCGCTGCCGTAGTGCGGCAGCGCCAGCGCCCAGCCGGCGAGGCCGAAGAGGATCAGCAGGTCGCGCTTCATCGGGGGCTCACCGGCGGAAGGGTTGCAGGGTTCATCGCTTGTTGAACAGCCCGTTCGGCCGCCACAGCAGCACCGCGACGAAGATGCCGTAGGACAGCAGCGACTTCAGCGACGGGTTGGTGAAGTGCATGCCCAGCGCCTCGATCACGCCCAGCGCCAGGCCGCCGGCCAGCGCGCCGCCCATGCTGCCGAAGCCGCCCAGCGTGATCACGATCAGCGCGGTCACGGTGTAGGGCTCGCCCATGCCGGGCGAGATCGTGTAGGTCATCGACAGCAGGCAGCCGGCGACGCCCGACAGCCCCAGGCCGATGCCGAACATCAGCGGGTGCAGCCGCTCGGTGTCGATGCCGACCAGTTGCGCGCCGGTGGGCGACTGCATCAGCGCGCGCACACCCTTGCCATAGAGCGTCTTGCGCAGCACGACGATCAGCGCCGCGCTGAAGGCCAGCGCCAGCGCCAGCAGCAGCAGCTTGTTGGCGGCGAACTGCGCGCCGCCGACGCGCACCGGGTCGGTGAGGTAGTCGTAGCCGCGCAGGTCGCCGCCCCACACAATCTGCGCGAAGTTCTGCACCAGGAACATCAGGCCGAAGGCGACCATCAGGCCGCGCGCCTCGAACACGTCGAGGTTCGGCGAGGTGCGCGTCAGCCGGCGGAAGAACAGCCGGTGGATCACCAGCCCCAGCCCCATCAGCGCGGCGAACGAGACCGGCAGCATCAGCAGCGGCGAGAGTCCCAGCGAAGTCTGCGCCTGCCAGGTCAGGAAGGCGCCGACCATCAGGAACTCGCCATGCGCGATGTTCAGGATGCGCATCAGCCCGTACTGCAGGTTCAGCCCGAGCGCGACCAGCGCGTAGACGCCCCCGGTGATCAGGCCGGAGGCGATCAGCTCGAGCCAGCTGCCCAGGCTCACGTCAGACCCAGGCGGGCTTGGCCGGATTGAGTGGCGCGGTCGCGTTGGCCTTGGGCCACACCACCTCGAACTCGCCCTTCTGCCACTGGCTCACGATGCCGGGCGTGCCGACGTTCTCGCTGCCGACGAACCTGATCTTGCCGAGGATGGTGCTGTGCTCGGTGCCGGCCACGTGGTCGCGGATCGCCTTGCGGTCCAGGCCGACCTTGCCGACGGCGGCCGTCAGGATCTCCAGCGCGGCCCAGGTCGCGCCGCTGGCCCAGCGGTCGGGCTCCTTCTGCGCTCCGAACTTCTTCACGTGGGCATCGAAGTAGGCCTTCGCCCCCGGGCTGGTCTTGGCGTTCCACGAGCCCATGCCCAGCACGCCCTCGGCGCCGGCGCCCATCACGTTGCGGTAGAGCTGGAACGCGGTGCCCACCGACGCGTAGAAGAACTTCGGGTTGAAGCCGATCTCCTTGCTCTGGCGGCTGGCCAGGATGGTGTCGGGCGGGTACGACAGCGCGACGAAGGCGTCGGGGTTCTTGTCCTTCATCGAGCGCAGCACCGGCGACAGGTCCTTCACGCCGCCGGGGTAGCTCTTGTCCTCGACCAGGCTGATGCCGCTGCCCTGCAGCGCGACCTTCAGCGCGGCGTAGTTCTCCAGCCCGAACAGGTCGTCGACGTAGATCGCCGCCATGCTCCTGGCGCCGTGGGCCTTGAGCATGTCGACCAGCGCGTCCATCATCGGCTTGGGCTGCTGCAGCATCAGGAAGAAATACGGCAGCTTCATCTCGATCAGCCGCCGGCTCAGCGCGGTCGGCGCGAGGAAGGGGTAGCCGAAGCGGTTGGCCAGCGGCGCGACCGCGAAGTTCGCGCCGCTGCCCCAGGGCGGCAGGATCAGGTCGACCTTGTCGCTGCCCATCAGCTTCTCGTAGGTGCGCACGACGGTCTCGACATCGCTGCGGTCGTCCGAGCCGATCAGCTCGATCGGGCGCTTGGTGCCCTTGACGTTCAGGCCGCCGGCGGCGTTCTGCTGCTCGGCCCACAGCAGGTAGTTGGGTTCCTGGCTGACCTGCGCGCCGGTGGTCCAGGGGCCGGTGCGCGCCATCGTGTAGCCGATGCGCACCGGCGCCGGCTGGGCGCGCACGATCGCGGGGAAGCCCAGTGCGGCGGGCGTGGCGGCGGCCAGTGCCTGCACGACGGTGCGGCGCTTCAGGCCGTTGGTGGGATCGCGGCGGTCGGTCATGGGCTGGTCTCCTTGGGATGGTCGGGCCCCGCCGGCGCACGAGCGACCGGCTGGACGGGACACGATTGTTGGCAGCCGGGCGGCGGCACGCTTTCCCGCCCATGCACGGGCGCTTGACGATCCGTGCAATCGGCATCGGGGGTTTCCCGGGGCCCTTGCCCGCGGGATCGAGAAGGGCTTCGTCCGGGGCTACGCTCTGCCACCTTGTGCGTTGCCGGGAGCCCCAGATGCCGTCTGCCAGCGTGATGAGCACCGACCAGGTCGCGCCGTCCGAGCGCGTGGGCTTCTGGTCCGACTGGGTCAACCGGCTGTTCTGCGGCCTGCAGTCGAGCCAGTACGGCGACACCGATTTCGACGGCCGCATGTCCACCGTCCATGCCGGCGAGGTCGTGCTGACGCACCTGGCGGCGAGCCGCCACCATGTCACGCGATCGGCCTCGCAGGTGCGCGCCTCCGAGGTCGGCTACCTGAAGATCGTCGCGCCCTTCGTCGGCTGCGCCGGCGTCGAGCAGAAGGGGCGCGAGGCCTGGGTCACGCCCGACCAGTGGAGCATCTACGACACCACCGACAGCTACGCGGTGGCCAACCCGGTTCGCGTCGAGCACCTGATCGTGATGGTGCCCAAGCAGCGCCTGGTCGAGCGCGGGCTGGCGCTCGATCCGCTGATGGCGCGCCGGCTCGGCGGCTCGGGCGGCGTCGCCCGACTGGCGCTCGAGACGATGCGCTCGGCCTACCGCGAACTGCCCGGCATGTCCGAAGCGGCGGCGCGAGGCGTCGGCGATGCGATCACCCAGTTCGTGCACCTGTCGATGCTGGACCTGGCCGGCATCGGCACCGCGCAGACGCAGCGCGAGGCACTGCGCGAACGCATCAAGCAGCATGTCGGCGAGCACCTGGGCGACCCCGCGCTGAGCGTCGACGGCATCGCCCATGCGCTGAACTGCAGCCGGCGGCTGCTGTACAACGCCTTCGCCGAAGAACCCGACGGCGTCGCCGGCTACATCCTGCGCCGCCGCCTCGAGGCCTGCCGCCGCAGCTTCGACGACCGCGCCTGCGCCCACCGCTCGATCACCGACATCGCGCTGAGCTTCGGCTTCTCGAACATGGCGCATTTCAGCCGCGTCTTCCGCAGCCACCTCGGCATGCCGCCCAGCGACTACCGGCGCGGCGTGCCGGGGCTGACGGGCTGAGCGGGCCTCGGGCTCAGCCGCGCAGGTGGCAGGCCACCCAGTGGCCGTTGCCGGCTTGCTCGAGCACCGGCGACTGCTGGTCGCACAGTCCCTTCTGCGCGATCGGGCAGCGGGTGTGGAAGTGGCAGCCCGGCGGCGGCCGGATCGGGCTGGGCACGTCGCCCTGCAGCCGGATGCGCTTGCGCTTGACCAGCGGGTCGGGGATCGGCACCGCCGACAGCAGCGCCTCGGTGTAGGGATGGTACGGGCGGGTGTACAAGTCCCTGGCCGGCGCGATCTCGACGATGCGGCCCAGGTACATCACCGCGACGCGGTCGCTGATGTGCTCGACCACGCTCAAGTCGTGGGCGATGAACAAATAGGTCAGGTTGAGCTGGCTCTGCAGGTCTTCGAGCAGGTTGATCACCTGGGCCTGGATCGACACGTCCAAGGCCGAGACCGCCTCGTCGCAGACCACCAGCTTCGGGCTGACCGCCAGCGCGCGGGCGATGCCGATGCGCTGGCGCTGGCCGCCCGAGAACTCGTGCGGGAAGCGCCGCATGTGGTCGGCCGCCAGGCCCACGGTCTCGAGCAGCTCGACGATGCGGTCCTCGTAGATCTGCGGCGTGGCCGCCAGCTTGTGAATGGTGAGCGCCTCGCCGATGATCGCGCCGACCGTCATGCGCGGGTTCAGCGACGCGTACGGGTCCTGGAAGATGATCTGCATGTCGCGCGCCATCGTGCGCAATGCAGTCTTGTCCATCGCGGTGACGTCCTTGCCCTCGAAGCTCACCTGGCCCGAGGTCGGCTCGATCAGCCGCAGGATGCAGCGGCCGGTGGTGCTCTTGCCGCAGCCCGATTCGCCGACCACGCCCAGCGTCTCGCCGGCGTCGAGCGTGAAGCTGACGCCGTCGACCGCATGCACCTTGTCGACGGTGCGGCCGAACAGCCCGCCCTTGATCGGGAAATGCTTGACCAGGTTCTCGACCTTCAGCAGTTCGGTCATGCCTCTGGCCCCCGGTCGCCCAGGTCGTGGATGCAGGCCACCTTGTGGCCAGGCACCACCTCGCGCAGCGGCGGCGTCGCCGCGCTGCAGGCCGGCGTGGCGTGGCGGCAGCGCGCGGCGAAGCGGCAGCCCTCGGCCGGGGCGATCAGCTTGGGCACCGTGCCGGCGATCGCTTCGAGCCGGACCTTGTGGGTGGCGGCCAGGTCGATGCGCGGGATCGAGCGGATCAGCCCCTGGGTGTAGGGGTGGCGCGGGTGGCCGAACAGCTCGACCACCGGCGCCTCCTCGACCACCTTGCCGGCGTACATCACGACCACCCGCTGCGCGGTCTCGGCGACCACGCCCATCGCATGGGTGATCAGCATGATCGCCATGCCCAGCCGCTCCTTCAGCTCGAGCATCAGGTCGAGGATCTGGGCCTGGATCGTCACGTCCAGCGCGGTGGTCGGTTCGTCGGCGATCAGCAGCTTCGGATTGCAGGCCAGCGCGATCGCGATCATCACCCGCTGGCGCATGCCGCCGGAGAACTGGTGCGGGTAGTCTGCGACCCGCCGCTCGGGCGTCGGGATCTTGACCAGCTTCAGCATCTCGACCGCCCGGTCCATCGCCTCGCGCCGGCTCAAGGCCTCGTGCAGCCGCACCGATTCGGCGATCTGCTCGCCGACCGTGAACACCGGGTTCAGGCTGGTCATCGGCTCCTGGAAGACGATCGCGATCTCCTTCGCCCGGATCTTGCGCATCTCGTCGGCGGGCAGCGGCACCAGGTCGCGGCCCTTCCACAGCACCTGGCCGGCGACGATCCGGCCCGGCGGCATGTCGATCAGCTTCATCACCGTCTTCGCGGTGACGCTCTTGCCGCAACCCGATTCGCCGACCACGCAGACCGTCTCGCCGGCGTCGATCATCAGGTCGACGCCGTCGACGGCGTGCAGCCAGCCGTCGTCGGTCTTGAAGTGGGTCTTCAGGCCCCGGATGTCGAGCAGCGGCATCAGAGTACCCGGCGCGGGTCGAGCGCGTCGCGCAGCCCGTCGCCGATGAAGTTGATCGTCAGCACGGTCAGGAAGATCGCGATGCCGGGGAACAGCGCCCAGTGCATCGCCAGGTCCATGTAGTCGCGGCCGTCGTAGAGGATGCGGCCCCAGGTCGGCACGTCGGGCGGGAAGCCCAGGCCGAGGAAGCTCAGCGTGCTCTCGGCGATGATCGCCGCGGCGATGTCGATCGTGCCGGCGACGATCACCGGCCCCAGGCTGTTGGGCAGGATGTGGCGCATCACCTGCCGCGGCACGCTGGCGCCCAGCGCGCGCGCGGCCTCGACGAACTCCTTCTCGCGCAGGCTGAAGAACTGTGCCCGCACCAGCCGGGCCACCGGCATCCAGCGGAAGCCGCCGATCACCAGCACGATCAGGATGAAGATGCCGACCTCCAGCCCGAACGCGGCCTTCAGCGGATCGCGGAACAGGAAGATCAGCAGCAGCAGCAGCGGCAGCTGCGGCAGGCTCAGGAACAGGTCGGTCAGCCACATCAGCGCGGCGTCGACCCAGCCGCGCGCCATGCCGGCCACCGCGCCGATCAGCACGCCCACCGTCAGCGCCATCAGCATCGCCGCCAGCCCGACGGCCAGCGAGATGCGCCCGCCGTAAAGCACGCGCGCGAGGATGTCGCGGCCGAGGTCGTCGGTGCCCATCAGGTGGGCCGCCGAGGGCGAGGCCAGCCGCGCCTTGAAGTCGACGTCGTTGATGCCGACCTTGTAGAACAGCGGCCCCAGCAGCACCGCCAGCACCAGCGCGCCCAGCAGCCACAGGCTCCAGAAGGCCAGCCGGTGGCGCTTGAAGCGGCGCCAGGCTTCGCCGGCCGGCGAAACGCTGGGCCGCACCAGACCCAGAGGTGCCCCCACGATCGTGGACGTGCGGGCGACGGCCAGGCCGAGCTGGCCACGCGCGGCGTCGTCCAGCTGGCCGGGGCGGACCGTGGCGGCGCCGGTGTCGGCGCTATCGGTAGCTGATGCGGGGGTCGAGCCAGCCATAGAGCAGGTCGGCAATCAGGTTGAACAGGATCACCAGGCAGCTGAAGACGAAGGTCACGGCCATGATCACCGGCGTGTCGTTGCGCAGGATCGCGTCGATCAGCAGGCTGCCGATGCCCGGGATGCGGAAGATCTGCTCGGTGACGATGGCGCCGCCGAACACCGCCGGCATCTGCAGCGCGACCAGCGTCACCACCGGGATCAGCGCGTTGCGCACCACATGCTTGTTGATCACCGTGCCCTCGGCCAGGCCCTTGCTGCGCGCGGTGGTCACGTAGTCGAGCCGGATCACGTCGAGCACCGCCGAGCGCACGTAGCGCATCCAGCTGGCGGCCTGGAACAGCCCCAGCACGGTGATCGGCATGATCGACTGCTTGAACTGGTCGACCCACCACTGCCAGCCGGTCGACGACAGGTCGGCGCGGTAGACGAAGGGCAGCCAGCCCAGCTGCACCGAGAACAGCAGGATGAACAGCACGCCGGTGAAGAAGGTCGGCAGCGAGAAGCCGACGAAGGCCACCGTGCTGGCGATGCGGTCGAACCAGCTGTAGGGCTTGACGGCGGCCAGCACGCCCACCGGCAGCGCCACCAGCAGCGCCAGCAGCTGCGACAGGCCGATCACCGCGATGGTCACCGGGATGCGCTGCTGGATCAGCGTCTCGACGTTGATGCGGCTGACGAAGGAGAAGCCCCAGTCGCCCTGCAGCATCGCGCCGAGCCAGCGCAGGTAGCGCTGCCAGATCGGGTCGTCGAGCCCGAACTGCGCGCGCAGCGCCATGCGCACCTCGGGCGGCACGTTCGGGTTGTTGGCCAGGTCCTCGAACGGGTCGCCCGGCGCCAGCGCCAGCACGGTGAACAGCACCAGGCTGATGCCCAGCAGGCTGGGCAGCGCGATCAGCAGGCGCCGGAGGATGTAGTTGATCACGGCGGCGCTTCGGGCGATCGAGTCGCTCGCGGTCGGCCAGGGGCGGTCAGCTCTCCCGGTACCAGTAGCCGATCGACCAGGTGGCGTTGTCCCAGGCCGACAGCGCGGGCATCAGCTTGTTGACGATGCCGTTGGGCCGTGGCCGGGCGAACAGCGGGATGATGTAGCCGTCGTTGACCACCAGGTCGTTCATCTTGATGAACAGCGCCGCGCGCTTGACCGGGTCGAACTCCTCCTGCGCCGCCTTGAACGCGGCGTCGTACTCGGCATTGCTCCAGCGCGCCAGGTTGCGGCTGGCCCACTTGTTGGCCTTCTGCGCGATCTGGTCGGTGGTGAACTGCTCCATGAACACCTGCGGGTCAGGGCTGCCCATCGTGGTGGTGAACATCTGCATGTCGGCCCAGAACTTCTGGTAGGTGTCGGGGTTGGCCGCGTCGCTGCCGAAGAACACCGCCGGCACGATGCTCTTCAGTTCGAGGTCGATGCCGGCCTTGGTGCAGGCGTCCTTGAAGATCGCCTGGCACTTCTGGCGCGGCTGGCTCACCGAGGTCTGGAACACGAACTTCAGCTTGACGTTGCCCTTGGCGCGGATGCCGTCGGCGCCCTTCTTCCAGCCGCCGGCCTCCAGCGCCTGGATCGCCTTGTCGATGTTGAATTCGTACTTGGGGTTCGGGCTGCGGAAGCGCGGCGGGTTGTTCAGGAAGTTGGCGGTGGTGATCGCGCCGCGGCCGTAGATCACCTCCTGCACGCTCTTGCGGTCGAGCAGCAGGCCCATCGCGGTGCGCACCGCCTTGTCGCTGAACGCGGGGTGCTTGCTCTTGGCGCTGGCGCGCTCGCCGTCGACCTCGGTCCACGGGTCGGTGACGTTGAGCGAGACGAACTCGACGTCGCTGCCGGGCAGGAATTCCATGCGGCCCTTGCCGGCGGCTTCCAGCCGCTTGAGCAGTTCGTCCTCGACCGCCAGGTTCCAGCCGTAGTCGAACTCGTTGGTCTGCAGCACCGCGCGGGCGGCGCTCAGCGCATCGCCGCCGCCCTTGACCTCCAGCGTGTCGAAGAACGGCTGGTTGGGCACGTGGTAGTTGGGGTTGGCCTCGGCGCGCAGCGTGTCGCCGGGCTTGAAGTCGACGATCCTGTAGGGGCCGGTGCCCACCGGCTTGGTGTTGGCCGGGTTCTCGCGCGACTTGGCGCCGATGTAGGGCTCGAACACATGCTTGGGCAGGATGCAGCCGAAGATGCCGGTCAGCGCCTCGGCCCAGAACGGCGTCGGCTTGGGGTACTCGACCCGCACCGTGTGCGAGTCGACCTTGACCACCTTGACGTCCTTGTAGGTGGCCACCGTGACGGTCGAGGTGGCCGGGTCGCCGGCATAGGCGGCGGTGAAGACCACGTCGTCGGCGGTGAAGGGCTTGCCGTCGTGCCAGGTGACGCCCTTCTTCAGCTTCCAGGTGACCGTCTTGCTGTCGGCCGAGACCCCGCCGTTCTGGCGCGATGGGGCCTCGGCGGCCAGCGCGAGCACCATGTTGCCCTCGCTGTCCCAGCCGGCCAGCGGCTCGTAGAAGATGCGGCTGGCATCCTGGTCCTTGGTGCCGCCGGCGAAGTGCGGGTTCAGGTGCACCGCCGCCTGCCAGTAGATCAGCTTGAGCGCGCCGCCGCCGCCTCGCTTGGTCGGCTTGTACGGCAGCACGGTCTGGGCCTGCGCGATGCCCGCGTGCATCAGCAGCATCGACGCCATCGGCGCGGTCAGGCCCAGCCCGACCATCTGCTGGATGAAGCTGCGCCGCGGCAGCTTGCCCTCGCGAACGTCGTCGATCAGGGCACGCAACCGAGCTTCTTGTCGGGCTTCTTCTCGCATCGTCAGCCTCCTGGCAGGCAATCATGGGACGCGCCCCGGCAGGGCGGCAGCCCGCATACTAGCGATAACCGGGCCAGCGCCAATGGGGGTCGGCCCCATCATGGTGAGAACCCTGGGCCGGCCACACGACCGATGTCAAGGGATCCGCTGCTGCTGCACGGTCCGTCGCTGCCCGCGCGGCCGGTGGTGCTCGATTCGCCGCACTCGGGCTTCGCGATGCCGGCCGATTTCGGCGCCGCGCTGAGCGACCACGACCTGCGCGAAGGCGAGGACTGCTTCATCGACGAGCTCTGGCGGCCGGCCGCTGCGCGCGGCATCCCGCTGCTGGCGGCGCAGTTCCCGCGCACCTACATCGACGTCAACCGCCACGCCGGCGACATCGACCTCGAACTGCTGGCCGAACCCTGGCCGCACGCGCATGTGCCCAGCGGCAAGGCGCGCATCGGCAAGGCGCTGCTGTGGCGCACCCTCGACGACGGCCGGCCGATCTACGCGCGCAAGCTGACGGTGGCCGAGGTGGCCGGGCGCATCGAGCGCTGCCACCGGCCCTATCACCGGGCGCTGCGAGGGCTGCTCGATGCCGCGCATGCGCGCTTCGGCGTCGTCTGGCACCTGAACTGCCATTCGATGAACGCGGTGTCGGGGCCGATGGGCGAGGGCGGCGCCGGCGTCGCCCGCGCCGACATGGTGCTGGGCGACCGTGACGGCAGCAGCTGTGCGCCCGAGTTCACCGCGTTCGTGCGCGAGGTGCTGGCGGACCAGGGCTACGACGTCCGGGTGAACGACCCGTTCAGGGGCGTCGAACTGGTGCGCGCCCATGCCGACCCCGCGCAGGGCCGCCACAGCCTGCAACTGGAAGTCAACAAGCGGCTGTACATGGACGAAGCCCGGCGCGAGCGCCACGCCGGCTTCGAGCGGCTGCAGGTCGACCTGATGGCACTGCTCGACGCGATCGACCGGCGCTTCGCCCCGCCCCCCGACGGCGCCCGTTAGGGGCTGGCGGCGGCGGGGCTTGCGCGCATCGGCGCCGCGGCTACAGTCGGCCGATCGACACCCAGGAGGCGGCCCGATGGCAACGACGAGCGAGATCCCCGCCGCTGGCGGCCGCGTGCTGCGGCTGGTGCGGGCCGAGGCCGACGACAAGGCGCCGGCGCTGGCCGAGGCGCTGGCGATCGATGCGATCAGGGCGCTGATCGTGCTGGCCGGCGCCGAGCTGGACGGCGACGACCGGCTGCGCGCCCGGCTGGTGCAGCTGGTCGGCCGCGGCCTGGTTCGCGCTGCCCAGGAGGCCGGCGCAATGTGCGTGGTGCGTGGCGGCGACGGCGGCCTGTCCGGCCTGGTCGGCCGCGCGGTGGCCGACATCGAAGCCGCGCCGCCGCTGCTGGGCGTGGCGCCCGCCGCCCGGCTGGTGTTGCCGGATCCGCCCGCTGCGCCCGGCGACCCTCTCGAACCGCCGCTGCCCGGCCTGACCCACCTGCTGCTGACGCCGAGCGGGCCATGGGGGTCCGAACTGCGGCTGAAGGCCGAGGTGGCGCAGGCGGTGGCCGACGGCAAGCCGGTGCTGATGGTGCTGATCGGCGGTGCCGAGTCGGCGCTGGCCGAGGTGCTGCAGGCGGTTCGCCGCCACTGGCCGGTGCTGGTGGTCGACGGTTCGGGCGGCGCGGCCGACACGCTGTCGGCGCAGTGGAAGGCCGGCGCGGCCCAGGACGACGACCCGCTGGTTGCCGAGATCCTGGCCGACGGCATGCTGACCTGCATCACGCTGGGCGAGAAGGTCGGCGAGACGGTCGAGACGATGGTCCGGCAGGTGCTGCGCCAGTCGGGCGGCGACAGCGTGCTGCGCCAGGCCTGGCGGCGCTTTGCCGCGATCGACGCCGCGGCGGTGCGCCAGCAGACCGAGTTCATGGACGGGCAGTGGTGGATCCTGGCGCTGGGCGTGCTGGCGGTGCTGCTGGCCATCGTGCACTCGCAGCTGATCGGCGCCTCGCCCGCCGATCCGGCGGCGGCGGGCGGCTGGCTCGAAACCCTGCGTGGGGGCCTGGCGCAGCTGATCGGCTTCGTGCTGATCGTCGTGCCGATCGGTACCTCGGTGCTGATCGCCGCGACCAACCGCTTCAAGCCCGGCAAGCGCTGGGTGCTGCTGCGCTCGGCGGCCGAGAACATCAAGCGCGAGATCTACCGCTTCAGGTTGCGCGCCGACAGCTACGCGGCCGACGACACGCGCGAGAAGAACCTGTCCGAAGCGGTCGAGGACATCACCCGGCGCCTGGCCCGCACCGAGGCCAACACCACCGCGCTGCCGGTCTACGACGGCGCCCTGCCGCCGCCGAATGCCGCCAGCCCGCGCGATGACGGCCTGAGCTTCCTCAGCACCGACCAGTACGTGCGGCTGCGGCTCGCGGACCAGTTGCATTGGTACCGCGGCAAGTCCGTCAGGCTCGAAGCCGAACTGCGCCGCCTGCAGTGGTGGGTGCTGGGCGCGGGCGCGATCGGCACGCTGCTGGCGGCGATCGGCGGTGCGGCGGTGATCTGGATCACGCTGAGCACCGCGCTGGCGAGCGCCTTCATGACCTTCCTGACCTACCGGCAGACCGAGACCACGCTGGTCGGCTACAACCAGACCGCCACCGATCTGGACAACATCCTGTCGTGGTGGACCGCGCTCGAGCCCGACGAACAGGCGCAGCGCGTCAACATCGAGGCGCTGGTCGAGCACACCGAGAAGGTGCTGGCCGACGAGCTGGCCGGCTGGACGCAGCGCATGAACGACGCGCTGGAGAAGCTGCGCGAGGCCCAGACCAAGGACCGCGAGGAGCGGCAGCAGGCCCAGGGCGGTGGTCAGGGCGACGGTGGCGGTGCGCCACCGCCACCCCCGCCGCCCCCGCCCCCGCCGCCGCCGCCCGAACCCGACGCGCCCCCGCCGCCCGCTGCCGAAGGCGCCGAAACCCCGCCGGTACCTGCCGATGCTTCGCCGGCCGAGACGCCACCGGCCGAGGCGCCATCGACGCCGCCTGGCCCGACGACCCCGGCCCGGCCATGATCCGCGGCGCCCGTCGCGCGATCAGAGCCGCTCGGTCTCCCCGCCCCTGGGCTGCCACTTCATCAGCCGCTTCTCGATGCGGCCGACCGCAGCGTCGAGCGCCAGCGCGAAGCCGGTCAGCACCAGGATGCCGGCCATCACGGTGTTGATGTCGAACACGCCCTCGGCCTGGTGGATCAGGTAGCCGACGCCGCTGGCCGATCCCAGGTACTCGCCGACCACCGCGCCGACGAAGGCCAGGCCGACGCTGGTGTGCAGCGACGAGAACACCCAGCTGGTCGCGCTGGGCAGATAGACATGGCGCAGCAGCTGCCGGTGGCTGGCGCCCAGCATGCGGGCGTTGGCCAGGATCACCGGGCTGACCTCCTTGACGCCCTGGTAGACGTTGAAGAAGACGATGAAGAACACCAGCGTGAATCCCAGCGCCACCTTGCTGGCGATGCCGAGCCCGAACCAGACCGCGAAGATCGGCGCCAGGATGATGCGCGGCATCGAGTTCAGGGCCTTGATGTAGGGCTCGAGCAGCGCGCTGGCCATCGGGCTCAGGGCCAGCCAGAGGCCGCCGGCCAGCCCGCCCACGGCGCCGATCGCAAACGCCAGCAGCGTCTCGACCAAGGTGACGGCGAGGTGGCCGTAGATGTCGGCGTCGGCGAAGAACCAGCGCCCGATGCGCCCGGCCACCTTGACCGGTTCGCCGAAGAAGAAGGCCGCCTGCTGGTCGTTCTCGAACACCAGCGGCGGCACCAGGCCGGGCGTCGTCAGCAAGTGCCAGAGCGCGAAGATCGCCGCCAGCAGCGCGGCCTGCCAGGCGCGCAGGTTGCGCGGGTTGGGCTTGAAGGCGTCCCACATCGTCAGGCCGCCTTCGGCCGAAGCTGCTGCCGGTAGCCCTCGAGCACCTCGTCGCGCAGCACCGACCAGATCGCCTGGTGCAGCTCGATGAAGCGCGGCGTCGTGCGCACCTCGGCGACGTCGCGCGGCCGCGCCAGGTCGACGCTGAACTCGCCGATCGGGTGCGAGGCCGGCCCGGCGCTCAGCACGACGACGCGGTCGCTCATCGCGATCGCTTCGTCGAGATCGTGGGTGATGAACAGCACCGCCTTCTTCTTCGATTGCCAAAGGTCCAGCAGCTCGTTCTCCATCAGCTGCCGGGTCTGGATGTCCAGCGCCGAGAACGGCTCGTCCATCAGGATGATGTCGGGGTCGAGCACCAGCGTCTGCGCCAGCGACGCGCGCTTGCGCATGCCGCCGCTCATCTGGTGCGGGTAGCGGTCGCCGAACGCGCCCAGGCCGACGCGGCGCAGCCAGTCCTCGGCCCGGGCCCTGGCGTCGGCCGGCGGCACGCCGCGGAATTCGAGCCCCGCCATCACGTTGCCCAGCGCGGTGCGCCAGGGCATCAGGCTCTCGGACTGGAACATGTAGCCGGCGCGCGCATTGATGCCCGGCAGCGGCTGGCCGAACACCTCGACCGTGCCGGTGCTGGGCGGCAGCAGCCCGGCGCCGACGTTCAGCAGCGTGCTCTTGCCGCAGCCGGTGGGGCCGACGACCGAGACGAACTCGCCGGCACCCACCGTCAGCGAGACGCCGGCCACCGCGGTGTAGCGCTGGCCGGGCCGGTCGCGCGAGACGAAGGTGCAGGAGATATCGCGCAGCGACAGCGCGGCGGCGGTCATTTGCCGGGGTATCGCAGCAGCGCCGCCTTGACGAAGTCGTTGGTGTAGACCGCCTTCAGGTCCAGCGTCGCCTTGGCGATCTCGGGGTCGATGCTGGCCAGCGCGCGGTAGGCGGTGTCCGGGCCCTTCTCGGGGAACATCCCGTCGGGCGACAGCGCGCCCTTGGCCGCGAGGAAGGCGTCGATGTAGACCGCGCGGTCGCCGAGCAGATAGCTCTCGGGCACGGCCTTGATGATGTCGCCAGGCCCGGCCTGCTGGATCCACTGGTCGGCGCGCACGATCGCGGTGGCCAGCGCCTGCACCGTGCGCGGGTGCTTGTCGACGAAACTCTGCTGCACGTACAGGCAGGCCGCGGGCATCGGGCCGCCGAAGACCCGGTCGGCCTCGGCGACGATGCGGGTGTCGCTGACGATCTTCAGGTCGCTGCTGCGCGTCAGCAGCGAGATCACCGGGTCGAGGTTGGACATCGCGTCGATCTGGCCCGCGCGCATCGCCGCCACCGCGCCGTTGCCGGTGCCGACGCCGATGAAGCTGACCTCGCTGGGCTTGATCCCCGCCTTGGCCAGCACGAAGTTGGCCATCACGTTGGTGCTGCTGCCCGGCGCGGTGACGCCGATCTTCTTGCCCTTGAGGTCGGCCACGGTCTTGAAGTTGGGCATCGTCTTCGGGTTGATGCCCAGCACGATCTGCGGCGCCCGGCCCATCAGCACGATCGCGCGCAGCTTCTGGCCCTTGGCCTGCATGTTCACGGTGTGCTCGAAGGCGCCCGACACCACGTCGGCGCTGCCGCCGACCAGCGCGCGCAGCGCCTGGCTGCCGCCGGCGAAATCGACGATCTTGAGGTCCAGCCCCTCGGCCTTGAAATAGCCCAGCTGCTCGGCGATCGTCAGCGGCAGGTAGTACAGCAGGTTCTTGCCGCCCACCGCCAGCGTCAGCTGGGGCTTTTCCAGTGCCTGGGCGTGCAGCAAGGGGGTGGCGGTGAGCAGCGTGGCGCCGGTGGCGGCCAGCAGGGTGCGGCGTTGCAGGGTCATCGTGGTCTCGGGGTTCGGGGCAAGGGGGGCACTGTAGCCAGTCAGGTCGGCAGCCGCACCGGCAGCTCGGTGAAGCCGCGCACGAAGTTCGACACCGTGCGCTGCGGCTCGCCGACCACCTCGATCACCGGGAAGCGCGGCAGCAGCTCCTCCCACAGGATCTTCAGCTGCATCTCGGCCAGCCGGTTGCCGACGCAGCGGTGGATGCCGAAGCCGAAGCTCAGGTGCTGGCGCGGCCGCGCGCGGTCGATGATGAATTCATCGGCACGATCGATCGCGCGGTCGTCGCGGTTGCCCGACAGGTACCACATCACCACCTTGTCGCCCTTGCGGATGTGTTTGCCGCCGAGCTCGGCATCGGCCAGCGCGGTGCGCCGCATGTGGGCCAGCGGCGTCTGCCAGCGGATGATCTCGGGCACCAGGCTGTCGACCAGCGCGGGGTCGGCGCGCAGCCTGGCCATCTGCTCGGGATGCCGGTGCAGCGCCAGCACGCCCCCGCTCATCGAGTTGCGGGTGGTGTCGTTGCCGCCGACGATCAGCAGCAGCAGGTTGCCGAGGAACTCCTGCGGCGACATGTGGCGGGTGGCCGGCGAGTGGGCCAGCATCGAGACCAGATCACCTTTCGGCGGCGCGTTGACGCGCTCGTTCCACAGCCGGGTGAAGTAGGCCAGGCACTGGCCCAGCTCGATGGCGCGCGCCTGCATCGATTCGACGATCTTGTCGGTGCCGGGGATCGAGGTCGCCACGTCCGACCAGCGCGTCAGCAGCCGGCGGTCCTCGAACGGGAAGTCGAACAGCGTCGCCAGCATCTGCGTGGTCAGCTCGATCGACACCCGCTGCACCCAGTTGAACGGCTCGTTGCGCGGCAGGCCGTCGAGCACGCGGGCGGTGCGCGCGCGGATCGTCGCCTCCATCGACGCCAGGTTGGCCGGCGCGACGATCGGGCTGACCGCCTTGCGCTGCTCGTCGTGCTGCGGCGGGTCCATCGCGATGAACATCTGCAGGCGGTCGTCCATCGGCGCGTCGAACAGGCTGATGCCACCCAGCCGCCAGTCCGACGAGTACAGCGCGTGGTTCGTGTCCACCGCCATGATGTCGGCGTAGCGGGTGACCGACCAGAAGCCGCCGTAGAAGCCGTTGACGTGCCAGTGCACCGGGTCGTCGCGGCGCAGCCGCTCGAAGTAGTGGCCGACGGTGTCGGCCTGGAACAAGCGCGGCTTGGTCACGTCGATCTGGTCCAGCGGCAGCCCGAAGGCTTCGTCGCGGGCCAGCCGCTGCAGTTCGAGGGTGTCGGGGGTCATCATGGGCAGGGGGTCGCAGGGTTCACGGGGATGTCGCCGCGGCGCTAGCATCGCAGCGGCCACGACCGCACAGTCTGGCGCAGCTTCATCCCCGGGCCTACCCGGACAAACCGGGGCCTGCCTCGAGGCGCCCGACGAACTCGCCAGGAGACGCCCGCATGACCGCCCCAGCCCCTGTGTTGCTGATCACCGGCGCCGGCCGCGGCATCGGCGCGGCCACCGCCCGGCTCGCCGCGGCGCGCGGCTGGGACGTGGTGGTCAACTACGCGCGTGACGCGGCGGCGGCCGAGGGCGTGGCCGCCGACGTGCGCCGGGCCGGCCGGCGTGCGATCGCCGTGGCCGCCGACGTCGCCGACGAGCCCGCGGTGCTGGCGATGTTCGCGCGCATCGACGCCGAGGTGGGCCCGCTCTCCGGCCTGGTCAACAACGCCGGCATCGTCGCGATGAAGGCGCGGCTGGAAGAGATGAGTGTCGAGCGCTGGCAGCGGATGTGGGCCGTCAACATCGGCGGCAGCCTGCTCTGTGCCCGCGAGGCGGTGCGCCGCATGAGCACCCGCCACGGCGGCGGCGGCGGCGCGATCGTCAACCTGAGCAGCGTCGCCGCGCGGCTGGGCGCGCCCGGCATGTACGTCGACTACGCCGCCAGCAAGGGGGCGATCGACACCTTCACCCAGGGCCTGGCGCAGGAGGTGGCGGCCGAGGGCATCCGCGTCAACGCGGTGCGCCCGGGGATCATCGACACCGACATCCACGCCGCCAGCGGCGACCGCCAGCGGCCGCAGGCCGCCGCGGCGACGATTCCGATGCAGCGCCCCGGCACCGCCGACGAGATTGCCGCGGCCATCGTCTGGCTGCTGTCGGCCGAGGCCAGCTACACCACCGGGGCGATCCTTGACGTCGGTGGCGGCCGTTGAGCGAGGACCCCATGAGCCGTGCCGGCAGGATCCGGCTGAGCTGATGCGACGCCTGCGCCACGGCGCCCAAGGGATCCCCGCCGGGCACGTGCCGCTGCCCCCACCGTCCCCGAAGTAGCCGCCGCGGGGCTGACATTGCCGGGCTGAGCGAGGATGTCAGGCCATCCGTCTGGGCGAGGGGCCGGATTCGGCTCGTTGCGGGTATTGCGACAGGCGGCTTTCGCTGCGCTCATCGAAGCTGAATCGGCGTGAGGACGGGGCCGAGGCCACCGGGCGACCGGCCGACTCCGTGTCCCCCGCCGGCCTGCGGCCGGCTCCTCCTTTACCTGCGTCGTCCGGTCACCCGGCGCCCTCGTCCCGGCACCGCCGGGCGCGTGCGACGGTCTTGGCGGCCGTGGC
>JAEUOY010000125.1 GCA_016790515.1 Burkholderiaceae bacterium | reverse complement strand
CCGCTATAATTGTGGGCTTAGCTGGCGCTTTAGCTCAGTCGGTTAGAGCGACGGAATCATAATCCGCAGGTCCGGGGTTCGAATCCCTGAAGCGCCACCAACACCCAGACCCCTTGTAGATCAATGATTTACAAGGGGTTTGTCACGTCCGGGGGGACCATTCAGGGGGTCCACTCGGGCAAAAGGGCGCCACGCGTATACCGCAAGAACACAGGGGTCCACTTCGTTCGGGTCCCGATCGACCCGGATCATTTCGACGCAACCGAAACGCGTCCGAAGAAACGGGAGCTTCGTAGGTCCCTCAGGACAAAATGCACGGTGGTCGCACGTAGGATTTCCTTCAACTTGAACGCGCTCCTCAAGAGCGCAACAACGCGTCGAAGGGAAACCATCGTGAGTGACTTTTTTGCGCACGGCATCTGCGCCTGGACATAGCAAGGCGGCGCTTCATGCAACGACGAAGACGACCAGAACCGCCTGGAGCGCTTCCTGACAAGGTTCCCGCAGCTGGTGGTCGCGCTCGCGCAGCGCATCAAACCGGCGCTGCATGCGGCAACCGACGTGCCCACGCAGGGGCTGTCCGCCGTGCCGACCGCAGGGCCATTGACGCCTCAAGAGGGTGACACGTTGCGGCGGACCGTCGAGCCGCAAGCAGTCGGGATCTCCGCACTGCCAACATTGCCACAGATCGTCGTGCCCTCCGCGCCTGTTGCACTCGACGACGGTCCGCCGCCGTTCGCATCGCGTCGTCGACCTCCTCGCAGACTTCCGCCGCCCCGGGCATTGCCAAAATTTGCCAGTCGGCTTACGCTTGCGACATGAGCACGATGAACATCTCCCTCCCTGAAGCCCTGAAGTCCTTTGTCGATGAGCAGGTCAGTCAACGCGGCTACGGCACCAGCAGCGAGTACGTGCGCGAGCTCATCCGCCGGGACCAGGATCGATTGCAACTTCGCGGCATGCTGATGGCCGGTGGGGCTTCGGCGCCGAGTGCACCGGCAGATGCCAGCTACTTCGAAGGCCTGCGCGCTCGGGTGCGCAAGTCGACCAAGTCCGGCACCAAGGGCTGATGGCCAAGGCGGTCGTCCCGCGCGAGCAGGCCAAACGGGACATCGAAGACGCCGTCGCCTACTATCTGATCGAGGCGACAGCACAAGTCGCACTGGGCTTCATCGACGCGCTCGAGCACGCATACGCCCACGTCGGGCGACACCCAGCGACGGGCTCGCCTCGCTACGCCCACGAGCTCAATCTGCCGGGCCTTCGCGCATGGCCGCTGAAGCGGTACCCCTACATCGTCTTCTACGTCGAACGACCAGACTGCATTGACGTCTGGCGGGTGCTGCACGGCCATCGAGACATTCCTGGATGGATGCACGATCCCGACACCGCGTAATGGCTACGACGGCGGCCACGCTACGCAGCCGTAGTCGCTGGAGCTGACTACAGGCGACACAAGCGGAGGCGGTCGCCAGCGCCGCAACCAAGCGCATGCTGCGTATCCCTCAACTCGATGGGAGACCATCATGGGAACCACAGGTAGTGCTGCTCTTCGCGAGCCGTGGAACAAGGGCAAGCTCGTCGGGCAGAAGGCGCCGTTCAAGCTCAACCTGTCGGCTGAGGGGTGGTTGCCGACCAACGCACCGCTGTTCGTCAACTACGCAGGCATCTCGACGCCACCTACACTGATCGTGCGAGGCATCGCGCCGACAAACGCGAAGTCCACCTCTGGCGCCAGCCCACTGACGATGCGGGCAATGCTCTTGCCCGAGCCGCAGGAGTGGGTCCAGCCCAGCGTGCCATGGCCTGTGTTCAGGTACAGGTTGGCAATCTTCGATTGGCCGATGATCGGCACGTTCGACGGCGTGGCCGGCCGCAGCCCGGTCCAGAACTGCGCCTGTTCGGCATCGCCGGCGCCGGGGAACAGCTCTTCGGTGCGCCGCACGATGGCCTCGCAACGCACCCGGTTCAGGTCGCGGTCGTAGCCGTTGAGCTCTGCGGTGCCGGCAATGCGCAGTCGGTCGCCCAGCCGCGAGAAGACCAGCTTGTACTCGTCGTCGGTGAGCGACACCTTATGCGCCATCGAGGCGTCCTTCACCGGCATCGTCACCGAGTAGCCCTTGGCCGGATAGATCGGCAGGCGGATGCCCACGGGCGCCGCCAGCAGCGGGCTCAGGCTGCCCATCGCCAGCACGTAGGCGTCGGCGCGCAGCCGGCGGAAGCGACCTTCGGCGTCGGTGGCCTCGACATGATCGATCCGGCCGCCCGCCTGGCGCAGCGCGGTCACCGTGTGGCTCATCAGGAACTGCACGCCGTCGGCCTGGCAGCGCGCCACCAGTTCGCGGGCGAAGCGGTTGGCGTCGCCGGATTCGTCTTCGGCGGTGTAGGTGGCGCCCGCCAGCCGCGGTCGGATGTGGCGCAGCGCGGGCTCGAGGCGCACCGCCTCGTCGGCCGAGATCACGCGCCGGTCGCAGCCCAGATCACGCATCTGCGCGGCCGGCGCTTCGGCGCCGTCGAACTCCTTCTGACTCGTGTAGAAGTGCAGGATGCCCTGGGTGCGCTCGTCGTAGGTGATGCCGATGTCGCGCCGCAATGCCTGCAGCGTGTTGCGGCTGTAGGTGCCCAGGCGCACGATCTGCTCGATGTTGTGGCGCGTGCGCGCCGGCGTGCATTCGCGCAGGAACTGCAGGCCCCACAGCCACTGGCGCATGTCGGAGCGGATGCGGAACAGCAGCGGTGCATCTTCCTGCCCCAGCCACTTCAGCACCTTCAGCGGCGCGCTCGGGTTGGCCCAGGGTTCGGCGTGGCTGACCGAGATCTGGCCGCCGTTGGCGAAACTGGTCTCGGCCGCCGGCGAGGCCTGGCGGTCGACGACGCTGACCTCGTGACCCTGCTGGCGCAGGAAGTAGGCCGAGGTGGCGCCGAGCAGGCCGGCGCCGAGGACGATGACTTTCATGAGGGAGTTCTCCGAACCTGGATGGCGCACACGGCGACCGACGTCGCCGCCTGCGTGCCGCTCCCCCTGTCCTCGGTACCTGAGAGATTCGACCCGGCGCCCTCCGTGATCGGGCGCCGCGCCTTGCTCCTTCGGTGCTTCACGCGCGTGAAGTCTCTCCAGACGGCGATGATGTGGTGCAGTTCGGGACCTGAGCGTTCATGGGAGTTTGCGCCTTCGGTGGCTCCGGCCGGGGCCGGAGCGCTCTCCTGCGGGATGCGGATGCCTATCGGGTCGCGGCCGGCCCCTTCGTGGCCAGAAAGCGTTCGGCCAGCAGCACCCAGTATGCGCTGCCGATGCCGATGTTGTCGTCGTTGAAGTCGTAGCCCGGGTTGTGGACCATGCAGCCGCCTTCGCCGGCCGCCGCGCCCGTGCCGTTGCCGATCAGCAGGTAGCTGCCGGGCACGCGCTCGAGCATGAAGGCGAAGTCCTCGCTGCCGGTCAGCGGCGGGCCCTGCAGCGTGACCTGCCCGGCGCCGGCGAGCTCGACCGCCACCTCGCGCGCCAGCGCGGTCTCGGCCGGCGTGTTGACCAGCACGGCGTAGCCCGGCTTCCAGTCGATCTGCGCGGTGACGCCGAAGCTCTCGGCCTGCGCCGCCACCAGCGCCCGGATGCGCCGCTCGATCGTCGCGCGCACCTCGCGGTCGAGCGCGCGCACGCTCAGTTCCAGCGTGGCCGCGGCCGGGATCACGTTGTTGGCCTTGCCGGCCTGCAGCGCGCCGACGGTGACCACCGCCGCCTGCAGCGGGTCGATGTTGCGCGAGACGATGGTCTGCAGCGCCATCACGATGCTGGCTGCGGCGACGATCGGGTCGGCCGCCCGGTGCGGCATCGCACCGTGGCCGCCCAGGCCGGTCAGCGTGATCGTCGCGTAGTCCGACGAGGCCATCGCCGCGCCTTCGCGCAGCACGAAGCGGCCCTGCTCGATCCCGGGCATGTTGTGCATCGCGAAGACGGCGTCGCAGGGGAAGCGCTCGAACAGGCCGTCGGCCATCATCCGCAGCGCGCCGCCGCCGCCTTCCTCGGCCGGCTGGAAGATCAGGTGCAGCGTGCCGTCGAAGACACCGCGTTCGGCCAGGTGGCGGGCAGCGGCCAGCAGCATCGCGGTATGGCCGTCGTGACCGCAGGCGTGCATCACGCCGGCATGCGCACTGGACCACGCGGCGCCGCTGGCCTCGGCTATCGGCAGCGCGTCCATGTCGGCGCGCAGGCCCAGGCGCCCGGCGCCCTGGCCGCGCACCAGCGTGCCGACCACGCCGGTGCCGCCGATGCCGCGCTCGACCGCGTAGCCCCAGGCTTCCAGCTTGTCGGCCACCAGGGCGGCGGTGCGGTGCTCCTCGAACGCCAGCTCGGGGTGGCGGTGGAGGTCGCGGCGCAGGCTGATGAACTCGCCGGCGCGCGCCTGCAGGGCCTGCAACAGGTAGGTCACCGCCGGCTCACTGCGGCTGCAGGTTGATCTGCCTGGCGATCGCCCGGTAGCGGGCGGTCTCGGCATCGAAGAACTTCGCCGACTCGGCCAGCGTCATCGGCGCCGCGGCGACCTGGGTCTGGGCGGCGAGTTGCGCGCGCACCGACGGGTCCTGCAGCGTCTTGCCGATCGCCGCGTGCAGGCGCACCACCACGTCCTCGGGCGTGTTCTTCGGCACCATGTAGCCGGTCCAGATCTTGTACGAGAAGTTCTTCAGCGACTGGCTCTCGCCGGCCGCCGGCACGTTCTTCAGCAGCTCGGAGCGCTGCGCGCCGAGCTGGCCGATCACCTTCAGCCGCCCCTGCTCGGCCAGCGCGCCCATCGCCGCGCTGTAGACCAGCACCGCGAAGTCGACCTGGCCGCCGCCGATGTCCTGCAGCAGCGGCGCATTGCCCTTGTAGGGCACGTGCGCCAGCTTGATGCCGGTGGACGCCTGCACGTTCTCCAGGATCAGGTGGTAGAGCGAGCCGATGCCCACGCTGCCGTAGTTCAGCGGCTTGTCGGCCGACTTGCGGGCCAGCGCGATCAGTTCGTCGACGCTGTTGACCGGCAGGTCCTTGCGGGTCACGAACACCATCACGGCATCGGCCACCGGGTGCACCAGGCGGAAGTCCTCGGTCTTCAGCTTGACCGCGGCATTCGCCAGCGGCGACAGGATCACCTCGTTCGGCGAGCCCTGGAACACGTAGTAGCCGTCGGCGGGCGCCGCCAGCACCTTCTGCGCGGCCAGCGCGCCGCTGACACCGCCCATGTTCTCGACCAGCACCTGCTGGCCCAGCTCCTTGCCGAGCGGGTTGAAGAAGATGCGGGCGATGGCGTCCGACGGCCCGCCCGCCGGATACGGGACCATCAGGTTGACCGGCTTGGCCGGGTAGGCCTGCGCGAACGCCAGGCCGGCGCAGAGCGCCAGGCCGGCCGACAGGACCAACGACCGCAGAGGCTTGAACTCGGACATGGGGAACTCCTGGAGGGACGCGCCGGGTGGGCTTGGCGCTGGACTTGGCGGGTGGACGAAGCCACTGTAGGAGCGGCCCGATGCAAAGTCCAATGCATTGTTTTTTCGATTACCATGAGTTTCAAAGCATGCTTCCCGGCCCCGACATGACCCTCGTCCAGCTGCGCCACTTCATCTCGCTGGCCCAGACGGGGTCGTTCAGCCAGTCGGCCGCGGCGCTGTTCCTGACCCAGCCGGCGCTGAGCCGCAGCATCCGCGCGCTCGAGGACGAGCTTGGCCAGCCGCTGTTCGACCGCGTCGGCCGCCACAGCGAGCTGACCCCGTTCGGCCGCGATGCCGTCGAGCGGGCGCGCGAGCTCGTGCTGGCCGCCGACGACCTGCGCGACCGCGGTCGGCTCAGCGGCGACGCGCAGGAAGGCCTGCTGCGCATCGGCATGGGTTCGGGGCCCGGCGCGATGCTGATGACGCCGCTGCTGCTGAAGATGGCGCAGGAGCGGCCGCGCCTGCGCGTCGAGGTCGCGCGCGCCAGCACCGACCTGCTGGTGCAGGCCTTGCGCGAGCGCGCGCTGGATGCGCTGGTCGTCGATGCGCGCTCGCTGCGCCCGGCGCCGGACCTGAACGCGCAGTTCCTGCATGACATGCGGGGGGCCTTCCTGGTGCGCCGTGGCCACCCGCTGGACGGGCGGCGCGGCGGCCCGAGTTTCGACGAGCTGCTGCGCTACCCGATCGCCTCGACGCCGCTGTCGGACGAGGTCGCCCGGATCCTCGTCGAGCGCTACGGGCCGCGTGCCCACCCGGGTGACTTCGTGAGCCTTCGCTGCGAGGAGCTGCCGAGCCTGGTCGAGGTCGCGCGGCACAGCGACACCGTGCTGCTGGCGATCCGCGCGGCGGCGCCGGACCTCGTCGAACTGTCGATGCAGCCCGCGCTCGAGGCGAGGGCACGGTTCGGGCTCGTGACCCTGCGGCGCCGCACCGCACCGCCGGGCCTTGCCATCGTTCGCGCGCTGATGGCCGAGTTGCTGGGCGACCAGCCGGGATAGGCCTGCCGGTCACGGCGATCGCCGTGTCGACGCACCGGTCGACGCAACGGTCGGCGCATCGGCGATGAGGCGCCAGCCCTCCGCTATGCGAATACCGCTGCGGCCAGGAAACCGAGCGCCAGCGCGTTGAAGATCGCGGGCTGCTCGCGCGCCACGCCGTGGCCGGCGCCGGCCACGCGCTCGACACGCGCCTGCGGCATGGCCGCGGCCACGTTGGCGAAGGTGTGGGCGTGGATCGCCGGCGTGTCCGCGCCCGACACCAGCAGCAGCGGCATCGGCAGCGCTGCCAGCTGTGCCGGGGGCAGCAGCGGGAATTCGTCGCTCGACACGGCCAGCATGCGCATCGCCCTCACGTTCTGCAGCCGCCGCTCGTAGGCCGGCCCGTGGTTCACCGCCGACCCCGCGCCATTGATGCCGCCGGTCATCAATGCGGCGCCGAGCGCGTCGTCGCCGCGCCGGAAGGCGGCGTTGGCGGGTTCGATCACCGCCTGGCGGAAGCGCGCGCGCTCGGCGCGGCCGGCCTCCGAGAAGTCGGCATAGCAGAGCATCGCCGGCTCCACCGCCACCAGCGCTGCCACGCGCGACGGCCGGGCCACCGCGAGCGCCAGCGCGGTGAAGGCGCCGTACGAACTGGCGACGATCACCGCCCGCTCGATGCCGAGCGCGTCGAGCAGGCCCAGCAGGTCTTCGGCCTCGATCAGCGCCGAGTGGTCGGGCGAGGGCATCGTGTTGCGGTTGGGGTGGCTGTAGCGTCGGCTGTAGCTGGTGCAGCGGAAACGCGGCACGAAGGCCTCCCACTGCGGTGCCCAGCTGCGCCAGTCGCCCATCGCGCCGTGCACGAAGACCAGCGGCGGCCCCTCGCCCGCGGTGACCTGGTGCAGCTCGACGCCGCCGGGCAGCCGCAGCGCCTGCGGCGTGTGCGACTCCAGCGGCTGCATCGTGGCGGCGGCGTTCATTCGGGCTTGATCCCGGCGGCCTTCACCAGCCGCGCCATGCGCGCGTGTTCGTCGCGCAGGAAGGGCGCCACGGCCTCGGCCGCGGCCAGGCGCTCGGGGGCCTGCATGCCCAGCTCCTCGAGCTTGCTGCGCACCGCCGGCTGCACCCGCGCCCTGGCCCAGGCGGCCTGCAGCGTCTCGACCACCGGCCGCGGCGTGGCCGCCGGCGCGAAGGCGATGATCCAGCCGAGATACTCGAAGTCCTTCAGGCCGGCCTCGACCATGGTCGGCACCTCGGGCAGCGCCGGCAGGCGCTCGCGCGAAGTGACCGCGAGGATGCGCAGCCGGCCCGACTTCGCATGCGGCACCGCCACGTTCGGCGCCGTGAACATCAGCTGGATCTGGCCGCCGAGCAGGTCGTTGATCGCCGGGCCGTCGCCCTTGTAGGGCACGTGCGTCATCTGCACGCCGGCGGTCTGGCTGTAGAACTCGCCGGCCAGGTGACCCGAGGAGCCGTTGCCGCCCGAGCCGAAGTTGATCGCGCCCGGCTTGCTGCGGGCATAGGCCGCCAGCTCCTGCACGCTGCGCACCGGCAGCCCCGCATGGACCGCGAGCACGAAGGCGCCGGCGCCGATCACCGCCAGCGGCGTCAGCTCGCGCGCCGGGTCGTAGTTGAGCCGCGCCATCACGTACGGCGCGTTGACCACCGCGGCCGGGCCGCTGACGAGCAGTGTGTAGCCGTCGGGCGCGGCCTTGGCCACTGCCTCGGCGGCGAAGGTGCCGCTGGCGCCGGGCTTGTTCTCGACCACCAGCGGCTGGCCGAGCAGGGGCTGCATCGTGTCGGCCATCAGGCGCGCGAGGAAGTCCGACGGCCCGCCGGGCGCGGCTCCCACCGCGAGCTTGACCGGCCGTGCCGGATAGGCCTGGGCCAGGACGCCGGAGGCGGCGCCCGCCAGCAGCGCCGCGCAGGCGCCGCGGCGGGTGAGGTGCAGGAAGTCCATCGGCAGGTCTCCGGTGTCGTTGTCGATGGCCGCGGATTCTGGGTGGGCAAGATGCAAGTGACGAATGAAAATATGGCCTTAGCAATAACGATTGTTGATACATGAGCCCCACTGCCTCCGTTCTGCTCAACCGGCTGCTGGCGCGGGCCCGGCTGCGCCACCTGCAGGTGCTGGTGAGCGTGGCCGAGCTCGGCAGCCTGAAGCGCGCCGCGGCGGCGGTGGGCCTGACCCAGCCGGCCGTCACGCATGTGGTGGCCGATCTCGAACAGCTGCTGGGCGGCGAGCTGTTCAAGCGCCACGCCCGCGGCGCCACGCCCACCGACGCGGCGCTGGCGCTGGTGCCGGTGGCCAGGCGCATGCTGGCCGCGATGGCCGAGGGTGCCGACATCGTGGCCGCGCGGCTGGCGCAGGCCGACGGCCTGGTGCGCCTGGCCGCCACGGCGTCGGCGCTCAGCGGCCTGCTCGACCGCCTGCTGCCCGGCTTCAGCGAGGCCGAGCCGCGCATCCAGCTGCTGGTGACGCAGGCCGAGGCCGACCAGTTCAATCCGGCGGTCGCCCGTGGCGAGGTCGACGCGGTGGCCTGCCGCCGCCCTGCGGTGCCGCCGTCGGGCTGGGCCTTCCATCCGCTGCTGGCCGATGCGTTGGTGGTGGTCTGCGGGCCCGCGCACCCGCTGGCTGGCCGGCGCAGCGTGGCGCTGGCCGAACTGGCCGGGCAGACCTGGCTGGTGCCGCCCGCCGACAGCCTGGCGCGGCGCGCGCTCGATGCGCTGGCCGCCGAGCAGGGATGGTCGCTGCGCATCGCACCGGTGGTGACGCGCGCGCTGCCGGCGACCTGGGCGCTGCTGCAGCGCCAGAAGGTGGTGACGCTGGTACCGGCCGCCGTGGTGCGCCAGCTCGCCGATGCCGGCCTGGTGGTGCTGCTGCCGCTCGAGCGGCAATGGCCGATCGACGATCTCGGCCTGCTGCTGCCGCCCGAAGGCGGTGGTGCCGCGGTGCAGCGGCTGCTGGCCTACGCGCTCGGCCGCCGGGCGGCTGCCGCGCCGGCTCAGCCGCCGATGCCGTAGCGGCGCAGCCGCTGGGCGATCGCCGAGTGCGAGCTGCCGAGCCGCTCGGCGAGCTTGCGCGTCGACGGGTACTGCGGGTAGAGCGCCTCGAGCAGCGATTTCTCGTAGGCCGCCACCGCGTCCTCGAGGCTGCCGACCGTCTCGGCCGGCTGCACCGGCAGCGCCGGCTGCGCCGCGGCGGCGCCGGCGAGCTCGAGGTCGCCGGCGTCGATCACCGCCGCCTCGGTCAGCGTCGCGGCGCGGAAGATCACGTTCTGCAGCTGGCGCACGTTGCCGGCCCAGGGGTTGGCCAGCAGCGCGGCGCGCGCGGCGGCCGACAGCCGCGCCTTCGGCCGGCCGGTCTGGGCGCAGGCGCGCGCGAGGAAATGCTCGGCCAGCGGCACGATGTCCTCGGTGCGCTCGCGCAGCGGCGGCAGTTGCAGCTGCAGCACGTCGAGGCGGAACAGCAGGTCCTGGCGGAAGCTGCCGGACTCGACCATCTGCTCGAGCGCACGGTGGGTCGCGCTGACGATGCGCACGTCGGCCTTCAGCTCGCGGTCGCCGCCGACGCGGCGGAAGCTGCCGTCGTTGAGGAAGCGCAGCAGCTTGGCCTGCAGGTACGGCGACAGCTCGCCGACCTCGTCGAGGAACACCGTGCCGCCGTCGGCCAGCTCGAGCAGCCCCGGCTTGCCGCCGCGCAAGGCGCCGGTGAAGGCGCCCGGCGCGTAGCCGAACAGCTCGCTCTCGGCCAGGCTTTCGGGCAGCGCCGCGCAGTTGAGGGTGAAGAACGGCTGGCTGCGGCGCCGGCTGGCAGCGTGGCAGGCGTGGGCGACGAGTTCCTTGCCGGTGCCGGTCTCGCCGCGGATCAGCAGCGGGGCGTCGACCTGCGCCATCCGCGCGGCACGCGACTTCAGCTGGCGCAGCGCCGGCGAACCACCGAGGATCGACTCGAACCCGCCGGCGTCGTAGTTCTGCAGCGCGCTCAGGCGTTCGCCGATGCGGTGCGGGGCGTGCAGCGTCACCACCGCGCCGGCGACGCCGCCGCCCGGCTCGCGCAGCGGCACGCTCTCGCACAGGTAGGGCTGGCCGCCGAAGGTCGCTTCGCTGACCGGCGCCCGGTCGCCGCGGCCGACCAGCGCCTGGGCCAGCGCCGCATCGCCGATCAGCTCGCCCAGGCGCACGCCGACGAGCTGCGCCTCGGACCGGCCGCTGCCGGCCACCGCCGCGGCGTTGGCGACGACGACGCGGCCATCGGCGTCGACCGCGAGCACCGGGTCGGCCTGCGCGGCGAGCAGCGCGTCGAGGTACAGCCGCCGGCGCGCGCCGGGCAGCATGCCGAGCGAGTCGACCGAGAGCACCCCGGCGACCTCGAACAGCTCGCCGCGCATCGCGCGCAGGCCCGAATCATCGAGTGCCGGCGCCTCGATGTACAGGTGCGGCGGCTCGACCTCGACCGCCGAGACGTTCAGCGCCCGGCCGGCGAGCTTGGCGAGGATCTCCTGGGCGATGCCGACCCGGTCGGCGAAGTGGACGTCGATGCGCATCGGGGGGTGGATGGGTTTCGAGACACTGTATCGAATTCGTGACGATCGGCGCAAGGCGTTGATGTGAAAGGATTTTCTTCGTGTTGTCGGGTTTGTTGCGAAAACTTCGTCACGAATTCAATACAGCCGGATCCGCCGGCACCCCGAGGGATTCGGCTAAGTCATTGATTTAAAAGCGTAAATCTACGCTGGCACGGGGCCTGCTAAGCGTTTTGGCATCGCGTGCCGTCGGCGCGCCTTCCGATTCCAAGGAGTTCCCATGCGCGTGATCGTTCTCGGCAGCGGTGTTATCGGCACCTCGGTGGCCTACTACCTCGCCCGCTCGGGCCATGAAGTCACGGTCGTCGACCGCCAGCCGGGCCCGGCGCTGGAGACCAGCTACGCCAACGCCGGCGAGGTCTCGCCGGGGTACTCGGCGCCCTGGGCCGGCCCGGGCGTGCCGATCAAGGCGATCAAGTGGCTGCTGATGCACCACAGCCCGCTGGTCGTCAAGCCGATGCTCGACGCCGCGCTGTGGCGCTTCTGCCTGCAGATGCTGGCCAACTGCACCGAGAAGGCCTACGCGGTCAACAAGGGCCGCATGGTGCGGCTGGCCGAATACAGCCGCGACTGCCTGCGCGAGCTGCGCGACGAGACCGGCATCCGCTACGACGAACGCACCCAGGGCACGCTGCAGCTGTTCCGCACCCAGAAGCAGCTCGACGGCGTGGCCAAGGACATCGAGGTGCTGAAGTCCTCGGGCGTGCCCTTCGAGGTGCTCGACCGCGCCGGCTTCGTCGCGGTCGAGCCGGGCCTGGCCGAGACGCAGCACAAGTTCGTCGGCGCGCTGCGACTGCCCGGCGACGAGACCGGCGACTGCTTCAAGTTCACGCAGGCGCTGGCGAAGATGGCGCAAGCGCAGGGCGTGCGTTTCCGCTTCGGCGTCGCGATCGAGGGCCTCGAGCAGGCCGGCGGCCGCATCACCGGCGTGCGCACGGCCGAAGGCAGGCTCAGCGCCGACCACTACGTGCTCGCGCTCGGCAGCTACTCGACCGCGATGCTCGCGCCGCTGGGCATCCGCATCCCGGTCTACCCGGTCAAGGGCTTCTCGATCACCGTGCCGATCACCGACCCGGCCTGCGCCCCCGAGTCGACGATCATGGACGAGACCCACAAGGTCGCGGTCACCAGGCTCGGCGACCGCATCCGCGTCGGCGGCACCGCGCAGCTGTCGGGCTTCGACCTGAGCCTGGCCGACGCGCGCCGGCGCACGCTCGAGCATGTCGTCACCGACCTGTTCCCGCACGGCGGCGACGTCTCGCGGGCCGAGTTCTGGACCGGCCTGCGGCCGATGACGCCCGACGGCACGCCGATCGTCGGCGGCACGCCCTATGCCAACCTCACGCTGTCGACCGGCCACGGCACGCTCGGCTGGACGATGGCCGCCGGCACCGGCCGCGTCGTCGCCGACCTGATCAGCGGCCGCGAGCCCGAGATCAGCCTCGAGGGCCTGGGCGTCGAGCGCTACGGCCGCCGCGCCGCCGCCGCCGTCTCGACGCCTCGCCTGCAGCCCGCGCGGGCCTGAGCCGGGCGCGAGGCCGCGCACTGCGCGCGGCCGGCAGGGCCTGGACGCGCCAGGCGCCTTTTCCCCGTTCACTTTGCGCCACCCGGCCCCCACGAGGGCGCCGGGCGGCCTTCGTCTTGCCCAACCACCACTGGAGACAAACCTTGGAAACGCTCACCTCGATCGTCACGGCGATCAACGACTTCGTCTGGGGTCCGCCGATGCTCGTGCTGATCCTCGGCACCGGCCTGCTGCTGCAGCTGCGCCTGAAATTCATGCCGATCCTGCGCATCGGCACCGGCTTCAAGATGGTCTGGAAGGGCCGCAACCCTGCCGCCGGCGCTGCCGGCGACATCAGCCCCTACGCGGCGCTGATGACCGCGCTGGCCGCGACGGTGGGCATCGGCAACATCGCCGGCGTCGCCACCGCGATCGCGATCGGCGGCCCGGGCGCGATGTTCTGGATGTGGATGACCGCGCTGGTCGGCATGGCCACCAAGTACGCCGAGGTGCTGCTCGCGGTGCACTACCGCGAGACCGACGACCACGGCGAGCAGGTCGGCGGCCCGATGTACGCGATCAAGAACGGCCTGGCGCGCCACTGGCGCTGGCTCGGCGCGGCGTTCGCGATCTTCGGCGGCATCGCCGGCTTCGGCATCGGCAACATGGTGCAGTCGAATTCGATCGCCGACGTGATGCACGCCAGCTTCGGCGTCGCGCCCTGGGTCTCGGGCGTGGTGATGATGGTGCTGACCGGCTTCGTGCTGATCGGCGGCGTCAAGCGCATCGGCGCGGTGGCCGAGAAGCTGGTGCCGTTCATGTGCATCGGCTACGTCGTCGTCGCGCTGCTCGTGCTCGGCCTGCATGCCGATCAGATCCCGGCCGCCTTCGGCCTGATCTTCCACCACGCCTTCAACCCGACCGCGGCGACCGGCGGCTTCGTCGGTGCCGGGGTGATGATGGCCATGCGCTACGGCGTCGCGCGCGGCATCTTCTCGAACGAAGCCGGCCTCGGCACCGCGGGCATCGCGCAGGCCGCCGGGCGCACGCGCCACGCCGCCGAATCGGGCCTGATCGGCATGATGGGCACCTTCATCGACACGCTGATCGTCTGCACGATGACCGGGCTGGTGCTGATCGTCACCGGCGCCTGGCAGAGCGGCCTGAAGGGCGCGGTGCTGAGCTCGGCGGCCTTCGAGACCGCGCTGCCCGGCTTCGGCGCCAGCTTCCTCGCCGTGGCGATCGTGATCTTCGCCTACACCACGATTCTCGGCTGGGCCTACTACGGCGAGAAGTGCTGGGAGTACCTGGTCGGCACCCGGTCGGAAAAGCCGTACCGCCTGCTGTGGACCGCGTTCGTGCTGGTCGGCGCGGTCACCCACCTGGACTTCGTCTGGCTCGTCTCCGACACGCTGAACGCCTTCATGGCCTTCCCGAACCTGGTCTCGCTGGTGCTGCTGTCGCCGGTGGTGGCCAAGGTCACGAAGGACTACTTCGACCGCCAGGCCGCGCCGCGCGCGCTGCCGGCGAGCGCGGCCGGGCAGGAGGCGGCATGAGCGGGCCGGCATCGCCCGGCGCCGGCGCGGTGCTGACGATCGACCTCGGCGCGATCGTCGCCAACTGGCGGCTGCTGAAGTCGCGCGTCGGCCGCGCCGACTGCGCCGCGGTGCTGAAGGCCGACGCCTACGGGCTGGGCGCGGCGCAGGTCGGCCCGGCGCTGGCGGCTGCCGGTTGCCGCCAATTCTTCGTCGCCCACCTCGACGAGGCGATCGCACTGAAGCCGATGTTGCCGCGCGACGCCACGGTGTCGGTGCTGCACGGGCCGCTGCCGGGCAGCGAGGCCGAATTCGTCGCCCACGGCCTGCGGCCGGTGCTCAACAGCCGGGCGCAGCTCGACGCCTGGCGGGCGCTGGCGCACCGGCTCGACCGTGAGCTCGGCGCGATCGTCCAGGTCGACACCGGGATGGCGCGGCTCGGCCTCGACGAGCGCGAACTGCGTGCGCTTGCCGACGACCGCGAGGCGTTCGTCGGCTTGCGCGTCGAGCTGGTGATGAGCCATCTCGCCTGCGCCGACGAGCAAGCGCATCCGGCCAACGCGGCCCAGCTCGAACGCTTCGTCGCCGCGCGGCGGCGGCTGCCGCCGGCGCCGGCCAGCCTGGCCAATTCGTCGGGCATCTTCCTCGGCAGCAGCCACCATTTCGAGCTCGTGCGCCCGGGCGCCGCGCTGTACGGCCTGGCGCCGGTCGCCGGCGCGCCGAACCCGATGCGGCCGGTGGTGCGGCTGCAAGCGCGCGTGATCCAGGTTCGCGAACTGCCTGCGGGAACGCCGGTCGGCTACGGCCATGCCTGGACCAGCGAGCGGCCGTCGCGCATCGCGACCGCGTCGGTCGGTTACGCCGACGGCTGGCTGCGCCGCCTCGGCGGTCGCGCGAGCGTCTGGGCCGGCGATGTCGAGCTGCCGATCGTCGGCCGGGTGTCGATGGACACGGTGACGATCGATGCGACCGCCTTGCCGGCCGGCGCGCTGGCCGCCGGCGACGCGGTCGACCTGATCGGGCCAAACGGCGACGTCGACCACGTCGCCGCGCAGGCCGGCACGATCGGCTACGAAATGCTGACCCGGCTCGGCCGGCGTTTCGAGCGCATCTACGGGGGAGCCGCCGGAGCTTCGCTGCCCTGAACCCTGCGGCGGCGAGTCACGCAGGCTTCTTCGCCGCCCGGGCACGCGGCAAGGCGGCCGCCAGCACGAGCAGGCCGGCTGCGAGCAGCACGAACGACGCCGGCTCGGGAACCGGTGCGTTGCCGATGCCATCTTCGAACACCGTGGCCGACGCGGCGTCCTTCAGGCTCCAGGACGACTTCATCGCAAAGCCGTGAAACGTGTCGCCCGCGGTCCCACCCGGCGACGACGACCCGGCGACGCCGGGGTGACGCGTGCCGGGCCGAGCCGCGCGGCTTCGCCGGCCCGTGGGCGCTCTCAGCCAGCGAGCAGGCCACGCCGGCGCGCTTCGAGCAGCGCCTGGGTGCGGCTGGCGACGCCGAGTTCCCGGTACACGGCGCCCAGGTGCACGCGAACCGTGGCCTCGGAGATGCCGAGTCCGCGCGCGATCGCCTTGTTCGATTCGCCGGCGCCGAGGTGGCGCAACACCTCGGCTTCGCGCTGCGTCAGGCCAGGCGGCGCCAAGGCGCGATGCGCCGCCGGTGCGAGCACGGCGCCGCCGTCGATCACCGCCCTCAAGGCCGCGACGATCGTGTCGCGGCGCGCCGACTTGGGGATGAATCCGCTCGCGCCGCAGGCGATGCACTCGGCAGCGACGCCGGTGTCGTCCGACGCCGAGATCACGACCACCGGCAGCGCCGGATGGCGCCGCCGCAGCCATGGCAGCGCGGCGCGGCCGTCGAGGCCGGGCATGGCCAGGTCGAGCAGCACCAGATCGAAGTCGGATCGATGCGCCAGCGTTTCGAACGCACTGGCCGCGTCGGCCGCCTGGTCCACCTGCGCACCGGCGAAGGCCTGGGCGATGACGGCCGCGAGCCCGTCGCGGTACACCGGGTGGTCGTCGACGATCAGGATCCTCATGGCAGTGCCACCGCAGGGCCCGGCACGGGCATCCACTGCGCCGTCAGCGCCGCGCGCAGCGCCGCGGGCCGGATCGGCTTGTGCAGCAGCACGACACCATGCTCGCGCTCGACGCGCCGCGCGTCGTCGACGGCATCGCCGGTGATCAGGCAGGCCGGCAGCGCGCCGCCGAAGCGCGTGCGCAGAAGTTGCACGACGGCCAGTCCGTCCTCGGGGCCCGGCAGCCGCCAGTCGGTGATCAGCAGGTCGGGCGCAGCCGCGCGGGCGCGCAGCAGGTCGCGCAGGGCGGTCGCATCGGCGCAACAGCTCACCTGGCAGCCCCACGCGGCCAGCAGGCGCTCGAGCGCGTCGCGGGCAAAGGCATCGTCTTCGACGACCAGCACGTGCCGATCGCGCCAGGCCGCGGCCTGCGCATCGGCGGCACGCGGCGCTGGCGTCGCCACCGCGGCAGGTGCGACGACCGCCGGCAGCGTGATGCCGAACACACTGCCGCGCCCGGGCCATGAGCGCAGCGTCAGCGGGTGTCCGAGCAGCGCGCCGAGCCGGCGCACGATCGCCAGCCCGAGGCCGAGCCCCTGGCCCCGCGCGCGCTCGGTGTTGCCGACCTGGAAGAACTCGTCGAACACCGCCGCCTGCTGCGCCGCCGCGATGCCGATGCCGCTGTCCCGGACCTCGATGCGCAGCGACCCGCCGCGGCTGCGGCAGCCGATCAGCACGCCGCCGCGCTCGGTGTAGCGCACGGCGTTGGCCAGCAGGTTGCGCAGCATCCGTTCGAGCAGCAACGGGTCGCTGCGCACCCAGGCGTCGCTGCCGCGGCAACGCAGCGCGAGGCCCTTGGCCTGCGCTTCGGCAGCGAACTCGTCGGCCAGCGCGGCGAGCAGCGGGCCGAGCGCGAAGTCGCAGCGGCGCGGCTCGATCGCGCCGCTGTCGAGCCGGGAGATGTCGAGCAGGCCCTCGAACAAGCCATCGAGCGCCTCGAACACCTGTGACATGCGCGCCGCGGTGGCCTGAGCCTGCGGGTTGAGTTGCTGGCCCTGCAGCACGTCGAGCAGCAGGCCGAGGGCATGCACCGGCTGGCGCAGGTCGTGGCTCGCCGCGGCGATGAAGCGCGACTTGGCCTGGCTCGCCAGCTCCGCCTCCCGGGTCCGTTCGGCAAGCGCGTCGGCGAGGCGCCGGTTCTCGTGCGCGATGCGCAGCGACCGGCGCATCGCAGCGGCCAGGCGGGCTGCGAAGAGCGTCAGCACGAGGATCATGACCAGCGCGCCGACGCTGATGCCGAGGTTCACCGCGCCGCCGAGCACTGCGCGGTGGACCGCGGTCGGCAGCATGATCGCGCTCACGAACACGGCGTAGAGCGGCAACTCGGCGCCGATGTTGGCGAGGACCGCGGCCGCCAGGCTCAGCAGCAGCGCCAGCACGACCAATTCCGCCTGCCAGGGCGCGGGCACGAACAGCCAGCCGGCGACGCCCCACGACAAGCCCGACGCGCCGACCAGCGCGAACAGCGCGAGGCGCCAGCGCGCCGTGTCGCCCTGCACCTGCGGGGCCCTGCCGTAACGCCAGGCCAGCACCAGACCCGCGCCCAGCACGGCGGCGACGCCGGCCGCCCAGGGCACCAGCAGGCGCGGCGCGGCCAGTGTCTGCAGCAGCAGTGCGGTCGTCGCCAGCGGGATGACGCCTGCGGCCAGACCCTCGGCCAGGCCACGCGCAACCATGTCGAAGACCTCGAACTCGATCTGCGCGTCGAGCGATCTCGGTGCGTCGCCGGCGCCGGCCGTCAGGGATTCGTCGCGCGTCAAGGCGGCCATGAGGTCGACGCATCGTCCTTCGAGTTGCTCGGCAGCCGCAGGGTAGTCGCTTTGTCGTACGACATCCATCCCATGGACGCGAGCCCGCTGGCGCGCAAGACTGGCCTTCACGCTCACTGGACCAGCCTCCGCGCTGCGCGCTCCGGGATTCGCGCTTGGGAGCGGCCCGGCGCGCTCCTGCCCGAGGTGTCGGTCCGGTGCGCCGCCGCCAGGAGAACGTCATGACTGCCATCCCGCCACGGCCTGCGGGTCCTTCGCCGGCCCGCCCGAACGCCGCAGGCGTCTGCCGGCCGCTGCGGCCGGCGATGTCCTGGGCGCTGGCTGCCGCGACGCTGGCGGCCACGCCGGCGCAGGCCCTGGTGCAGATCTGGGACGGCTGCTGCGGCAACCACCTGCTCAGCGATCCGTCGCCCAGCGCCGTGATCTTCCAGGAGATGGACGACTCCAGGCTCTCGGGACTCAGCGGCAACTACCGCGCCAGCGCCGGCGCCGACCTGGCCGCCGGCACGGTGTCGGGCTTCATCGAGGCGTTTCGCAGCGATCGCAACGTGTCCGGGCCGCTCGAGGTGCACACCTGGTCGCAGACCGGCGACAGCATCACCTTCGAAGGCCCGGCGCCGGTCGAGATTCACTTCAGCTACCACGTGACCGGCCGCTTCGAACTGCTCGACCTCGGCGGGCTGTACGCGCGCAACACCTTCTACGCCGGCAGCAGCCGCTACTTCAACATCGTCTGGGG
>JAEUOY010000077.1 GCA_016790515.1 Burkholderiaceae bacterium | reverse complement strand
GATCGAGAACCGCATCATCGAGGCCAAGAGCCGCGGCATCTACGAGGCGCCGGGCATGGCGCTGCTGCACATCGCCTACGAGCGCCTGGTCACCGGCATCCACAACGAGGACACGATCGAGCAGTACCGCAACAACGGCCGCCGCCTGGGCCGGCTGCTCTACCAGGGCCGCTGGTTCGACCCGCAGTGCCTGATGCTGCGCGAGACCGCGCAGCGCTGGGTTGCCCGCGCTGTCAGCGGCGAGGTGACGCTGGAGCTGCGTCGCGGCAACGACTACTCGATCCTCGACACGACCAGCCCGAACCTGACCTACAAGCCCGAGCGGCTGAGCATGGAGAAGGTCGAGGGCGCGTTCACGCCGGCCGACCGCATCGGCCAGCTGACGATGCGCAACCTCGACATCCAGGACACCCGCGACAAGCTGGGCATCTACACCCAGGTCGGGCTGCTGGGGGCCGATTCGGACGGCGCGATCCCGCTGCTGGCCGGGCCGGCGGGCGGCGACCGGTAGCGCCGCCGCGGCACCGGTCAGGCCGGACCGGCGGTGGCGGCGTCGGCGCCGCCGTGCAGCCGTCCCGCGGCGGCGCTGTCGGCGATCAGTTTCGACAGATCGTCCGCTGCACAGGGCCGGCTGAACAGGTCGCCCTGCACCTCGCCACAGCCGGCGGCCTGCAGCGCGGCCAGCTGTCCGGCGGTCTCGACGCCTTCGGCGGTGATCGTCATGCCCAGGCCGCGGCCGAGCCCGGCGATCGCCTCGACGATCGCCCGGGCGTCGCCGCCGCGGTGCAGGTCGGCGATGAGCGAGCGGTCGATCTGGAGCTTGTCGAACGGGAAGCGCCGCAGATGGCTCAGCGACGCGTAGCCGGCGCCGAAATCGTCCAGCGAGGTGCGCACCCCGCGCTCGCGCAGCGCGTGCAGAACCGACAGCGTGTGCCCGGTGTCGGCCAGCAGCACCGCCTCGGTGATCTCCAGTTCCAGCCGCTGCGGCGGCAGGCCGCTGTCCTGCAGCGCCGCCAGCACGTCGTGCATCAGGCTGCGGCTCCTGAACTGCACCGCCGAGACCTTGACCGCGACGCGCAGCGGCGCCGGCCAGCCGGCGGCATCCCGGCAGGCCTGGTGCAGCACCCAGCGGCCGATCGGGATGATCAGGCCGGTCTCCTCGGCCACCGGAACGAAGTCGGCCGGCGAGATCCGGCCGCGCGTCGGGTGCCGCCAGTGGATCAGCGCCTCCGCGCCCGTCAGCGCGAGCCCGGGCAGCGCCACCTGCGCCTGGTAGGCGAGCTCGAAGTCCTGCTGGTCGATGGCACGGCGCAGGTCGACTTCCATCTGGCGGCGCAGCTGCACACAGGCATCCATCTCGGGCTCGAAGAAGCGCAGCACGCCGCGGCCCGCCGACTTGGCCCGGTACAGCGCCAGATCGGCGCACTCGAGCAGCGGCTCGACCTCGGTGGCGTCGAACGGCGCCACCGCGATGCCGACGCTGGCCCCGATATGGGCCAGCTGGCCGGCCAGGTCGAAGGGCAGCGACAGCACGTCGACCAGCCGCCGCGCCAGCGCGCTGGCGGCCGACGGCTGGTGGCTGCCGGCCTGGAGCACCGCGAATTCGTCGCCACCCAGGCGGGCGATGGTGTCGCCCTCGCGCACGCATTCGCGCATGCGCCCGGCCACCTGCCGCAGCAGGGCATCGCCCGCGCCGTGGCCCAGCGTGTCGTTGACGGTCTTGAAGCGGTCCAGGTCGACCAGCAGCACCGCCAGCGCCTCGCCACGCTGGGTGCGCGGCAGCAGCTTCAGCATCTGCTCGACCAACTGGGCCCGGTTGCACAGGCCGGTCAGCATGTCGTGACGGGCCATGTGGGCGACCTGCATCTGCGCCTGGCGCTGCTCGGTGACGTCGGCATGCAGCGCCACGCAGGCGCCGCCGGGCAGGCGGGTGATCGTCACCTCGATGATGCGGCCATCGTCGAGCTGCCATTCGCGCCGCCGCCGGCCGGGTTGCGTCGGATCGGTCACCGGCTCGAGTTCGTCGACGACCAGCCGGGCGCCGTGGCTGGCAGCGATGATGTCGGCGAAATGCGTGCCGGGGCGGCAGAGGTGGTCGGGCAGCTGCCAGATCAGGCGGTAGCGCCGATTGGCCACGACCAGCCGGTCGTCGCCGTCGAACATGCTCAGGCCATGGGGCAATTGTTCGATGGCGAACTGGTACAGCGCGTGCGGCACCGGCGGGTGGGCCGGCGCCGGCTTCGATCCAACCGACGGCGCAACCGGCAGGCGCTGCCGTCGCCGGACCGGCTGGGCAGCGGCACGCCGGCGCGGCGCGGCCTTCAGCACGCTGGGCATGCGGCGAATGCCAGCGACGACACGGGGCCGGGGTCCGGGTGCATCGCTGGCTTATCGACCGAAGATGCGGCCGACTTGAGCCGCCCCGCGCAGGCCCTCGCCGACCGGGGCGACCGCCTGGCGGCGGCCCCCGCCGCACTGGCGATCACAGCCGGCCGCCGTCACGGCGCAGGCCTGCGCATCAGCCCATCACGCGCAAGGCCTGCGCCAGGTCGGCCTGCAGGTCGGCCACCGCCTCGAGCCCGATCGAGAATCGAACCAGGTGGCCCGGCAGCACCGAGCGGTCGGCGCGCATCGCGCCCAGGTCGTAGGGCACGACCAGGCTGACCGGGCCGCCCCAGGAATAACCGATCCGAAACAGCTGCAGCGCATCGACGAAGGCGTCGACCTGTTGCTGGCGCAGCGCCGGGTCGAACAGCACCGAGAACAGGCCGGCCGCGGCGCTGCAGTTGGCGGCCCAGTGGTCGTGGCCGGGCGAGCCGGGCAGCGCCGGGTGCAGCACCCGGGTGACCTGCGGCTGACGGCCGAGGAAGGCGGCGAGCTCGCGCGCCGCGGCGTCGTGCGCGTGGTAGCGCAAGGCCATCGTGTTCAGCCCGCGCAGGATGAACTCGGCATCGTTGGCCGCGACACCCAGGCCGAGCTGGCCGTGCACCTTCAGGATCTTCAGGTGCAGTGCCTCGTCGCGGCTGACGACCGAGCCCATCAGCACGTCGGCGCCGCCCGAGGGGTACTTGGTCAGCGCATGCATCACGATGTCGACGTCCAGGTCGAACGGGCGAAAGGCGAGCCCGGCGCCCCAGGTGTTGTCCAGCGCGGTCAGCACGCCACGCGCCTTGGCCGCCGCCACCAGCGCCGGCAGATCGGGGAATTCCATCGTCACCGACCCTGGCGCCTCGATCCAGACCAGCTTGGTGCGCTCGCTGATGCGCGCCGCCAGGTCGGCCGGGTTCATCGGGTCGTAGCGCTGGTGGGTGATGCCCCAGCGCGACAGCACGCTGGCGGCCAGGTCGGCCGACGGGCCGTAGACGTTGTCCGGCAGCAGCAGCTCGTCGCCCTGGTTCAGCAGCGCGAGGTCGACGTTCATGATCGCCGCCAGCCCGCTGGGCGACAGGATGCAGAAGCGGCCGCCTTCCAGCGTGGCCAGGCGTTCTTCCAGCAGGTAGGTGGTCGGCGTGCCGCGAAGACCGTAGGTGTAGCCGGTCTTCGCGGTGTAGGTGCGCCCGCGCAGCGCGGCGACATCGGGAAAGATCACCGTCGAGGCCTTGAACACGCCGGGCGGCACGGCGCCCCAGCTGTCGGGCGGCTGGTAGGGGTGATGCAGCAGGTGGGTGGTCAGGTCTCGAGGGTCGCTCATGGTCGGTCGGATTCGGTCGGTCGGATTCGGTCGGTCGGATTCGGTCGGTCAGACGGGTTGTCCGATCAGGTCGTGGCCCTCCGCGGCCACGATGCGGGCGCGGGTGAATTCACCCGCCTTCAGGGTCTTGCTGGCCTTCTCGGGCGGCAGCAGCCGCACCGTGCCGTCGATCTCGGGCGCATCGGCGTAGCTGCGGCCGACGCCGCCCTTGCGGCCCAGCGCCGGCGCGTGGTCGACCAGCACCTGCATCGTCGCGCCGATGCGCCGCCGCAGCCGGGCGATCGAGACTTCCTCGGCCACCGCCATGAAGCGCGCGCGGCGCTCCTCGCGCAGCCCGGCCGGCAGCGCGCCGGGCAGATCGTTGGCCGCCGCGCCCTTGACCGGCGAGTACGCGAAGCAGCCGGCACGGTCGATCTGCGCCTCGCGCACGAAGTTCAGCAGGTGCTCGAACTCGGCCTCGGTCTCGCCGGGGAAGCCGGCGATGAAGGTCGAGCGGACGACCAGTTCGGGGCAGGCCTCGCGCCAGGCCAGCAGCCGGTCGAGGTTGCGCTCGCCGCTGGCCGGGCGCTTCATGCGGCGCAGCACGTCGGGGTGCGAGTGCTGGAACGGCACGTCCAGGTACGGCAGGATGCGCCCGTCGGCCATCAGCGGCAGCAGCTCGTCGACATGCGGATAGGGGTAGACGTAGTGCAGCCGCACCCAGGCGCCATGTGGCCGGGCCAGATCGGCCAGCGCCTCGCACAGCTCGGTCAGCCGGGTCCTGACCGGCCGGCCGTCGAAGAAGCCGGTGCGGTACTTGACATCGACCCCGTAGGCGCTGGTGTCCTGGCTGACGACCAGCAGTTCCTTGACGCCCGACTCGAACAGCGCCCGGGCTTCGGACAGCACCTCGCCGACCGGCCGCGACGCCAGCGTGCCGCGCATGCTGGGGATGATGCAGAAGCTGCAGTGGTGGTTGCAGCCCTCGCTGATCTTGAGATACGCGTAGTGACGAGGCGTCAGCTTGATGCCGGCTTCGCCGCGGAACTGCGACCGGACCTCGGGCACCAGGTCGACGAACGGGTCGTGCGGCTTCGGCACATGCCGGTGCACCGCGTCCATCACCTCCTGCGTCGCATGCGGGCCGGTGACGGCCAGCACGCTGGGGTGCATCTGCCGCACCAGGTTGCCGCCGTCGTCGCCGGCGCGCGCGCCCAGGCAGCCGGTGACGATCACCCGGCCGTTGGCGGCCAGTGCCTCGCCGATGGTGTCCAGGCTCTCCTTGACCGCATCGTCGATGAAGCCGCAGGTGTTGACGATCACCAGGTCGGCGCCTTCGAAGCGCTTGCTGGTCTGGTAGCCCTCGGCGCTGAGCTGGGTCAGGATCAGTTCGGAATCGGTCAGCGCCTTCGGGCAGCCGAGCGAGACGAAGCCGATCCTGGGCGCGCTGGCGGCGTCGGCGGTGGCGGTGTCAGGGGACATCGGTAGATTTTCGCCGATCGGCGGCCCGCAAGGTCGCGCCGGGTATCGGCGCGCTGGACGAGCGATCGCCAGCCCTGGCCCGCTGGCATCGATGGCTTGCCCCGGGGTCAGCGTGTCCCGGTTTCCGGTGTCGCCAGCAGTGCCCGGGCGGCGGCCGTCACCGCCTCCGGCAACGCGCAGGACCTGCGCGCTGCAGTGTCCATGTGCACGCCGGTCAAGCTGGTGCTGGCGGCCAGCAGGCCGGTTTCGTCGTTCAGCATCTCGTGCGAGAACACCAGGCGCCTGGCGTGGACCTCGGAGACCGTCGTCCGGATCGATACCACCGCGCCGGCCCGCAGTTCGCGCACATAGGTGATGCGCTGTTCGACCGCCGCCATGCCGCGCGACTGGGCGCGCAGGAAGGCCGGCGACAGGCCGATCGCGTGGAAGAACTGCCAGGTGGCTTCGTCGAACTTGCCCACGTACCACATCACGTTCATGTGGCCCATGTGGTCGCAATGCCAGGGGTAGACGGTACCGCGGTAGGTCAGCATGCCGATGCCTCGTTCGGTGGGGTGACGGGAGTCCATGGCCACGATTGCGCCCGCGCCCGGTTGCAGCGCGGTTGCGGCCGGCCACGGCGCTTGTTTCATCGGACATCGGGCACCCGGACATTTCAGTTGAAACGCAGTGACCGGGCGCGCGCAACGCAGCGGCGGCGGACCGATGCCACAGTGGCAGCCATCGCCATGCAACCCGCCCCCGACCCCCAACCGGCCGCGCCGCCGGTGCACGACCTGCCCGGCGGCTGGTCGCCGCGCCGGCTCGCCTGGCTGGGCGGCGCCTTCATCGCCGTGATGGCGGCGCAGGCGGGCCACGACATCTGGCGCAGCCAGGCCGAGACGGTGCGCAGCACCGAACGCGAACTCGCATCGCAGGCCAGGGTCATCGCCGAGCAGACCGCGCGCAGCATCCAGGCCGTCGACGTGGTGCTCACGCACCTGGCGCAGGAGCTGAAGCGCGGCACGCTCTCGCTGGCCGATACCGACGCGCTGCACCGCCACCTGCATGCCGAAGCCCAGGGGCTGGTGCAGACCGACGGCCTGGTCGTGTTCGGGCCCGACGGCCAGGCGCGTGCGGTGTCGCAGGTGCCGTCGTCGATGATGGCGCCGCTGAGCATCGCCGCACAGGCGCCATTCGGCCGGCTGCGCGACGAGCGCGGCGCCGGGCTGACGATCGAGAACGTGCGCACGAGCCCGGGCACCCAGCGCCGCGTCTTTCCCATCGGGCGCCGCTTCGAGGACGGCAGCGGCCGCTTTGCCGGCGTGGTCGGCGCGCCGGGGCGCGTCGAGTACTTCCAGAACTTCTACCGCGACAGCTACCCCGACTCGGCCACCCGCATTGCGCTGGCGCACCGGCAAGGCTGGCTGCTCGCGCGCTACCCGTCGGCCGAGGGCATGCTGGGCAGGCGCCTGGACGTGCTCGACCGGCTGCTGCCGCCGGGCGGGCCGGCGACCTCGGCGGTGGCGCGGCTGCCCAGCCCGGTGGACGGCGCCGACCACTTCGTCGCGCTGCAGGTGGTGCCCGACTACCCGCTGGTGGTCGCCGTCTCGCGCGACGCCGGCGCCGCGCTGGCGCCGTGGCGCGCGCAGGCGCTGACCACCACGCTGCGCACGCTGGGCCTGGGTGCACTGGCGGCCGGCCTGCTGTGGCTGGCGCTGCGCCAGCTGGCGCGCGCCGACGCCGCACGCCGCTCGCTGCTGGTCTCCGAGCAGCGCTATGCGCTGGCGATGACCGGCTCGGACGAAGGCCACTGGCTGTGGGACATCCCGGCGCAGCAGGTCTACGTCTCGGCCCGGCTGTCCGAACTCTTCGGCATGGCCGGCGGCGCGCAGGTGCTCAGCGCCGGCGAGTACTTCTCGCGCCTGCCGCTGCACCCCGACGACCGCGAGCGCGTGCACCACAACCGCGAAGAGCATGTCGCCGGCCGCACGCCGAGGCTGGACCACGAGTTCCGCGTCGTCACGGCGGACGGCGGCGAACGCTGGATCCACACCCGCGCGCAGTGCTTCCGCGACGCCGCCGGGCAGCCGCTGCGCCTGGCCGGCTCCACCGTCGACATCACGCGGCGCAAGCAGGCCGAGATCGAGCGCCGGCGGCTCGAGGAGCAGCTGCTGCAGGCGCGCAAGCTGGAGGCGATCGGCACGCTGGCCGGCGGCATCGCGCACGACTTCAACAACATCCTGTCGGCGATCGTCGGCTACGGCGAGCTGGCGCAGAAAGCCGCGCCCGAGGGCACGCCGCTGCGCCGCCACCTGGACGCCATCGCCGCCGCCGGCCAGCGCGGCAAGTCGCTGGTCGAGCGAATCCTGGCCTTCGCGCGCGGCGGCGACGCCGGCACGCGCGTGCCGGTGCACGTTCAGTCGGTGGTCGACGAGGCGCTCGACGGCGTCGCGGCCACACTGCCCGCCGGCGTCACGCTGCGCCGCAAGCTGGTCGCCGGTGATGCCGGCGTGCTCGGCGATGCGACGCAGATCCACCAGGTGGTGATGAACCTGTGCGCCAACGCGCTGCAGGCGCTGCGCGGCCAGGGCCGGCTCGAGGTGACGCTGGACCTGGAGACGATCGCCGTACCGCGCGCGGTGGCGACCAGCACGCTGCCCGCCGGCGAATACCTGCGGCTGGGGGTCGCCGACAACGGCGCCGGCATCGCGCCGGCGCTGCTCGAACGCATCTTCGACCCCTTCTTCACCACCAAGGAGGTCGGCGTGGGCACCGGGCTCGGCCTGTCGCTGGTGCACGGCATCGTCACCGAGCTGGGCGGCGGCATCGCGGTGGACAGTGCCGTCGGCGAAGGCAGCCGATTCAGCGTCTACCTGCCGGTGCGCGCCCACGCGGCGGCACCGCGCGCACCCGCCGCGTTGGCCGTCGAGCGCGGCCAGGGGCAGCTGGTGCTGCTGGTCGACGACGAGGAACCGCTGGTGCGCCTGGGCGAGGAGATGCTGGCCGAACTCGGCTACGAGCCGGTGGGCTTCACGTCCGGCGCCGACGCGCTGCAAGCGCTGCGCGCCGACCCGCAACGCGTCGACCTGCTGCTCAGCGACGAGGCGATGCCCGGGCTGACGGGATCGGAGCTGGCCTTGGCCGCGCGCGCGCTGCGGCCCGACCTGCCCGTCGTGCTGATGAGCGGCTTCGTCACGCCGGCGCTGCAGCAGCGTGCGCGCGAGCTGGGCGCGGCCGCGGTGCTGGGCAAGCCGCTGGTGGCGGCCGACATCGCCGCGGCGCTGGCGCGAGCGCGGCGCGGCTTGCAGATGCCGGCGAAGTAGGTGAAGCTGCGGCCCGACGATGAACCCGCCCGCCAACGCCTGGCCCCACATTGCCGCCGTCGACGACGACGCGGCGATCCGCGAGCTGCTGCGCGACTACCTGGGCGACAACGAGCTGCGCGTCAGCGCGCTGGCCAGCGGCGCCGAGCTGATGGCGCTGCTGGCGCGCGAGACCGTCGACCTGGTGGTGCTGGACGTGCGCCTGCCAGGCGAGGACGGCCTGCAGATCGCGCGCCGGCTGCGCGAGGCGTCGGCGACGATGCCGATCCTGATGCTGACCGGCCGCGCCGAGGAGGCCGACCGCGTGATGGGGCTGGAACTCGGCGCCGACGACTACCTGACCAAGCCCTTTTCCAGCCGCGAGCTGCTGGCGCGCATCCGCGCGCTGCTGCGCCGCGCGCAGGCGCAGGCCAGCGTGGCCGATGCGATGAACCGGGCACGCGCCTACCGCTTCGGCGGCTGGGAGCTGAACATCGGCCTGCGCCGGCTGAAGGACCCGCAGGGCCGGCCGGTGGAGCTGACCAACGGCGAGTTCAGCCTGCTGATCGCGCTGCTGTCGGCGCCGCGGCGCACGCTGTCGCGCGACCAGCTGCTGGAGCTGTCCAGGCTGCACAACGCCGAGGTCTACGACCGCTCGATCGACGTGCAGGTGCTGCGGCTGCGGCGCAAGATCGAGGCCGACCCGTCGCGGCCGAGCTTCATCGTCACGCAGCGCGGGGCGGGGTACCTGTTCGACGCCGAGGTCGAGACGGTGCGCTGAGGCGGCGTTCCTCGATCTGCCGCCAGCCAGGAGCGCTTCGCGCCCCCGGCCGTCAAGCGGGCAGCCAAGGGCGCTGCGGCTCGGCCAGGCCCGCTTGCCGATCACGGCGCCGCTGCGACAGCAGCGCCCAGCCGAACAAGCCAGCCATCAGCAGGTCGCCGAGGCCAAAGGCCAGCACCAGCGGCTTGCCGACGCCGGAGGCCACCAGCATCGCGCAGGCGACGAAATACATCGCCTTGCCCGCACCGCCCGCGGCCAGCACCGCCGCGCGCGATCGCGGCCAGAACGCGGCCAACGCGTAGGCCCCGCCCCATGCCAGCACGTTGATCCAGGTGCACTGGAAGAAGTACATCAGCAGCGCATCGTCGGCGACGGCCGGCGCCAGGTGGTACATCTGCGCGAAGTGGTTGGCGGGGGCTGCGAGCGATGTCGCCGCGCCGGCGATGTTCCATGCCGCGCACACCAGCAGCAGCCGCTTGATCCAGGTCTCGTTCATCGGGCACTCCTCTGGGAGAGGCGGCGGTCGATGGCCGCCGGTCGGGTTGAAGGTGTGCGCACTGTATTGATGCAGGATCGTCTTCGATAGCCTTGATCTGGAAGAATATTGCTTCCAATCCGGAATCAGACGGAGCGCCAGAGATGACGACCCAGCGCCCCAGCCTTCCCGCGATGCACGCGTTCCGGCGCGTGGTCGAACAGCAATCCTTCGGCGCCGCCGCACGCAGCCTGCAGATCACCGGTGGCTCGGTGAGCAAGCTCGTGGCGCAGCTCGAGCGCGACCTGGGCGTGCGCCTGCTGCATCGCACGACACGCAGCGTGAGCGTCACGGCGGAGGGGCGGGCCTTTTACCTGGACGCGGTGCGCATCCTCGACGACGTGGATGCCGCCGCCGAGGCCGTGAGCCGGGGTGCGGCCACGCCCGCCGGCCGGCTTCGGGTCTCGCTGCCGACCTCGTTCGCGCTGGCCTGGCTGGCCGCACGCCTGCCGGCCTTCGTGCGTGCGCACCCGCAGATCGAGCTGGACCTGGCGCTGAACGACCGCTATGTCGACATCGTGCACGAAGGCTTCGACTGCGCCATCCGCATCGCCACGCAGTTGCCCGATTCCACGCTCGTGGCGCGCCGGCTGGGCAGCGTGCAGCGGCTGCTGGTCACCGCGCCGGCGTACCTGGAGCTGGCGCCGCCGCTGGCGACGCCACAGGACCTGGGCGCGCACGCCTGCCTGGTGTACACGCAGGACGGCGGCCCGGTCGACTGGCCGCTGCACGGCGCCGCGCCGCTGCGCATCGACGGCTTCTTCCGGGTGAACAACAGCGTCATGCTGCGCGAACTGCTGCTGGCCGGGCTGGGCCTGACCCTGACGCCGGACTTCGTCGTCGCCGACCTGGTGGCCGCGGGCCGGCTGGTGGAGGTGCTGCCGGCGCACCGGCCGGCGCCGCACAGCGTCTACGGTGTCTTCGCGCCATCGCGCCAACTGTCCAGGAGAGTCGGCGCGTTCCTGGATTTCGTCGCCGGGCAGATGGCGTCGCCGGCCACCATGGCGACGACCGGAGCGGTTCAGGGTGCGCCGCGTGGGCGACGCAATTGAACCCGGGCAGCGGGGCGCCGCACGTGGATGACGAAGTCTCACTGGGGCACTGACCGAGACCAGCCCGCCTGAGCGCGCCCTGATGCAGCCGGCCTTCCGCGACGATGGCCCGCCGATCGATGCCGCGCCCGAGTTCGCCAGCTGCCTCCGGCGCAGCGACGTCGACGATGAACTGCGGTGGATCCAGTTCCATCATCGCGTTCTCCTCGAACGTGCCCGGTACCTTTGCACATCAGGTTCGGGCAGAAACGGCATCCGTGGCAGTCGATCGATCCGCCGACAGCAACGCCTTGGCGGCCTCGATGACGCCCTCCGGAAAGGCAACGGCCCGCCTCGCAAGGGTATCCATGTGCACACCCACGAGGGTCGTGCTTGCCACGAGGACACCGGTTTCGTCGTTGCGCATCTCGTGGGTGAAGCGGATCTTCCGCTCATGGACTTCGCCCAGCACGCTCGCGATCGACACGACGGCGCCTGCCTTCACTTCACGCGCGTAGGTGATTCGCTGGTCGACTGCCGCCATGCCGCGCTGAGAGGCCGCCAGGCGGGACGGCCCGAGGCCGATGGCGCTGAAGAGCTGCCATGTGGCCTCATCGAACTTGCCGACGTACCACATGACATTCATGTGGCCCATGTGGTCGCAGTGCCACGGATAAACCGTTCCTCGGTAGGTCAACATGCCATCGGCTCCTCGGTGAAGTCGGGGTGCATCGCGAATCGGCGGTCTTCGCCGCAAGGCGAACGCAGCACGCCGCTCGAGTCCTGATCGACGTCCGGCAGGACCGGCAGGTGCCCGGCTTCGAAGCCGGACGCCGTGTGTCGAACGCGCATGCCCAGCGGGTTCTCGCGGTCGAGGCGGTGGTCTTCGTCGATGCGATGCCCGCCATGTTGCTACGGAAGGTACATGTCATTGCTCCTGGTGGTCACTGTTTCGGGCTGCCGGCTGCAGGCTTCCCATAGGCGAGCTGCAACTCCATCGTCAGCGTCATCTCGCCCTGCGGCGTGAATCGGCGCAGGTGCGTGACTTCGACGCAGTGCCCCGTCACTCCTTCGAACTCGCCGGTGCCGCCGACGATCACGCCACGCCCCAGCGGTCCGGGACCGACCGTGGTGACGAAGGTCCACGGCGCATCCCAGGTCTGGCCGAGCAGGAAGGCCGGCATCACCACCTTGCGCGCGAACTCGCTCGCGTCCTCCACCTGATCGCAGAACAAGGTTCCGCGGCCCGGAAGTTCGACCGTCCAGGTCGAGCGCATGACCATGCGCCCGCGCAGGATGTCGGTCTCGGGTGCGACGTCCTCCATCTCCGACGCGAAGCCGACGATCTCGCCGTCGCGGTTGCGTGCCTTGGCCACCAGCACGAAGGCCGATGCCAGTGCCTTGTCGTCGAGCGGCGTGATCCCGTTGGGGAAGACACGAATCGGCTTGCGTCCATCGTGCGTGGCGGCGATGCCGTCCTCGGGTGCATGGAAGTACAGGGTCTCGTGCACCAGACCGTCGGTGCCAGTCGCCACCAGCGGCGCAGCGGGCGCTGTCCGCCCCCCGGTGACGCCGGCCCAGGACGCGGCCAGCAGCCCGAGTGCGCCGGCGGCCGCCCCGGCCAACAAAGCCGCCAGGAGTTTGAGTGTCGTGTTCATGAGTGCGCTCCTTGTGTAATTCGCTGTTCGACGCAGGCGGGCAGGGTCAGGACCGGTCAGCGCTTGCCCAGGCTCTCGTAGACCGACGCAACGATGCGCTGGCCCCGCATCAGCTCGTAGGGCCCCTTCAGCCAGCGGTTCATGACGAAGCTGATCGACATGCACTCGTCGAAATCGACGACCGCGATCGAACCGCCTTGCCCGCCCCAGAAGGCGATGCGGTGGCCCGGGGCGTTCGGACATAGCAGCGGCGCATCCAGGGCAAAGGCCGCCGCGCCCCACTTGATCGGAACGCCCAGCAACAGATCGATGCCGTCCGACATCGGCTCGAGCGCGCGAAGGCGCCCCTTGTCCGAAAGCAGCCGCCGGCCCTTGGCGCCGCCCGTGGCAAGCGCCGAGTGGATGGTGGCCACCGAACGCGCATTGCCGTGGCCGTTGGCGCCCCCCACCTCGGCGCGCCGCCATGCCGTCGTCGCCGAGGTCTGCGGCGTCAGCTGCGGGTTGAGCCCGACGCGCTCGGCGATCGGATTGCCGCTCGGCAGCCAGTCGCGACATCCCTGCACGAAGCAGGCGATGCGCTGATCGTGCTCGGGGCCGATGCCGATGTGATAGTCCGCGCCCAGCGGCCGCGCCACATGCTCGGCGAAGTACTTGCCCAGCGTCAGCCCGGTGATGCGCTGGATGACCCCGCTGACGAGGTGGCCGATGCTGAGGCCGTGATAGGCCGCTGCCGTGCCTGGCTGCCACCAGGGCGCCTGCCGCGCCAGCAGGTCGCAGGCCTTGTCGTGGTCGTAGACATCGTCCCAGGTGACATCCTCGGTCCAGCCGGCGAGACCGGAGGTGTGGCTCAGGATGTGCTTGACGAGCACACCCGCCTTGCCGTTCTGGGCGAATTCCGGCCAGTAGCGGGCGACCGGTGCGTCGAAATCGAGCTCGCCGGAATCGGCCAGCACCAGCGCGGCCATGCCGGTCATCGTCTTGGTGATCGAGTGCGTGGTGATGAGGGTGTCACGCCCCCAAGGTCGATCGAACCTGGCGTCCAGATAGCCGCCCCAGAGATCGACCACCGGCTCGCCGTGGACGAACACGGCGACCGAGGCCCCGATGTCCTCGCCTGAGTCGAGGCTGCGCTGAAGCGCCTGCCGCACCGGCTCGAAGCGGTCCGGGCAAAGGCCTTCGATGCGTGCCGCCTCGATCTGCGGCCACACCGCAGGCGCGGTCGAGACGGTCGGATTCCACTGGGATCCGTGCGATGCGGGAGCAAGCATGTGCGCCTCCGTGCGGCAGATGGTCAGTACGGTGATCGGCTTGAAAGAAACACGAGTGTTTCGTTTCAGGCGAAAAATAGGCGCCAACGATCCGGACGTCAAGGTTAAAGTGTCATGCATGTTTCTTTAGTAATCCGAGCTCACGACCATGTCCGATCCGGCATCGCAGACCGCCGTGCGGCCAACCCGCCGCACCCAGGGCCGCCCATCCGCAGCCGAGGCGGCTGCCTTGCCTCGACGACTTCTGGATGCAGCGCTCCTGGTGTTCACGGAGCACGGCTACGCCCGCGCATCGATGGACACCATCTCGCGCGCCGCCGGCGTTTCACGCAAGACGCTGTATGCCCGCTATGCCAACAAGGCCGAGGTGCTGGCCGCGGTGGTCGATCGACTGCTCGTCGGTTCGCTGGGGCCGGACCCAACGACGGCAGCCGGCCCGTCGAAGCAGGATCCGCGGGCATCGCTGCTGGCGCTGGCACGAGAGCTGGCCAGCCTGTCGTCATCGGCCCCAGTGGCGGGTCTGAACCGACTGATCCTGGCCGAGGCCGCGCACGTGCCCGTGCTGGCTCGTCTGTTCGCCGACATCTACGAGCGCGCCATCGATGCCGTGAGCAAGGTCTTGATCGGACTGCGCGACGCGGGCCACCTGCCCGGACTGGGCGATGTGCGGCTGGCGGCCACGCTGTTCATCGAGATGAGCGCTTCGGTGCCGCGTCTGCGGGCCGTGCTCGGTCAGCCGATGCCGCGCCAGCAGATCGACGCGCAGACGCATGCTGCGGTGGACCTGTTGATGGCCGCGTGCCGGCGACGTTGACAGCGCAGGCTGGTTGCCGCGCCCCCTGCGGATCGTGTCGCAGGGCGCAGCAGGGCTCGCCTGACGATCGCCCATCGACCTCGCCATCAGCGGCCGCGCAGGGCTTCGTTTGGCTGGCGCACGACAACGACAGGTTGTCGGCGGTCACGACTGGCTGCAACCGCGCGTTCGAGCCGAGGACCGGCCAGCGCTCGACTCGCGTGCCGTCGCATTGCAGATGCAAGACGGATGGCAGCTTGCCGCAACCGCCACGCAACCGCGCGCCGCTGCAATGGCGGCATGGCGCTGCCCCGCTTGCCCCTGCTGCACCCCGCTGTGCGCCTTCTCGCCCGCACCGTCGCGGTCCTCGCTGCGGCCGCGCTCGCCGCCTGTGCCAGCCTGCCGCCGCCGGCGCCGCGCACGGCCTCGTTCGCCGATGACGATGTCGCCGACACCACGCTGGCGCAGATCGTCGCCGCCTCGACGCCGGCCGATGCGGCCGGGCTGTCGGGCTTTCGCCTGCTGGCCGACGGCGGCCCCGCCTGGGAGGCGCGGCTCGCGCTGATCGACCGCGCCGAGCGCAGCCTCGACGCGCAGACCTACTCGATCGCCGCCGACGCCAGCGGCCGCGCCTTCGTCGGCGCGCTGCGCCGCGCCGCGGCGCGCGGCGTGCGCGTGCGGCTGCTGGTCGACGACCTGTACGCGCACGAGTCCGCGGCGCTGCTGCACGCGCTGGCGCGGCAGCCGATGGCCGAGGTGCGCCTCTTCAACCCGCTGCCCGCGCGCGAGGGCCCGCTCGCGCTGCGGCTGCTGCGCTCGGTGCACGAGTTCGGGCGCATCAACCGGCGCATGCACAACAAGCTGCTGCTGGCCGACCACCGGCTGGCCATCACCGGCGGGCGCAACATCGGCGACGCCTACTTCGGCACCGGCGACGCCTTCTTCATCGACCTGGACCTGCTGGCCGCCGGCGCCGCGGTGCAGGAACTGTCCGCCCTGTTCGACCGCTTCTGGAACAGCACCGCGTCGCGCCCGCTGGCCGAGGTGGGCCTGGCCGCGGACGCGGCCGCGCCGCCGGGCCACGAGGCGCCCGAGGATGCAGCGGCGGCGGCGGGAACCGTGCCGCCCTCGCCTGGCCCGAGCCAGGCTTTGGACCAGGGCCGGCTGCCGCTGCACTGGGGCCGCGCGCGGCTCTTCGCCGACCCGCCGGAGCGCGCCTCGCGCGGCGCGCCGCATGCCGGCCCGGCCGAGCCCGAGCGCGACGGCGCCGTGCTCGGCGCGGTGGCCGCGCTGGCGCAGGGCGACAGCGAGCTGCTGGTGGTCTCGCCCTATTTCATCCCCGGCAGCGAAGGCCTGGCGCGCATCGCCGCCGCCCGCGCGCGCGGCCTGCAGGTGCGCGTGCTGACCAATTCGGCCAGCGCCACCGACGAGCCGCTGGCCCATGCGCGCTACGCCGTCTACCGGCGCCAGGTGGTCGAGCTCGGCGTCGAGGTCTACGAGCTGAGCGCCACGCTGGCCGGCCGCCGCCGCGGCACGGCCGGCGACTCGGCGTCGTCGCACGGCCGCCTGCACGCCAAGTGGGCGGTGGTGGACCGCCGCCGCGTACTGGTCGGCTCGATGAACCTGGACCCGCGCTCGGCGCTGCTGAACACCGAGCTGGGCCTGCTGATCGACAGCCCCGAACTCGCGCACGAACTGCTGCACGGCGCCCCCGGCCAGGTGCTCGACGACGCCTGGCGCGTGCGCCCGGCCGGCAGCAACGGCGCGCTGGTGTGGCAGGGCGTGCGCGACGGGCAGGCGCTCGCCGCCGAACCCGGCTTCGGCGCCGGGCGCCGGCTGCTGCTGTCGCTGCTGTCGCTGTTCGTTCCCGAGGAGCTGCTGTGACCGCGCTGCCGGCCACGGCCGCCCGACCCACCCACCGACCCTGGAAAGGAAAGCCACGATGAACCCGACCCACCCTGCCGCCTTCGACGCCGACATCCTGATCGTCGGCGCCGGGCCCACCGGCCTGACGCTGGCCGCCGCACTGGCCGCGCGCGGCGTCGAGGCCCTCGTCATCGACCGCCAGGCGCAGGGCGCCAACACCTCGCGCGCGGCGGTGATCCATGCGCACACGCTCGAGGCGCTGGAGCGGCTGGCGGTGACGCCGCGGCTGGTGGCGCGCGGCGTGCAGACGCCGCGCTTCACGATCCGCGACCGCGACCGCGTGCTCGTGCCGGTGGAATTCGGCGGCCTGCCGACGCGCTACCCGTACACGCTGATGCTGTCGCAGGCGGTGACCGAAAGCCTGCTGCACGAGCGCCTGGTCGAGCTGGGCGGGCGCGTGCAGCGCGGCGCCGCGCTGGCCGCGCTGGTGCAGGACGAGACCGGCGTCAGCGCCACGCTGGACGACGGCCGCACGCTGCGCGCACGCTGGGCGGTCGGCGCCGACGGCATGCACAGCGTCGTGCGGCAGGCCGCCGGCATCGCCTTCAGCGGCGGCGCCTACGGCGAATCCTTCGTGCTGGCCGACGTGCGGCTGCAGGACGATGCCGCACTGCCGCGGCGCGAGGTGATGCTGTTCTTCTCGCCGGCCGGCATGGTGGTGATCGCGCCGCTGCCCGACGGCGTGCGCCGCATCGTCGCCACGGTGGGCGAAGCGCCGGCGCAGCCCGGCATCGCCGACGTGCAGGCGCTGCTCGACGCGCGCGGCCCGCGGGCCACGCGGGCGGTGGTGCGCGAGCTGCTGTGGAGCTCGCGCTTCAAGCTGCAGCACCGCGTGGCCGACAGCTACCGCGCCGGGCGCGTGCTGCTCGCCGGCGACGCCGCGCACGTGCACAGCCCGGCCGGCGGGCAGGGCATGAACGTCGGCATCGTCGACGCGATCTGCCTGGCCGATGCGCTGGTCGAGGCGCTGGCCGGCCGCGGCGCGTCGCTCGATGCCTACGGCGCGCAGCGCCGCCCGGTGGCGCTGGAGGTGGTGCGCTTCGCCCACCGGCTGACGCGGCTGGCCACGGCGCCGCGCGCGCTGCGCGGCGCGCGCAACCTGCTGCTGTCGCTGCTGGCGAAGCTGCCGGCGGTGCAGAGGCAGCTGGCCTGGCGCTTGTCGGGACTGGTCTACCGCTGAAGCCGGAACGGTTTCAGACGCAACGCGAGCCCTTCGCCTCGACGTGGCACCGAAACCGCCGGATGAGGAAATGCCCCTCGTCGAGCCGACCTGCTCGCCGCCCCTTGGAGACCCCGATGCCCCGACTGCCCTCCCGCCCCGCCACGCCGGCCCTGCTGGCGCTGATCGTCGCGCTCGGCGCCAGCGCCGCGCTGGTGGCGGTCGGCGATCCGCCGGCCCTGCCCGAGCTGCCCGCGCCGTCGCATTCGAACCTGGAGCCCGCGCCATGACCACCCGCGCGCCCAGCCTGTTCTGCCCCTGGCACCGGCGCCTGTTCGAAGCGATTGGCGAAGCGGTCGGCGCAGCGGCCGGCGATGGGCTCGGCAGGCCCCGGCGCGGCCCCGCCGGGCGCGACGAACTGCTTGGCCTGGACCGCCATCTGCTGGCCGACATCGGCGTCGACCCCGGCCTGATCGAAGCCCTCGCCGAAGAACAGCAGCAGCGCACGCTGGTCCTGCGCCTGCACTCGCTCGGCGGCTTCTGAACATCGCGATCGAGGATCCCCATGGACACCACCGTCATTCGTCTGTCGCGCCCCTGGCCGTGGCGCCTGATCGACCGGCTGCGCGACACCCGCTTCGACCGCTTCGCCGCTGCGCTGCGTCGCACCGACGGCTGGCGCGGCGTCGATGCGCACACGCTGCGCGACCTCGGCGTCGACGCCAGCGAGATCGGTTCGATCGCCGCCGAAGCCGCCGGCGCAGCGCCGGGCACGCGGCGGCGCGTCACCATTGGCGGCCAGCGTGGCTGAGCCCTCGTCCGCCTTCGCGCGCGCCCTGCTGCCGCTGGCCGTTGCGCTGGCACTGGCCGGCTGCAGCGCCAGCGTGCCGCGCGCCGCCGCCGTCGGCCCGCTGCCGGTGCTGACCGTGCCGGCCGGCGTGCCGGTGGTGCCGGGGCTGCAGATCGGCCGCTGGTGGACGCTGTTCGGCGACGCCGAACTCGACCGCCTGGTCGCGCAGGCGCTGCAGCACAACGCCGACCTCGCGGTGGCGGCGGCGCGGCTGCGCGAAGCGCGCTCGCGCTTCGACGAACTGCGCGGCGCCGAGCTGCCGACGCTCGAGCTGCAGGCCTCGGCCGGCCGGCTGCGCGCCTCGGCCGAAGCCTCCGGCAGCGGCCAGGCGTTCATCGCGTCGAACCAGCAGGTCAAGCTCGCCGCGCAGTTCGACGTCGACCTGTGGGGGCGCCTGGCCTCGGCCACCGATGCGGCCGGAGCGCGCCTCGCGGCCCAGGCCTGGGCGCGCGCCGCGGTCGAATGGAGCCTGAGCGCGCAGCTGGCCGAGGCGCACTTCAGGCACCGTGCGCTGCAGCGGCAGATCGACATCGCGGCGGCGGTGCGCGACGGCCGCGCGCGCGCTGAGGCGCTGCGCCGCATCGAACGGGCCGCGGGCGGCGCCAGCGAGCTGGAACTGCGCCGGGCCGAGGCCGAGCGGGCCGGCGCGGCGGCCACGCTCGCCGCGCTGCAGCGGCAGCGGCTGGCGGCCGTCGGCGTCATCGCGCTGCTGGCCGGCGACGCGCCGTCGGCGCTCGGCACGATCGCCGCGGCCGCGGCGCCGCTCGACCCGACGCTCGACTTCATGCCGCGGCTGCCGCAGGGCGAACTGGCGGACTGGCTGCGCCAGCGCCCCGACCTGCGCCAGGCCGAGTCGCTGCTCGCCGCGGCCGACGCCGACACCGCCGCGGCGCGCGCAGCGCTGCTGCCGTCGCTGCGCCTGACCGGCAATGCCGGCGGCGACGCCGTCGACCTGTCGCACCTGTTCGACTGGCGGGGCTTCGCCTGGTCCATGGCCGCCGGGCTGGCACAGCCGATCTTCGACGGCGGCCAGTTGCGCACGCGCGTGCAGCAGGCCGAGGCGCGTGCCGATGCCGCGCTGGCGCAGTACGGCCACAGCGTCGCCAATGCGCTGGTCGAGATCCGCGATGCCTATGCCGCGCTCGACATCGCACAGCGTGCGCTCGCCGCCGAGCGCGAGCGTGTCGCCGCGCTCGACCGCGCGACGCGGCTGGCGCGGCTGGGCGAGCAGGCTGGCGCGACGACCCAGCTCGACGTGCTCGACGCCGAGCGGCAGCAGTTCCAGGCGCAGCTGGCCGAGGTCGACGCCTACCGCGACCGGCTGATCGGCCAGGTGGCGGTGTTCAAGGCGCTCGGCGGCGGACACGACGCCGACCCGAGGCTCGTGGGTCAAGGACGGGCTGCTCCCGAGCCGACCCGATCCCCTCGGGGGGCGCGGCGGGCGTTCGCCGCCGCCCGGGGGCAGTCTCACAACCCTGAAACCGGAGTCGATCGATGAACCCCAACCCCTCGCAACGGCATCGGTTCGCGACCGCCGTGGCCATGGCCGGGCTCCTGGTGGCCGGTGCCGCATTCGTGGTGATCGGCCGCCACGCCGACGCCGCGCGTGCGCCGAAGGCGGCCGCGAGCCCGCCACCACCGCCCGCCGCGCTGACGGTGCAGACCGTGGCGCCGCAACGCCAGACGCTGCAGACCTCGCTGGCCGCCAGCGGCAGCGTGCAGGCACGCGACGAACTGGCGATCGGCAGCGACGCCGGCGGCGTGCGCCTGCTCGAGGTGACGGCCGATGTCGGCGCGCGGGTCAAGCGCGGCCAGCTGCTGGCGCGCGGCGACGACACGCAGCTGCTGGCGCAGCTCGCGCAGCAGGATGCGCAGGTGCGCCAGGCACGCGCCGACGCGTTGCAGGCGCAGGCCAACCTCGACCGCGCCGAGAGCGTGAAGGACGCCGGCGTCTACAGCACCGAGGCGCTGCAGACCCGGCGCACCGCGGCCGAGGCCGCGGCGGCCAGGCTCGAGCTGGCGCTGGCGCAGCGCCGCGAGCTCGACGCGAGGCTGGCGCAGACGCGCGTGCACGCGCCGGCCGACGGCGTGATCGCCCGCCGCACGGCGACGGTCGGCACGGTGATGCAGCCGGGCGTCGAGCTGTTCCGGCTGATCCGCGGCGGCCAGGTCGAGTGGCGCGCCGAGCTGCCCGACACCGCGCTCGGCCAGGTCGAGCCCGGCGCGCGCGTGCGGCTGCGCGTCGACGCCGTGCGCACGGTCGAAGGCCGGGTGCGCGTGGTGGCGCCGACGGTGGATGCGCGCACGCGCAACGGCACCGTGCACGTCGACCTGCCTGCGGGCACGCCGCTGAGGCCGGGCAGCCACGCACAGGGCGAGATCGAGGTCGGGCAGGTGCAGGCGTGGACGCTGCCCGAAGCCGTGCTGCTCAGCCGCGATGGCCAGCCCTTCGTCTACGTCGTCGGCGACCACGGCATGGCGCGGGCCATGCCGGTGCAGACCGGCGTGCGGCGCGATGGCCGCGTCCAGGTGCTGGGCCTGGCGCCCGATGCGCGTGTCGTCGCCACCGGCGCCGGCTTCGTCAAGGACGGTGAACGCGTGCAGGTCGCCGCCGACGGCGCGCCGGCCGACGTGGGGAGCTGAGCATGTTGCAGAACCTGTCCGCGAACGCGATCCGCAAGCCCATCCCGCCGATCATGCTGTTCGTGCTGCTGGCCTTCGCCGGGCTGCTGGGCTTCGGCAAGCTGGGCATCAATCAGTTTCCAGACGTCGACATTCCGTACGTGACGGTGAGCGTCGGCCAGCCCGGCGCGGCACCGGCCGAGCTCGAGACGCAGGTCACGCGCATCGTCGAGAACGCGGTGGCGACGGTGGGCGACGTATCGCACCTCCTGTCGACGGTGAGCGACGGCATGTCGGTGACGACGATCGAGTTCCAGTTCGGCAAGGACCTGGACCGCGCGGTGAACGACGTGCGCGATGCGCTGACGCGCGTGCGCGGCGAGCTGCCGGGCGACATCGACGAGCCGGTGATCACGCGCAGCACCACCTCGGGCGGGCCGATGATGACCTTCACGCTCGGGTCCACCGCGGCCGCGCAGCGCACCGCGGCCGAGCTGTCGTGGTTCGTCGACCACGAGGTCGCGAAGGCGCTGCTCGCGGTGCCCGGCGTCGGCCAGGTGCGGCGCATCGGCGGCGTCGACCGCGAGGTGCGCATCGTGCTGCAGCCCGAGCGGCTCAACGCCTGGGGCCTGACCGCGGCCGAGCTGAGCCGCCAGCTGCGGGCCGTGAACCTGAACCTGCCGGGCGGCAGGGCCGAGATCGGCGGCCAGTCGCAGAGCATCCGCACGCTCGGCGGCGCGGCCAGCGTCGACGTGCTGCGCAGTCTGCAGATAACGCTGCGCGACGGCCGCGCGCTGCGCCTGGCCGACGTGGCCGAGGTCGTCGACGGCGCGGCCGATGCGGTGCAGGACGCCTTCGTCGACGGCGAGCGGGTGGTGGCGTTCCAGGTGCTGAGGGCGGTCGGCTCGTCGTCGCTCGACGTGGCACGGCGCGTCGAACGCGCGGTCCAGCGGCTCGATGCCGCACACCCGGAGATCGAGCTGAAGCTGTTCAGCGCGACGGTGGACTTCACCGAGGAGTCGTACCACGCGTCGATCGAGGCGCTGCTGCTCGGCGCCATGCTGGCGGTGATCGTCGTCTGGGCCTTCCTGCGCGACTGGCGCGCGACGCTGATCGCCGCGCTGGCGATGCCGCTGTCGGTGATCCCGACCTTCTTCTTCATGCACTGGCTCGGCTATTCGCTGAACCTGATCACGCTGCTCGGGCTGTCGCTGGTGGTGGGCATCCTGGTCGACGACGCGATCGTCGAGATCGAGAACATCGTGCGCCACATGGCCATGGGCAAGAGCGCCTGGCAGGCGGCGATGGACGCGGCCGACGAGATCGGCCTGGCGGTGGTGGCCACGACGCTGGCGATCGTGGCGGTGTTCGTGCCGGTGAGCTTCATGTCCGGCGTGCCGGGGCAGTTCTTCCGCCAGTTCGGCATCTCGGTGGCGATCGCGGTGCTGATCTCGCTGCTGGTCGCCAGGCTGCTGACGCCGGTGATGGGCGCGTACCTGCTGAAACCGCAGCACCGGCCCGAGCGCGAGGGCCGCCTGCTGGCGGCGTACCTGCGGCTCGTGCGCTGGGGGCTGGCGCACCGCGGGGCGGCAATGCTGTCGGGAGCGCTGCTGTTCGCCGCGTCGCTGGCGCTGGCGCCGCTGCTGCCGAAGACCTTCATCCCGGCCAGCGACCGCTCGATGAGCACGATCAACTTCGAGCTGCCGCCGGGCACGCGGCTGGCCGACACCGCGGCAGCGGCAGAGCATGCGCGCCGGGTGCTGATGCGCCGACCCGAGGTGGCGCATGTGCTGGCGACGATCGGCAACGGCGCGCAGCTCGATGCGATGGGCACGCGCGGCAGCGCCGAGGAGCGTGTGGGCACGCTGACCGTGTCGCTGGTGCCGCCGGCCGAGCGCAGGCTGACGCAGCGCGAGTTCGAGAAGCAGGTGCAGTCCGAGCTGAGGAAGATCCCGGGCCTGCGCTTTCGCTTCGGCGGCGGCGAGGCCGGCGAGGTGCTCGAGCTGATCCTGGTGGGCGACGACCCGAAGTCGCTGGAGCGCGCCGCTGAGCGCGTGGAGCAGCAGATGCGCGGCGTGCCCGGCGTCGGCAACCCGGCCGCGGCATCGAGCCTGCGCCGGCCCGAGCTGCTGGTGAAGCCGGATCCGGCGCGCGCCGCCGACCTGGGCGTGACGGTGGCCGACATCGCGACCACGGTACGCGTGGCGACGATCGGCGACGCGTCGGCGCAGCTGCCGAAGCTGCACCTGGACGAGCGCAGCCTGGCGGTGCGCGCGCAGCTGGCCGGCGCGGCGCGCGCCGACCTCGACGCGCTGCGCCTGCTGCGCGTGCCCACCGCCAACGGCGGCAGCGTGACGCTGGACACCGTGGCGCAACTGCAGATGGGCAGCGGCGCCGCGCAGATCACGCGCTTCGACCGGCGGCGCAGCGTCAGCATCAAGGCCGATGTCGGCGGCGCCGCGCTGGGCGCGGTGAACGCGGCGATCGCGCAGTTGCCGGCGATGCGCGACCTGCCGCCGGACGTGAAGCAGGCCAGCTTCGGCGATACCGAACGCATGAACCAGCTGTTCGCCGACTTCGGCATCGCGATGGCCGCCGGCGTGCTGCTCGTCTACTGCGTGCTGGTGCTGCTGTTCCACGACTTCGCGCAGCCGGCGACGATCATGGCCGCGCTGCCGCTGTCGCTGGGCGGCGCGCTCGGCCTGCTGCTGTTGGCCGGCCAGGCGATGTCGCTGCCGGCGACCATCGGCCTGCTGATGCTGATGGGCATCGTCACGAAGAACTCGATCCTGCTGGTCGAGTACGCGCTGGTCGCGCTGCACAGGGGCTCGGCACGGCACGAGGCGCTGCTCGACGCCTGCGCGAAGCGCGCGCGGCCGATCCTGATGACCACCGTGGCGATGGGCGCCGGCATGTTGCCGATCGCGCTGAAGATCGGCGCCGATGCCGACTTCCGCGCGCCGATGGCGATCGCGGTCATCGGCGGCCTGGTCACGTCGACCGTGCTGTCGCTGTTCTACATCCCGGTGGTCTTCACGCTGGTGGACGACGCGAAGCGCCAGCTGGCGCGCTGGATGCACCCGGCCTCGTCGGCGGCGCCGGCCCCTTGAGCAAGTCCGACCCCGAACCCGGAGCGATCCCATGCTGATTCATCATTCCCGTCCCGGGCCCTGCTTGGGCGCCGTCGCGGCATTCGCCGCGGCGTTCGTGACCGGCTGCGCCAGCGTCGGCGCACCGCCCGATGCACCCGGCCTGGCCGACGCCGCGGCGCTGCAGGCACAGCCCGACGGTACGCGCGCCTGGCGCACTGCCGAGCCAGGGCGGCACACGGCCGTCGAGGTCGATGCCACCGCCATCGGCTTCGGCGCCGGCGTGCGGCTCGACGCTGACGAGCGGCAAATGCTGCGCGACGACTTGCGCCAGGCACTCGTCGACCGCCTCGGCGCGGCCGGCCTCCGCGTGACGGGCCCGGGCGACGCCGGCGACGCCGGCGACCGGCTGCGGCTGCGCGCGACGATCACCGCCGTCGAACGGACCCGGCCTGCGCTCAACGCGGTGACGACGGTGCTGCTGTTCGCGCCGCTGTCCTACGGCGGGCTGTCGGTCGAGATCGAGGCCTTCGATGCGGCCAGCGGCAGCCGCGTGGCGGCCATGGCCCTGGCCGGCCGGGCCGGCCTGCGGGACTTCAGCGACTCGTTCTCGGACCTCGGCCATGCCCGGACCCAGACCCTTGTCGTCGCCGGCCGGTTTGCCCAATGGCTTGCCAGGCCGATGGCGGCGGATGCGGTCCTCGGCGCCGCCCCGGCGAGTCCGCTACGCTGAGGCATCCGGGTCCGGGCCGGGCAGGGTTTCAGGCGCGAAGAGGAGCAACAATGAACGATCGAAGAGTCATTTCTGAATGGCCGCCGGCGCCGGCAGCGCAGGGAGCGCGGCCATGACGCGGGCGGCAGCGGATCGGGCGAGCGTCGACGGCCAGGTCCGCCTGGCGGCCGGGCGACGGGTGGGATACCGGATCTACGGGCTGTCCGACGGCAGGCCGGTGTACTTCTTCCATGGCTTTCCCGGCAGCCGGCTGCAGGCGGCGCTGCTGCACCGGCAAGCCCTGGCCGCCGGCGTCGCGCTGGTGGCCTTCGACCGCCCGGGCTTCGGCCTGTCCGACCCGGCACCGGCGCCGACGGTCGACAGCATCGCCGGCGACGTGTTCGAGCTGGCCGATGCGCTGGGCCATCGCCGCCTCGCCGTGATCGGCGTGTCGTGCGGCGGGCCGCATGCGCTGGCCGCCGCCCGGCTCGCCCCCGACCGGATCACCGCGGTCGGCCTGCTCGCAGGGATCGGGCCGATGGACCGGCCCGAACTGCGCAAGGGGCAGCTGCCGCTGCTGCGGGCGATGTTCGCACTGGCAGGCTGGCAGCCGTGGCTCATCAGTCCCTTGCTCGCCCTCGACCGGCTGATGTTCCGCCGCAACCCCGAGCGCGCCGTGCGGGCGCTCGCGTCGATGATGACGCCACCGGACCGCAGACTGGTCGAGGCATCGGCGGACCTTCGGACGGCCTTCGGCGCCAGCCTTGCCGAGGCCTACCGCCAGGGCATCGGTGGCGCCTTGCAGGAGGCGGGCCGCATCGCCCGCTTCGGCGACGCGGGACTGGACGGCATCCCGGTGCCGGTGCACGTGTTCCAGAGCGGGCAGGACCACAACGTTCCACCGCCGATGGGCCGCTTCATGGCCGGGCGGCTCGCCGGCGGCAGCTACCACGATTGCCCCGAAGAAGGACACCTGTCGATCGTCGTCAACCGCTTCGACGAATGCGTGCGCCTGCTGGCGACGGGCCTGCTGCAGGTATCGCCTGACGGGCAACACGAGCTGCCTTCGCAAGCACTCGCCCGCGGACCTTCGCCGGGCGACTGAAGCCGATGTCGGCCGGCGCGTTCCGGACCCCGCAGGGCGGCCGAACGCGGCCCGCCCGGCGCCGACCCACGCCGGCGCGCTGCGCTACTTCTTCGGCCCCAGCCCCGGGATCGGGAACAGCACCCCGCTCTCGAGCTGCTCCTTCATCTTCTCCTGCATCTGCGCGAAGGCCTTCTGGCTCTGCTCGAGGTAGCCGCCCATCAGCCCCTGCATCAGCGGCGCCTGGCCGGTCATCAGCTGGGCCCAGGTCTCGGGGGTGAAGGCCTTCGGGTCGTACAGGCCCTTGGCCTGCTCGGCGATGCGGGTCTGCAGGTCGACGAAGGCCTGCAGGTTGTTCTCGAGGTACGAGCCCATCAGGCCCTGCATCGCGTGGCCGTAGAACCGGATCACCTGCGCCAGCATCTGGGTGGTGAACATCGGCATGCCGCCGGTCTCTTCTTCCAGGATGATCTGCAGCAGGATGCTGCGCGTCAGCTCGTCGCCGGTCTTGGCGTCGCGGACCTCGAAGGACTCGCCGTCGAGCACCATCTGCTTGACGTCGGACAAGGTGATGTAGCTGCTGGTGCGGGTGTCGTAGAGACGGCGGTTCGGGTATTTCTTCAGGATCCGCACCGAGCCTTCGGCGGCGGCTTCAGCGTCGGGGGCGGCGCTGCGGCGGTGGGATGGCATCGCGAAGAACTCCATGAACGGAAGGCCCATTCTAGGGAGGCCGCAGTGGGCACCGCGGCAGGAGTTTCCCCGTGCACCCGGCCAGCCCTCGATCAGCGCAGGCAGCACGGCCCGGCCCGGCCGTTGCTCAACCGTTGGCAATCATTGCCGCGGCCTGCGCGCGGTTGCTGGCACCGAGCTTGCCGAAGACCTTGCTGACGTGGGTCTTGACCGTCTCGGGCGCGATGCCCAGGCCGCGGGCTATCTCCTTGTTCGACTGGCCGTCGGCCACCAGCTTGAGGATGTGCAGTTCGCGCGGCGACAAGGTCTCTATCAGCGAGGCCGCGCCGCGCCGTGCCGTGCCGGCGCCGGCAGCGTTCAGCAACCGCTGCACCAGCGCATCGAGCGCCTCGTCGGGCGCCAGCTCGCGGCGCCGCGCCAGCCAGAGCTGCAGCAGCGGCTGCAGAGGCGCCGGCTGGTCGACCATCGAGCGCAGCGCACCCACGGCCAGCGCCGCACGGCAGGCCAGCAGCAAGTGCTCGAGGGCCGCCGGCTTCGCGCCGCTGGCGTGGTGCGCCAGCGCCAGCGAGGTGTCGAGCAGGATCACGTCGAGCTGGCGGCCGCTGGCCGCGGCGCTGTCGCGCGACCGGACGAGCGGTTCGATGGCCATCTCCGCCCTGCCGTCGACCAGCGCATGCCAGCCGCGGGCCACGTCGGCCGCCTGCGCAAAGTCACGGCATTCCAGTGCCGGCCGCCCGGGGCCGGGATGCGCCATCGCGGCGATGCCGTCGACCGCGGCGCCGCCTTCGGCGATCCGGCCATCGAGCAGGCACATGCGCAGGCGCTCCAGGCGCAGCGCCACGACGGCACGCCGCCAGCCGCGGGCCGCCGCGATGCACTCACCCTCGTCGAGCAGGTAACGGGCGCGCACCGCCTGGCCATCCAACCGCGCGGCACGCGCGGCCAACAGGTAGGCGAAGTAGAGGCCCTCGATCGGTCCCACCCGCCGATTGACGTCGAAGTGCTCGGCATTGATGCGCGCCGCCTCGGCGACGCGATCCTGCTCGTAGCGCACCATCGCCAGGGTGGGCGCCGGCAGCGCGGCCAGCACCCTGCTCTGCGGCCCGCGCTCGGCACGTCGGGCCATCGCCATCGCCTGCTCGAGCTGCATCGAGGCGTCGTCGAGGTGGCCCTGGCGAAACTCGGCCAGGCCATGGATCGACAGCCGGTAGTCGATCGACATCGGATCCCCGGGCCGGGCCCCGGTGCGCGCGACACCGACCAGCGGCGCAGTTCCGTAGAGATGGCGCCAGCGCCCGGCATGCAGGTGCGCCGCGGCGACCACGTTGCGCACCGCGTTGGCCACCCAGGGCGGCTGGCCGGCGCCGCCGCGGACCCGCGCAGCGATCTCGGCGGCGAACTCATTGTCGCCGGTGTTGGCCACCAGTACGGCACGCAGCGCCAGGCATTCGTCGCGCCACGGCGCCGCAGCGGCGTCGACCGGGTCGGTGTCGAGTTCGGCCTCCACGCCGTCGAGCAGCGCCAGTGCCCGGTCACAGGCCATGGCCAGGCTCAGGCTCCAGGCAAAGGCCAGGCGCAGGCGGCGCGGACTCTGCACCAGGTGCGCCCGCAGCTGGCGCTCCCAGGCCAGCAGCGTGAGCAGGTCGCCGGCACCCACCAGGGTCATCGCCTGCTGCTCGATCCAGGCCAGCGCCTGGGCGTTGTCGGCACCGGCCAGCGCATGCTCGATCGCGTCGGCCCACAGCGAGCGCTCGGCGAACCAGGCCGCCGCAGCGCGATGCAGCGCGACCCGGCGCGGCGCGTCGCGCCCCTGCGCCCGGCGTCGCACGAAGTCGCGGAACAGCGGATGGAACTCGGTCCAGCCTTCGTCGTCCAGCGGCGTGATGAACAGCTGCTGGCGCTCGAGCGCGTCCAGCAGCTCGGACGCCTCGGCACGGCCGGTCAGGTGGACAGCCAGCGCCGGACACATGCGATCGGCGATGCTGAGCTGTTCGATGAACTCCAGCGTCGCCGCCGGCAGTTGCTGCAGCAGCTCGTTGAACAGCGCCTGCACCGACTTCAGCGGCGTGCCCGTACCAATGCCGGGAAGCCCCGGCGTGCCCTGCAGGCCAGGGCCCGGCGCCACCTGCCAGGTCAGCAGGGCGGCGCGCATCGCGGCGATCCAGCCGCCGGTATAGGCCTGAAGCTGCGCCGCCTGCTCGGTGTCCACCGCGGCGCTGCGGCTCTTGCGCAGCAGCTGCTCGGTCTCGACCAGATCGAATCGCAGCGCCTCGGCCGGAACGTCGAGCACGGCGTCCTGCGCCCGCAGCGAAGCCAGCGGCAGCGCGAGCTCAGCGCGCCCGATCAGCACCAGGTGAAACTCCTCGGGCGCGAAGCTCAGCAGGGTCGACAGCGCGTGCAGCGGCGCGGCGCTCTGCAGTTCATGGGCGTTGTCGATGAACAGGACCACCGTCCGGCCCTGGCTGGCGACCAGCTCGAGCAGCCATTCGAGCCGCTGCGGCGCCGGGATCGACAGATCGCCCGGCGCCCAGGGCATGTCGAACCTGTCCTCGCTGCCGCAGGCCCGGCGCAGCGCGACGGCCAGCACGCCGAGAAAGCGCTCGGCATGGTTGTCGTCGGGGCCCAGCCGCAACCAGGCGACACAGGCCCCGTCACCGGCCAGCGCGTGGCACCAGCCCAGGGCGACGCTGGTCTTGCCGTAGCCCGGTGGCGCGGTCACCAGGGTCAGCAGCCGGTTGCGCACCAAATCGCACTGGGCTTGCAGCCGAGGCCGGGCGATCACGCCGCGGGCCGGCTGCGGCGGCCGCGTCCGGCTCAGCAGTCCGAGATCGTCGCCTAGCTTCACCGCTCCACCATCCCGGCCCGCACCGGCGCAGCGCCGCGCCATGGTCCCCCATGCGGGGGATGAACAACCGGCGCGGCGGGGCCGACAGTGACGCGCATCGATCGCCGCGACTGCCGGCCGGCCGGGCCGGTCGCGCGCCGCCGTCGCGGTGGATGCCTGTCGAGGTCGAGCAGTCGGTGGGCCACGGCGAATGCTAGGCCGGAACCGCCCCGGCTCGCCTCATGACAAACACCGCCGCCGCGGGCCCCTCGCGCGTCGCCGCAGACTGGAACTGGAGGCCACCATGACCAACCACCCGTCCGACCCCGCCCATGACAAGGTGCCGCGTGACGCCGCCAACGACTACACACCCGAGATGGCCGAGCGCCGGCGCAACTTCCTGCGCCAGCACACCGGCGGCGCGCTGCGGCACCTGAGCCACTACTCGCTGGATCCGGCCACCCTGCCGGGCAACATCGAGAACTTCGTTGGCGTGGCCCAGGTGCCGATCGGACTGGCCGGCCCGCTGCACCTGGTGGGCGAGCGCGCGCAGGGCGACTTCTACGTGCCGATGGCCACCACCGAGGGCACGCTGGTGGCCAGCTACAACCGCGGCATGCGGCTGCTGGCCGAATGCGGCGGCGTCAAGACCACCGTGGTCGAGCAGTACATGCAGCGCTCGCCGGCCTTCCTGTTCGACGACGCGCTGGCGGCGCGCGAGTTCGGCCGTTGGGTCGAACACCACTTCGAGGCGATCAAGGCGGCTGCCGAGGCCACCACGCATGTCGGCCGGCTGGTCAACATCTACCAGTACCCGATCGGGCCGATGCGCCACCTGCGCTTCAACTACACCACCGGGGACGCTGCCGGCCAGAACATGACCGGCAAGGCCACGCTGGCGGCCTGCGAGTGGATCGCAGCGAACCACCCGGGCGGCGCGAGGTTCCTGCTGTCGGGCAACATGGACACCGACAAGAAGCACTCGCAGCTGAACATGCTCGTCACGCGGGGCAAGCGCGTGGTGGCCGAGGCCGTGGTGCGCAAGGAGGTGCTCGAGCGCCTGATGGGCGTGGACAGCGCCGAAGCCTTCGCCTTGCGCCAGGTGTCCAACGTCGGCGCGTTCCTGGCCGGATCGGCCAACAACGGCTCGCATGCGGCCAACGGCCTGACCGCGCTGTTCATCGCCTGCGGACAGGATGTGGCCAACATCGCCGAGTCGCATGCCGGGATCGTCTACAACCAGTTGCTGGCCAATGGCGACTACTACTGGTCGATCACGCTGCCGTCGCTGATCGTCGGCACCTACGGTGGCGGCACCGGCCTGGCCACGCAGCGCGAATGCCTGGAACTGCTGGGCTGCTATGGCAGCGGGCAGGCCGACAAGTTCGCCGAGATCTGCGCCGGGCTGGCGCTGGCCGGCGAGATCTCGCTGTCCAGTGCGGTGATCCACGGCGACTGGGTCAGCAGCCACGACCGGCTCGGACGCAACCGGCCCTGATCGGCGCCCCCCGTCGCAAGGCAGCGGCGTCCCCCATGCGGGGGATCAATCGTCGGCAGGCTTGGCCGCACAGTGACCTCGAACGGCCGCGACGGCTCCAGGGCCACTCGGCAGCCGCCAGATCGATGCGATGCAACCCGAGGGGAACAGGGCAGCGCCGGCCAGGTGTCCCGCCCATCCCCCGAAACGGAGACTGAAGATGAACAAGTGCTTGGGCTGGGGCCTGGTCGGCCTGTGGTGCGTCCTCGGCAGCGTGTCCGCCTGGGCGCAGCCGATCAAGGTCGCCTTCATCGAGGTGCTTTCGGGCACCATGGGCAATGTCGGCGAGCTGTCGGGCAAGAACCTGCAGTTCATCGTCGACGACGCCAACGCCAGGGGCGGCGCACTCGGGCGCAAGTTCGAGGTCGTTCGCTTCGACAGCAAGGGCAGCCCGCAGGAGGCGCTGGCTGCGCTGAAGCTGGCCATCGACCAGGGCATCCAGATCGTCACCCAGGGCAACAGCTCGGCAGTGGCCGGTGCGCTGATCGAGGCCATCGACAAGCACAACCAGCGCAGCCCGGACAAGCGGGTGCTGTTCCTGAACTTCGGTGCGGTCGATCCCGACCTGACCAACGACAAGTGCAACTACTGGCACTTCCGCTTCGACGCGAACAGCGACATGAAGATGGCGGCCATCACCGATGCCATCCGCCAGGACAGGAGCGTCAAGAAGGTCTACCTGATCAACCAGGACTACGCCTTCGGCCACCAGGTCACGCGCGCCGCCAAGGAAATGCTGGCGGCCAAGCGGCCCGACATCCAGATCGTCGGCGAGGACCTGCACCCCTTCGGTCGCGTGAAGGACTTCTCCCCGTACATCGCCAAGATGCGCGCGGCCGGTGCCGACACCGTGATCAGCGGTGATTGGGGCGCCGACCTCACGCTGCTGGTGCGCGCCGCCAAGGACGCCAGGTTCGACGTCAACTGGTACACCTATTACGCCGGTGCCTACGGCTCGGCGGCGGCCATCGGCGAAGCCGGCATCGGCCAGGTGAAGGTGGTGGTCGAGTGGAGCCCGAATCTGCCCAACGCGAAGATGGACGCGTTCAATGCCGCCTACAAGCAGCGCCACCCCGCCGCCCCCGACGAGTTCTACTACTACCGCATGAAGCTGATGGTGGGCCTGCTGGGCCAGGCGATCGAGCGCAGCAAGAGCACCGATCCAGCCAAGCTGGCACAGGCGCTGGAAGGCATGAAGTTCGCCGGCGACCTGGGTGAGGTGACGATGCGTGCCGACGACCATCAACTGCTGCTGCCGATGTACATCCCCACCTTCGCCAAGGAAGGCGCGCCCGGCGTCCGACTCGGGCTGGAGGGCAGCGGCTTCGGCTTCGGCAATGCGGTGGTGATCCCGGCCAAGGACATCACCCTGCCCACCAGCTGCAAGCTGGTCCGCCCCGCCGGCTGACCCCCACGCGCCCGGCCACGGGCCCCGACCACGCTGCCCTTCGAAAGGCCCGCGATGGAGTTCCTCGCCGTCTCGCTGCTGAACGGCCTGGCCTACAGCATGCTGCTGTTCATGCTGTCGGCCGGCCTGACGCTGATCTTCGGCATGATGGGCGTGCTGAACTTCGCCCATGCCAGCTTCTACATGCTGGGCGCCTACCTGGCCTACAGCATCGATGCGCGCCTCGGCTTCTGGATCGCGCTGGCGGTGGTGCCCCTGCTGGCCGGCCTGCTGGGCGCCGGCGTCGAGCGCTTCGGCCTGCGCCGGGTGCACCGCCACGGCCACGTGGCCGAGCTGCTGTTCACCTTCGGCCTGGCCTTCCTGATCGAGGAGTTCGTGCACCTGGCCTGGGGCCGCAATCCGGTGGACTACCCGGTGCCGGCGGCGATGTCGGGCACGCTGTTCACGCTCTACGACACGGCCTTCCCCGCCTACCGCGGCTTCATGATCGCGGTGTCGGCGGCGATGATGCTGGCGGTGTGGCTGTTGCTGGCGCGCACCCGCATCGGCCAGATCATCCGTGCCGCGCTCGGCAACCCCGAGATGGTGGAGTCGCTCGGCCACGACGTGCCGCGGGTCTTCATGGGGGTCTTCGGCGGTGGCTGCGCACTGGCCGGCCTGGCCGGCGTGATCGGCGGCAATGCCTTCGTCACCGAGCCGTCGATGGCCGCGGGGGTGGGCAGCATCGTGTTCGTGATCGTGGTCGTCGGCGGGCTCGGCTCGCTGGGCGGGGCATTCATCGCCTCGATCCTGATCGGCGTGCTGCAGACCTTCTCGGTAGCCTCGGAGTTCCAGCCGCTGGCGCTGCTGGGCCCGGGCGCGCCGGGTTCGGTGCAGCGCCAGGTGGCGGGCCTGAAGCTGTCCCAGATGGCGCCGATCCTGCCCTATCTGCTGATGGTGCTGATGCTGATCGTCCGCCCGCGCGGGCTGATGGGCACGCGGGAAGACTGACATGAACCCGACCCGCCCCCTGCTGCAGCACCCGGCCCTGCCCTGGGGAACCTTCGCCCTGGTGCTGGCAGCGCTGCCCTGGATCGCACACAGCGACTTCGCGCTCTCGGTGGCCACCAAGGCCTGCATCGCGATCGTCTTCGCACTGTCCTACAACATGCTGCTCGGCCAGGGAGGCATGCTGAGCTTCGGCCATGCGGTGTACTCCGGCCTCGGCGCCTACTTCACGATCCATGCGCTGCGCAGCCTCAACCAGGGCGCGATCTGGCTGCCGGTGAGCCTGCTGCCGGTGGTCGGCGGGGTGGCGGGCCTGGGCTTTGCACTGCTGCTGGGCTGGGTCAGCACGCGCCGCGCCGGCACCACCTTCGCGATGATCTCGCTGGGCATCGCCGAACTGGTGGCCGCCTGCGTGCTGATGCTGCCGGCCTTCTTCGGCGGCGAGGCCGGCGTCAACGCCAACCGCGTCACCGGCCAACCCTGGCTGGGCATCGACTTCGGCTCGACGCGCCAGACCTACGGCCTGGTGGCGACGTGGACCCTGCTCTGTGCCGCGGCGATGTTCGGCATCACCCGCACGCCGTTCGGCCGCATGGCCAACGCGGTGCGTGACAACCCCGAGCGTGTGGCCTTCATCGGCTACAGCACCCACCGCCTGCGCTACCAGTTGCTGGTGATGGCCGGCTTCTTCGCCGGCATCGCCGGCGGGCTGGGCGCGCTGGCCGACGAGATCGTCACCATCGAGTCGGTCGGCGCGCATGCCTCGGGCGTCGTGCTGCTGATGGTGTTCATCGGCGGCGCGGGCGTGTTCTTCGGGCCGATCATCGGCGCGCTGATCGTGGTGCTGCTGCAGAGCGTGGTCTCCACCGTCACGCCGGCCTGGCCGTTCTACTTCGGCCTGCTGTTCCTGGCGATGGTGGTCTACGTTCCGGGCGGCTTTGCCAGCCTGGTGGTCGTCACCCGGCCGCAGCGGCGCCATCCGCACTGGCTGCGTCGGCTGGCCGCGCCGTACGGGCGCATCGCGCTGGCCGCGCTGCTGCTGGTGGGGGCAGCGATGTTCGGCGTCGAGAGCGCCTACCGGCGCTTCGGCGGCGGCGACCACCAGCCCTGGGTGCTGGGCGGCCTGACGCTCGACGCCAGCGGCCCCCTGCCCTGGCTGCTGGCCACGGCGCTGCTGGCTGCCGGCGTCGTGCTGATGCGCTCGGGCGTGACGCGAACCGGCGACGCCGCCTCGGCGCTGGGCACCGAACTGGCGGCGCTCGCGCTGGCGCGCCGCGCATCGGAGAAGGCAGCGTCATGAACGGGCAGACCGTGCTGGAACTGCGCGGCGTGGCCAAGCGCTTCGGCCGCACCGAGATCATCCGCGGCGTCGACCTGTCGGTGCAGCGCGGCGAGCGCCATGCCTTGATCGGCCCCAACGGTGCCGGCAAGTCCACGCTGTTCAACCTGATCTCGGCCCGCACGCCGCTGTCGGGCGGCGAGGTGCTGCTGCACGGACGGCGCATCTCGGGGCTGGCGCCGCACCAGGTCTGCCGCCTCGGCCTGGCGCGCAGCTTCCAGATCACCAACCTGTTCCCGCGCCTGTCGGCCTTCGACAACCTGGCCTGCGCGCTGCTGTGGGCCGGCGGCCACGGCCATGCGTTCTGGCGCCGCTTTTCGCGCCTGCACGATGTCAACGACCGCGCGCGCGAACTCATCACCGACATCGGCCTGGCCACGCGCGCCGACGTGCCGGCCGGCGCACTGTCCTACGCCGAGCAGCGCGCACTGGAGATCGGGCTGACGGTGGCCGGCGGCGCCGAGGTGATCCTGCTGGACGAACCCACCGCCGGCATGAGCCGCTCGGAGACCGAGCGCGCGGTCGAGCTGATCCGCAAGGTCAGCGCCGGGCGAACGCTGATGATGGTGGAGCACGACATGCACGTGGTCTTCGACCTGGCCGACCGGATCTCGGTGCTGGTGCACGGCGCGCTGGTCGCCACCGGCGATCCGGCATCGATCCGCGCCAACACCCAGGTCCAGGAGGCCTATCTGGGCCACGCCGGCGCTGATCGAGCAGGAGCCGTCCATGCTTGAGGTGCGCGGCCTGAACGCCTGGTACGGCAAGAGCCACATCCTGCACGGTGTGGACCTGCAGGTCGGCGAAGGCGAGATCGTCAGCCTGCTCGGCCGCAACGGCGTGGGCCGCTCGACCACGCTGCGCGCGCTGATGGGCCATGTGCAGGCCAGCGGCACGGTGCGCTTCAAGGGGCGCGAACTGCTGGGCATGAAACCCTTCCACATCGCCCGGCAGGGCCTGGGCTACGTGCCCGAGAACCGCGAGATCTTCGCCCGCCTGACGGTGCGCGAGAACCTGATGCTCGGCGCCAAGGGCGGCGGCGGGCGGCCGCGCTGGACGATCGACGACTTCTACGCGATGTTCCCGATCCTCGCGGAGCGTGCCGACGAGCCGGCCGGCGTGATGTCCGGCGGCGAGCAGCAGATGCTGACGCTGGCGCGCACGCTGATGGGCGACCCGGCGCTGGTGATGATCGACGAGCCCACCGAGGGCCTGGCGCCGCGCATCGTCGAGCGGGTGGGCGAGTTGCTGGCCGAGATCACGCGCCGCGGCGTGGCGATCCTGCTGGTGGAACAGAAGCTCGACATCGCGCTGCGCATCTCGCAGCGGGTGGTGGTGATGGGCCACGGCCGCATCCTGCACGAGAGCACCCCGCAGGCGCTGCTGGCCGACCCGGGCATCTGCCAGGAATGGCTGGGTGTCTGACCCCGCCCCAAGAGGAAACAGGCGATGGAACAACTCAGCGAACAGGACGCCGGCTTCCTGTACCTGGAAACCCCGGAAACGCCGCAGCATGTGGGCGGCGTCAGCCTGGTGCAGCTGCCGCCTGACTACGGCGGCAACTTCTACGACGACTACAAGCGCCACATCGCCGCGCGCATGCACCTGATCCCGCTGATGCACCGCAAGCTGGTGGCCCTGCCCTTCGACATCGACCACCCCTACTGGACCGAGGACGACGCGGTCGACGTCGACTACCACATCCGCCAGCAGACCCTGCCCTCGCCCGGCCGTCCGAGCCAGCTCGAGGAGCTGGTGGGCCGGCTGCACTCCAACTTCCTCGACCGCAGCCGCCCGCTGTGGGAGTTCTACGTCATCCAGGGGCTGGAGAGCGGGCAGCTGGCGATCTACACCAAGATCCATCACGCGGCGATGGACGGCGGTGCGAGCCAGCACCTGATGACGACGATGTACGACCCGACCCCGGTGCCGCGCCAGCTGGCGCCGGCGCCGCCGAAGCGCGCCCATGCCGACGCCCCGCTCAGCGTGCCGGCGGTCCTGCGCGGCCTGGCCGAGCATGCGGTGCGGCGCGAGATCCGCGCGCTGCAGGCCGTGCCCGACGTTCTGAAGGCGCTGTCGCGCATCGCGCTGCCCGATGCCGGCACGCTGAAGTTCGACCGACCGAAGTTGCCGCCGCTGCGACCGCCACGCACGCGGTTCAACGTCGCAATCTCCAGCCAGCGCGCGTTCGCTGCGCGCTCGCTGCCGCTGGCGCGCTTCAAGCGCATCGCCAGGCTGGCCGACGTCAAGCTCAACGACGTGGTGCTGGCGGTCTGCTCGGCGGTGCTGCGCGGCTACCTGAAGGACCATGGCGAGTTGCCCAGGAGCACGCTGACGGCGATGGTGCCGGTCTCGCTGCGCGAGGCCGGCGACACCCAGAGCGCAAACCAGAACGCCGCGATCCTGTGCAGCCTGGCCACCGATGTGGCCGATCCCGTCAAGCGGCTGGCGGCGATCAGGGCCTCGACCGGTGACCAGAAGAAGCAGCTGGCGAACATGCGCGACCTGCTGGTTCCCGACCTGTCGCTGATGGGCACCGCGCCGGTGATGCGCGGCGTGGTCGATCTCTACCGGCGCGCCCGGCTGGCCGACCGCCTGCCGCCGCTGGCCAACCTGCCGATCTCCAACGTGCCCGGCCCGCCGGTGCCGCTGTACATCGCCGGCGCCAGGTTGCTGACGATGTCGCCCTGCTCGATGCCCTACCACGGCCAGTCGCTGAACATCACCGTCGAGAGCTACTGCGATGCGCTGGACTTCGGCCTGGTCGCGTGCCGGCGCACGGTGCCCGACCTGGCCGAACTCGCCGACCGGCTGCTGCCGGCGCTGGACGAGCTCGAGGCCGCCGTGCTGCGCAAGTTCACCCCCACGGTGACCGCAGGGTCGGGCGCGGCGGCAAAGGCCGCCATCGCCCCTGCCAAACGCGCGCCGCGCAAGCGCGTCGCCCCCAGCGCCGTTCCCGCCACCACCGTCAAAGGATGACCATGAGCCAGAAGACCACCGCCGCCCCCTGGGGCAGGATCCCGCCCGCGCTCGACCTGCGCAAGCTGATCGACAAGCTCGAGCTGCCCGAGGTGGGACGCAGGCTCGTCGCCGGGCAACGCAAGGACATCGAGGCGCTGGTCGAGGCCAACCGCCAGGCCTACCTGGCACTGGAGGCCCTGGGCAAGCGCCAGCAGGAGTTGCTGCGCGCCGCCTACGACGCCTGGCAGACGGGCACGCGCGAGGTGATCGCAGCCCCCGACCTGGCCAGCAAGGCCCGGCAATCCGCCAAGCGCTCGCAGCAGGCCTTCAGCGAGGCCCTGGCCGACCTGCGCGACCTGGCCGAGATGGCGGTGGCGTCGAATCGCCAGGTGCTGGGCGTGCTCAACGAGCGCGCCGGGCAGCGCCTGCAGGAGATCGGCCTGACGACCGGCGCCGGCAAGGTCGCCACCGAGGCCGTGGCCGACGACGCGCCACAGGCGCAGCCGCCATCGCGGCGCCGCGCGGCGGCCGGGCGCACCGCGCGCCCGCCCCGCTGAAGCCGCCGCTGAAGCCACTGCCCGACGGCACGGCGCGACCGCAACGCCAGCCCGACCGTTGCAACGAATGCCAACAGGAGAGCGCGATGTCCACTGCCCCCGCCCAGGCTGCCGCGGCCGCCGACACCGAGCACCGCGGACCGTCTGCGCTGCTGCGCTGGCTGGAACTGCGGGCGCCGCTCGAGGCGGCCGTCTCGCTGTCGCTGCTGCCGCTGTGGCCGCTCGCGCCGCGCGGTGACGGCCATGCGGTGCTGGTGCTGCCGGGCCTCAGCGCGGGTGACGCCAGCACCGCGCTGATGCGCCAGTTCCTGCAGGCCCGTGGCTGGTCACCACACGGCTGGAACCAGGGCCTGAACCTGGGCTTCAGGCCTGGCGTGATGGACGGGCTGCGCACCCAGTTGCAGCAGTTGGCACGCGACAGCCGGCGCAAGGTCAGCCTGGTGGGCTGGAGCCTGGGCGGCGTCATGGCGCGCGAGCTGGCCAAGGAGTTGCCCGATCAGGTGCGCTGCGTCATCACGCTGGGCTCGCCCTTCACCGGCCACCCGCGCCAGACCCATGCCTGGCGGCTCTACGAATTCGTCAGCGGCCATCGCATCAACTCGGACGACCTGCACCGGCCGCTGCGCGAAACGCCACCGGTGCCCACCACCTCGATCTACAGCCGCAGCGACGGCGTGGTGTCGTGGCACTGCAGCGTCGAACGCCGCCGCACGCTGGCCGAGAACATCGAGGTCGAGGCCAGCCATCTCGGCCTGGGGCTGAACCCGCTGGCCCTGTGGGCGGTGGCCGACCGGCTGGCGCAGGCCGAAGGCGCGTGGGTGCCGTTCGCCCGCGAAGGCTGGCGTGGCTGGCTGTTCGGCGAACCCGCGGCCGACCATCCCCATCCGGACTGACCCCCTGCCGCGCCCGAACCTCGACAGACCCACAGCAGGAGACCCTCGTGAGCATCACCGCCGCACCGGCCCGCAGGCCATTGCACCTGAGCGTTGACGAATGCGTCGACCACATCATCGAGGCCTTCGGCCGCGACATCCGCTTCGGCATGCCGCTGGGGCTGGGCAAGCCGGTGCCGCTGATCAATGCGCTCTACCGCCGCGTCAAGGCCGACGCGTCGTTGCATCTGACGATCTTCACCGCGCTGTCACTGGAGAAGCCGACCTGGGGCGGCGAACTGGAGCGCCGCTTCCTGCAACCCTTCGTCGAGCGGGTCTGGGCCGGCGTGCCCGACCTCGAGTTCATGCGCGACCTGCGTCGCGGCGGCCTGCCGCCCAATGTGCGCGTGCACGAGATCTTCTTCAAGGCCGGCGCCTACCGCCAGGAAGCAGCGATGCAGCGCGACCACATCTGCTCCAACTACACCCATGTGGTGCGCGACTGCACGATCAACGGCAACGCCGTGTTCGCCCACATCGTGGCGCGACGCGAGACGGCCGACGGCGGCGTTCACTACAGCGCCAGCTGCAACGCCGACACCTCGCTGAAGACCTTGCGCAGCTTCGCCGAAGATCAACGGCAGGGCGAGAAGCGGCTGCGCATCGCGATGGTCAACCCCGAGCTGCCGTTCATGTACGGCGATGCCGAGGTCGACGGCTCGATGTACGACATCGTGATCGACACGCCCGAGGGCGACTACAAGCTGTTCTCCACGCCACGCCTGCCGGTGGCCGACGCCGACTACCTGATCGGGCTGCACGCCAGCGCCCTGGTCAAGGACGGCGGCACGCTGCAGATCGGCATCGGCGCACTGGGCGATGCGGTGGCCTATGCGCTGCGGCTGCGTCACCTCGACAACGCGCAGTACCGCCAGGTGCTCGATGCCACCGGCATCGCCGCGCGCCATGGTGCCCTGATCGACCGGGTGGGCGGCACCGAGCCGTTCCAGCGCGGCCTCTACGGCTCGACCGAGATGCTGGTCGACGGCTTCCTGCAGCTCTACAAGAGCGGCATCACCAAGCGCCGCGTCTACCAACACGCCGGCATCCAGGCGCTGGTCAACCAAGGTGTGGTGCGGGACGAGCACATCCCGGCCGACGTGATCGACCGCCTGCTCGAGCAGGAACTGATCCCGCCCTACCTGGCGCGCAAGGACTTCGAGGCGCTGCAGCGCCACGGCGTGCTGCGCGAGCACCTGCGCTGGGAGGACGGCGAGATCGTCGATGGCGACGAGCGCTTCAGCGCGCTGATCGACCGCCCGGCGAACCGCCAACGCCTGGCGCGCTGCCTGGGACCGGCGCTGAAGAACGGCGTGGTGCTGACCGGTGGCTTCTTCATCGGCCCCAATGACTTCTACCAGACGCTGCGCGACATGCCGGAACAGGAGCGCCGGCTGTTCGAGATGACCGGCGTCGAGGTGGCCAACCAGCTGTACGGCGAGGAGCGCCTGCGCGCACTGCAGCGCAAGGACGGACGCTTCTGCAACACCGCGATGAAGGCGACGCTGCTCGGCAACCTGGTGTCCGACGGCTACGACGACGGCTGGGTGGTCTCGGGCGTGGGCGGCCAGTACAACTTCGTGGCGATGGCCCATGCGCTGCCCGATGCCCGGCTGGTGATGATGGTCAAGAGCACCCGCCACGAGGGCGACCGGGTGCTGTCGAACATCGTCTACAACTACGGCCACGTCACGATCCCGCGTCACCTGCGTGACCTGGTGGTCACCGAATACGGCATCGCCGACCTGCGCGGCAAGAGCGATCAGGAGGTGATCATGGCCATGCTCGCGGTGACCGACTCGCGCTTCCAGGACGAGTTGCTGGCCGAGGCCAAGCGCCACCAGAAGCTGCCGGTGGGCTTCGTCATCCCCGACGCGTGGCGCCGGAACACGCCCGAACGCCTGACCGAGGCGCTCGAGGGCTTCAAGCGCGATGGCAGCTTTCCGCCCTTCCCGTTCGGCTCGGAGTTCAGCCGTGTCGAGATGGCGCTGGCCGCGGCGCTGAAGGCCCTGAAGTCGGCTGTCGCGCTGAAGGATCCCGCCGAACTGGCCGCGCTGGCGCGGCAACTGCCGGCGCAGCCCCCTGCCGGCATCCTGCCGATGCTCGAGCGCATGCAGCTGGCCACCGCCAGCGGGCCCGAGGAACTGCATCTGCAGCGCCGGACCATGCTGGCGCTGCGGCTGGCCGGCATGATGTGACGCGGCCCGGCGCGCGCTCAGGCACTGCGCGGGACGGTCAGGCCGGCAGCGGCAGCGCGCTGGTGCACTTGATCTCCTCCATGCAGACGCTGGAGCGCACCGCGGCGACGCCGGGCAGCCGCATCAGCGTGTCCATCAGGAAGCGCGACAGCGCCGGCAGGTCGCGCGCGACGACCTTCAGCACGTAGTCGAAGTCGCCGGTGACGGCGTAGCACTCCTGCACCTCGACCAGGCTGGCCAGCAGGTCCTTGAACTTCTGCAGTTCGCGCACATGGCCGCGCTCCATCGAGACATGGATGAAGGCCACCACCGTCAGCCCGATGCGCGCGGCATTCAGCCGCGTCTCGTAGCGGGCGATGAAGCCGGCCTCCTCCAGCCGGCGGTGGCGGCGATGGCACTGCGCCGGCGACAGGCTGGCGGCCTCGGCCAGTTCGAGGTTCGATGCCCGGGCGTTGCCCTGCAGGTGGTCGAGGATGCGCCGGTCGATTCGATCCAGATCAATCTCGTACACGTTTATCTCCTCGATGCGCCACCCGATGCAAGCGGATTGCGGGAACAGGGGTTCACCCGGCGATGTTACGCAATGAAATTTGGGGCTCCGGCCGATAAAGTTTCGCTTGTCCGAGATCAAGTCTCGGCCCCCCCTTCCAGCCCAGGCACCATCCCCGCCACGGCTGCCTCGAGAACCATCCCACCAGGATCGCAAGACATGCCCACCCGCCCGTTCAGCCCCCGCCGTGCCGCCCTGGCCAGCCTCGTCGCCGCCGCGCTGGTCGCCGCCGCCGCCCCGGCCTTCACCGCCGCCGCCGAGAAGTCGGTCGCGCTGACCGCGATCGTCGAGCACCCGGCGCTCGACGCCGCCCGCGACGGCGTCAAGGACGAGCTGAAGGCCGCCGGCTACGAAGCCGGCAAGAACCTGAAGTTCGAGTACCAGAGCGCCCAGGGCAACACCGGCACCGCGGCGCAGATCGCCCGCAAGTACGTCGGCGCCAGGCCCGACGTGATCGTCGCGATCGCCACGCCGTCGGCGCAGGCCGTCGTCGCCGCGACCAAGGACATCCCGGTGGTCTACAGCGCCGTCACCGACCCGGTCGCCGCCAAGCTGGTCAAGACCTGGGACGCCTCGGGCAGCAACGTCACCGGCGTGTCCGACCTGTCGCCGCTGGAAAAGCACCTCGAGCTGATCAAGAAGGTCGCCCCGGCCGCCAAGCGCGTCGGCGTGATCTACAGCCCGGGCGAAGCCAACTCGGTGGCCATCGTCGAGGCGCTGAAGAAGGCCTGCGCTGCCGCCGGCCTGACGCTGGTCGAGGCCGCCGCCGCCCGCACCGTCGACGTGCCCAGCGCCGCGCAGAGCCTGGTCGGCAAGGCCGACGTGATCTACGCGCCGACCGACAACAACGTGATGTCGGCCTTCGAGGGCATCGTCAAGGTCGCCCAGCAGGCCAAGCTGCCGGTCGTCGCCGCCGACACCGACGCCGTCAAGCGCGGCGCCGTCGCGGCGCTGGGCCTGAACTACTACGACCTGGGCCGCCAGACCGGCAAGCTGGTGGTGCGCATCCTCAACGGCGAGAGCGCCGGCAAGATGCCCTCGCAGGTCAGCACCACCTTCGAGCTGCACGTCAACCCGGCCGCGGCGCAGAAGCAGGGCATTGCGCTGAGCGACGAGCTGGTCAAGTCGGCCAAGGTCGTCGTCCGCTGAGCCCGATCGCCGCCGGCGCCTGATTCGGCGCCACCCCCCACCGCATCCCGACCCGCGGCGCCCCTGGCGCGGCGCGGTGGGGGTGCCGTTGCCCGAACCTGCCTGGAACCCCCACCCATGTCCCTCATCGCGTCGCTCGGCGCACTCGAGATCGGCCTGATCTTCGGCCTGGTCGCGCTCGGCGTGTACCTCTCGTTCCGCGTCATCAACTTCCCCGACCTGACGGTCGACGGCAGCTTTCCGCTCGGCGGCGCCGTCGCCGCGGCGCTGATCGTCGCCGGCGTCGACCCCCTGCTGGCCACCGCGGCGGCCGTCGCGGCCGGCGCCGCGGCCGGTGCGCTGACCGCCTGGCTCAACGTCAGCCTGAAGATCATGCAGCTGCTGGCCAGCATCCTGGTGATGATCGCGCTGTACTCGATCAACCTGCGCGTGATGGGCAAGCCCAACGTCGCGCTGATCAACGACGCCACGGTCTTCACGCTGTTCACCGTCGACGGCCTGCCCGAGTACTGGCTCAAGCCGCTGGTGCTGCTGGGTGTCGTGGTCGTCGCCAAGCTGCTGATCGACCTGTTCTTCGCCTCCGAGGCCGGCCTGGCGATGCGCGCCACCGGCGGCAACCCGCGCATGGCCCGCGCCCAGGGCATCTCGACCGATCGCCAGACCATCCTCGGGCTGGCGCTGTCGAACGCGCTGGTCGCGCTGGCCGGTGCGCTGTTCGCGCAGAGCCAGGGCGGCGCCGACATCTCGATGGGCGTCGGCACGATCGTCATCGGCCTGGCCGCGGTGATCATCGGCGAGACGCTGATGCCGGCACGCAGCCTGGTGATCACGACGCTGGCCTGCGTGCTCGGCGCGGTGCTCTACCGCTTCTTCATCGCCGCGGCGCTGAACACCGACTTCATGGGCCTGCAGGCGCAGGACCTGAACCTGGTCACCGCGATGCTCGTCGCACTGGCCCTGCTGGTGCCCGGCTACAAGCGCAAGCTCGCCGGCCTGTTCGCCGCCAAGGCGCCCAAGGCCCTTCCCGTCAACGCCCAGCAGAAGGAGGCCCGCTGATGTTGCGCGCCCAGAACCTCGAGATGACCTTCAACCCCGGCACGCCGATCGAGAACCGCGTCCTGCGCGGTCTCGACCTGGAGATCCCGACCGGCCAGTTCGTCACCGTGATCGGCTCCAACGGTGCCGGCAAGTCGACCTTCCTGAACGCCGTCAGCGGTGACCTGATCGTCGACCGCGGCAGCCTGCACATCGACCAGACCGACGTCACGAAGATGCCCGCGGCGCAGCGCGCCGGGCTGGTCGCCCGCGTGTTCCAGGACCCGATGGCCGGCACCTGCGAGAGCCTGACGATCGAGGAGAACATGGCGCTGGCCTACAAGCGCGGCGCGGGCCGGGGCTTCGGCTTCGCGGTGACCCGGCCGCTGCGCGAGCTGTTCCGCGAGAAGCTGGCGATCCTGAAGCTGGGGCTGGAGAACCGGCTGGCCGACCGCATCGGCCTGCTGTCGGGCGGCCAGCGCCAGGCGGTGAGCCTGCTGATGGCCTCGCTGCAGCCCTCGCGCATCCTGCTGCTCGACGAGCACACCGCGGCGCTCGATCCGAAGACCGCCGCCTTCGTGCTCGAGCTGACCGCCCGCATCGTCGAAGGCGCGAAGCTGACCGCGATGATGGTCACCCATTCGATGCGCCAGGCGCTGGACTACGGCAGCCGCACCGTGATGCTGCACGAAGGCCGCGTGATCCTCGACGTGTCGGGCCCCGAGCGCAAGGGCCTCAGCGTCGAAGACCTGCTGCACATGTTCGAAAAGACCCGCGGCGAGAAGCTCGACGACGACAAGTTGTTGCTGGCCTAGCCAGCAACAGCTTGCGCTGTCCGCACGACTCCCCCGAGCCCCCTCCGAGCGGGGGCTCCAGCATGAATTCCGAAGCGGCCTGCCGGCCGCGAACACCCCAATACCGAAAGACTCCGATGATTGAACTGCTCACCCGCTTCGAGACCAAGGCCCCCGAGGTTGTCTTCGAATGGCACGATTCCGAGACCCCGGCCAAGGGCTGGGTCGTCATCAACTCGCTGCGCGGCGGTGCTGCCGGCGGCGGCACCCGCATGCGCAAGGGCCTGGACCGGCGCGAGGTCGAATCGCTGGCCAAGACGATGGAAGTGAAATTCTCGGTCTCCGGGCCGGCGATCGGCGGCGCCAAGTCGGGCATCGACTTCGACCCGGCCGACCCGCGCAAGGACGGCGTGCTGCGCCGCTGGTACAAGGCGGTCACGCCGCTGCTGAAGACGTACTATGGCACCGGTGGCGACCTCAACGTCGACGAGGTGCATGAAGTGATCCCGATCACCGAGAGCTACGGCCTGTGGCACCCGCAGGAAGGCGTGGTCAACGGCCACTTCCAGCCCAGCGAGAGCGAGCGCATCCAGAAGGTCGGCCAGCTGCGCATGGGCGTGGCCAAGGTCGTCGAGGACCCGCGCTACACGCCCGACATGGCCCGCAAGTACCTGGTCGCCGACCTGATCACCGGCTGGGGCGTCGCCGAATCGGTGCTGCACTATTACGGCATCTATGGCGGCAGCGTCAGCGGCAAGCGCGTGATCGTGCAGGGCTGGGGCAACGTCGGCTCGGCCGCCGCCTACTACCTGGCCCAGGCCGGTGCCCGCGTGGTCGGCATCATCGACCGCAACGGCGGCCTGCTGAACAAGGAAGGCTTCACGTTCGAGCAGATCCGCGCCCTGTTCCTTGGCAAGAACGGCAATGCGCTGAACGCGCCGAAGATGCTGTCCTTCGACGAGATCGACCGGCAGATCTGGACCCTCGGCGCCGAGGTCTTCCTGCCCTGCGCGGCGTCGCGGCTGGTGACGCAGCACCAGGTCGACCAGCTGGTCGCCAACGGTCTCGAAGTCGTGTCCAGCGGCGCCAACGTGCCGTTTGCCGACCAGGAGATCTTCTACGGCCCGATCTACGAGCACGCCGACCGCAAGGTCGCGGTGATCCCCGACTTCATCGCCAACTGCGGCATGGCGCGCGCCTTCGCCTACCTGATGGGCCGCGACGTCGAGATCTCCGACGAGGCGATCTTCGGCGATGTCTCCAGCACGATCGCCAACGCGCTGCAGCGCTGCCACGACCGCTCGACCGGCCACCAGCGCATCGCCAGCACCGCGTTCGAGATCGCCCTCGACCAACTCGTCTGACCCGCCAACCAGGAGCAAGCAAGCCATGTCCGATCTGTTCGACAACCCGATGGGCCTGATGGGCTTCGAATTCGTCGAGTTCGCGTCGCCGGCGCCCGGCGTGCTGGAGCCGCTGTTCGAGACCATGGGCTTCGAGCTGGTGGCCCGCCACCGCTCGAAGAACGTGCTGCTGTACCGCCAGGGCGGCATCAACTTCATCGTCAACAACGAGCCCAGGAGCCTGGCCGCGTACTTCGCGGCCGAGCACGGGCCGTCGGCCTGCGGCCTGGCCTTCCGCGTGAGGGACTCGCACCAGGCCTATGCCCGCGCGCTGGAACTGGGCGCCCAGCCGGTCGAGATCCCGACCGGCCCGATGGAGCTGCGCCTGCCGGCGATCAAGGGCATCGGCGGTGCGCCGCTGTACCTGATCGACCGCTTCGAGGCCGGCCGCTCGATCTACGACATCGACTTCGAATGGGTCGGCGGCACCGAGCGCCACCCCGAGGGCCACGGCCTGAAGCTGATCGACCACCTGACGCACAACGTCTACCGCGGCCGCATGGCCTACTGGGCCGGCTTCTACGAGAAGCTGTTCAACTTCCGCGAGATCCGCTACTTCGACATCCAGGGCGAGTACACCGGGCTGACCAGCAAGGCGATGACCGCGCCCGACGGCAAGATCCGCATCCCGCTGAACGAGGAATCGAAGAAGGGCAGCGGCCAGATCGAGGAGTTCCTGATGCAGTTCAACGGCGAGGGCATCCAGCATGTCGCGCTGCTGACCGACGACATCCTGGCCACCGTCGACAGGCTGCAGCTGGCCGGAATCCCGCTGATGACGGCACCCAACGACGCCTACTACGAGATGCTCGAAGAACGCCTGCCGGGCCACGGCCAGCCGGTCAGCGAGCTGCAGGCCCGCGGCATCCTGGTCGACGGTTCCACCGCCGGCGGCAAGCCGCGGCTGCTGCTGCAGATCTTCTCGGGCACGCTGCTCGGGCCGGTGTTCTTCGAGTTCATCCAGCGCCGGGGCGACGACGGCTTCGGCGAGGGCAACTTCAAGGCGCTGTTCGAGTCGATCGAGCGCGACCAGGTGCGCCGCGGCGTGCTGGCCACGGCCTGATGGCGCGGGGACTGCAACGATGAAGATCGACCGCATCCACCACGTGGCCTACCGCTGCAAGGACGCCGAAGAGACCGTGCGCTGGTACGGCCAGATGCTGAAGATGGATTTCGTGCTGGCTATCGCCGAGGACGAGGTGCCGTCGACCAAGGCGCCCGATCCGTACATGCACGTGTTCCTCGACGCCGGCGGAGGCAACGTGCTGGCCTTCTTCGAGCTGCCGACGCAGGCCCCGATGGGCCGCGACCCGAACACGCCCGAATGGGTGCAGCACATCGCGTTCCAGGTGAAGGACCGGGCCGAGCTGCTGGCCTTCAAGGCCCACCTCGAATCGCAGGGCGTGCCGGTGCTGGGCGTCACCGACCACGGCGCCTTCCACTCGATCTACTTCTTCGATCCGAACGGCCACCGGGTCGAGCTGGCCTGCCCCGATCCCGACGCCGCGGCGATCCACGCCAGGCTCGACGCGGTCAAGTGGGACATGCTCACCGAATGGTCGCGCACCAGGCGGGCGCCGCGGCATGCCGCGTTCCTGCATGCGAAGGAGCTGGCGCATGAGCCGTCCTGAACTCGACGAGACCCACGACCCGGCACTGGCCTGCTGGGTCGAATCGGCCAACCACCCGGCGACCGACTTTCCGATCCAGAACCTGCCGTTCGGCCGCTTCCGCCGCGGGCCCGGGCTGGATTGGCGCATCGGCGTGGCGATCGGCGACCAGGTGCTCGACCTCGAAGCGGCCGGGCTGATCGGCCACCAGGACATGCACCGGCTGATGGCCGGAACCGCGGCCGCGCGACGGGCGCTGCGGCTGGCGCTGTCGCGCGGCCTGCGCGACGGCAGCGCCGAGCGCGGCCGCTTCGCCGAGGCGATGCTGGCGCAGCGCGAGGTCGAGCTGGGCCTGCCCTGCACGATCGGCGACTACACCGACTTCTACACCGGCATCCACCATGCGACGACGGTCGGCCAGCTGTTCCGTCCCGACAACCCGCTGCTGCCGAACTACAAGTGGGTGCCGATCGGCTACCACGGCCGCAGCAGCTCGATCATCGCCAGCGGCCAGCCCTTCCACCGGCCCAGGGCCCAGCTGGTGGCCGCCGGCGCGGCGGCACCGGTGCTGGCGCCGACCGCCCGGCTCGACTACGAGCTGGAGCTGGGCATCTTCATCGGCCGCGGCAATGCGCTCGGCGAGCCGGTGCCGGTCGCCGAAGGCGAGGACCATGTGTTCGGCGTCGGCCTGCTCAACGACTGGAGCGCACGCGACGTGCAGGCCTGGGAATACCAGCCGCTGGGCCCGTTCCTGGCAAAGAACTTCGCGACCACCTTGTCGCCGTGGATCGTCACGCTGGAGGCGCTGGCGCCGTTCCGCGCGCCGTTCGAGCGGCCTGCGGGTGATCCGCAGCCGCTGCCCTACCTCGACGCGCCGGCCGTGCGCGAAGCGGGCATGGTCGACATCACGCTCGAAGTCTGGCTGCAGACTGCGGCGATGCGCGAGGCTGGCCGGCCTGCCGAAAGGCTGTCGGCGTCGAACTTCCGCGATGCCTACTGGGCGATCGCCCAGCTGGTGGCGCACCACAGCGTCAACGGCTGCAACCTCGGCAGCGGCGACCTGTTCGGCTCGGGCACGATCTCGGGCCCCGGCCCGGGGCAGGCCGGCTCGCTGCTCGAACTGAGCCGCGGCGGCCGCCAGCCGCTGGCGCTGGCCAACGGCGAGACCCGGGCCTTCCTCGAGGACGGCGACAGCGTGATCCTGCGCGCCCACTGCGAACGGCCCGGCGCACGCCGCATCGGTTTCGGCGACTGTGCCGGCACGGTGCTGGCGGCGAGAAGCTGACGAGACCCACTGGAGGAGACGCACGATGGCCCGACGCTTCAGCCCCGACGAATCCGTCGCCCAGCGCGCTGCGCTGCCGCAATGGCGGCACGACGCCCGGCGCGACGCCATCGCCCGGCAGTTCGTCTTCGACGACTTCGTCGAGGCCTTCGGCTTCATGGCGCAGCTGGCGCTGGTGGCCGAGCGCATGAACCACCATCCCGAGTGGAGCAACGTCTACAACCGGGTCGACATCGTGCTGACCACCCACGACGCCGGTGGCCTGACCCCACTCGACATCGAACTGGCGCGCCAGGCCGACGAGATCCATCGCCGCCTGACCGCCTGAGCGTCCATGAGTCCAGGAGGACCGACCGTGCAAAGCCCATCGACCGAAAGCACCAAGCACGGCGCCGCGGCCGCCGATGCGGCGCCGCCCCAGCGCGCCGACTGGACGATAGACCAGGGCTGGGAGCACTACAGCGCCGCCGAGCATGCGGTCTGGAAGACCCTGTTCGAGCGCCAGACCCGGCTGCTGCCGGGCCGCGCCTGCGACGAGTTCGTCCATGGCATGCAGGCGCTGCCGATAGGCGCCGACCAGATCCCCGACTTCCGCCGCCTGAGCGATGTGCTGATGAAGACCACCGGCTGGCAGGTCGTCGCGGTGCCCGGCCTGGTGCCCGACGAGGTGTTCTTCGAGCACCTGGCCCACCGGCGCTTTCCGTCGGGCCAGTTCATCCGCCGCCCCGAGGAGCTGGACTACCTGGAGGAGCCGGATGTCTTCCACGACGTGTTCGGCCATGTGCCGATGCTGATGAACCCGGTCATCGCCGACTTCATCCAGGCCTACGGCGAAGGCGGGTTGAAGGCGCAGCGGCTGGGCAAGCTGCACCAGCTGGCGCGGGTCTACTGGTACACGGTCGAGTTCGGCCTGCTGCAGCAGCACGGCGGCCTGCGCATCTACGGCGCCGGCATCGCCTCGTCGTATGCCGAGAGCCTGTTCGCGATCGACGACCCGTCGCCGAACCGCATCGGCTTCGACCTCGAGCGGGTGATGCGAACGCTCTACCGCATCGACGACTTCCAGGAAAGCTACTTCGTGATCCGCGACCTCGAGGAGCTGCTGGAACTGGCGCGCATCGATTTCGCGCCGATCTACCAGCGCCTGGAGCGCCTGCCGGAGATCCAGCCCGGCCAGCTGCTGCCCGGCGATGCGCTGATCAGCCGCGGCACCGGCCGCCACGCCGGCAGCGCGCGCGCGAGGTGATCGCGCATTGCGCCAGGACAAGCGCGCCGGCACACTGGGTCGTAAGGTGGCTGACCTGGCAGCAGCCCGATCCGACCCCTGGAGCCCATGGCCGCACGCACCCTCGCCCCGCATGAACTGATCAGCCGCTGCGACCCGGACTCGCTCGATCTCGGCGACCTGGAGGCGCTGGCCGGCACCGCGTCGATCGTCGGCCAGCGGCGCGCGGTCGAGGCGCTGGAGTTCGGCGTCGCAATGCGCCACGCCGGCCACCACCTGTTCGTGATGGGCCCGCCCGGCACCGGCCGGCGCACGCTGGTGCGGCAGGCGATCGCCGCGCAAATGAAGGCCGACGGCGGCACCCGCAGCGACTGGGTCTACGTCAACAACTTCGCGCAGCCGCACAAGCCGCTGGCGCTGGAACTGCCGGCCGGCCGCGGCGCCCAGCTGAAGGCCGACATGCAGGCGCTGGTGCGCGACCTGCGCACGATGATCCCCGGCATGTTCGAGTCGGAGGAATACGCCACCGAGGTCGAGCGCATCAACGCCGACCTGAAGGAGCGCGCCGACCAGGCCTTCGGCAGCGTCGCCCGCGAGGCCCAGCAGCGCGGGCTGGCGCTGGTGCGCACGCCGATGGGCATCACCGTGACGCCGCAGAAGGACGGCGAGGTGATGCCCACCGAGGTCTTCGAGGCGCTGCCCGAGGCCGATCGCGAGGCGCTGAAGAAGGCGATGACCGAGGTGCAGGAGCAGCTGCTGAAGGTGCTGCGCTCGTCGATGCGGCTGCGCAAGGAGCATGCCGACCGCGTCCGCGAGCTGAACCGCGCGATGACCCGGCTGGCCGTCGGCCATGCGATCGACGACCTGCAGGCGCGCTACGCCGACCTGCCCAAGGTCGCCGCCTACCTCGGCGCGGTCAGCGCCGACGTGATCGAGCATGCCGAGGACTTCCGCCCGCGCGAGGACGAGGCCGCCAATGCCGAGGCCGGCGACGCGCTGGCCCGCTACGAGGTCAACCTGGTGCTCGACGCCAGCGCCAGCCAGCATGCACCGGTGGTAGAGGCCGACCTGCCCTCGCACCCCAACCTGGTCGGCCGGGTCGACCACACCGCGCGCTTCGGCATGCTGGTCACCGACTTCCGGCTGATCAAGGGCGGGCTGCTGCACCAGGCCAACGGCGGCTTCCTGCTGATCGACGCGCTGAAGCTGCTGACCCAGCCCTTCGCCTGGCAGACGCTCAAGCGCGCGCTGCAGCGCGGCGAGATCCGCATCGAGTCGATGGCCGAGCTGGTCGGCGTGATCGCCACCGTGCAGCTCGAACCCGAGGCCATCCCGCTGAAGCTGCAGGTGGTGCTGGTCGGCGACCGCCATCTCTGCGCGCTGCTGCAGGCCTACGACGAGGAGTTCGACGCGCTGTTCCGCGTCGTCGCCGACCTGGGCAGCGACATGCCGCGCGGTGCCGACACCGAGCGCGCGCTGGCCCGCTCGCTGGCGGCGCAGGCCAGGCAGCGCGGCCTGCTGCCGGCCACTGCCGGCGCGCTGGCCCGCACGCTCGAGCACGGCGCCCGGCTGGCCGAGGACGGCACCCGGCTGAGCGCGCAGGTGCGGCCGCTGCTCGACCTGCTGCACGAGGCCGACCACGTCGCGCGTGGCCGCGCCCCGGGCCCCGAGGCGGCGCGGATCGAGGCCGCCGACGTGCAGGCCGCGATCACCGCACGGCGCGCGCGGGCAGGCCGCATCGACGAACGGCTGCGCGAGACGACGCTGCGCGACATCGTGATGATCGCCACCAGCGGCCAGCGCACCGGCCAGGTCAATGCCTTGAGCGTGTTCGAGTACAACGGCGAGCGCTTCGGCGCGCCGATGCGCATCACCGCGACGACGCGGCTGGGCCAGGGCCAGGTGGTCGACGTGCAGCGCGACGCGGCGCTCAGCGGCCCGCTGCAGGCCAAGGGGGTGATGATCCTGTCGTCGTTCCTGGCGGCGCGCTATTCGCGCTTGCAGCCGCATTCGATCACCGGCAGCCTGGTGTTCGAGCAGACCTACGGCCTCGTCGAGGGCGACAGCGCGTCGCTGGCCGAGCTGGTCGCGCTGCTGTCGTCGATCGCCGACGTGCCGCTGTGCCAGTGCCTGGCAGTGACCGGCTCGGTCAACCAGCTCGGCGACGTGCAGGCGATCGGCGGCATCAACGAGAAGGTCGAGGGCTTCTTCGACATCTGCGCCGCCCGCGGCCTGGACGGCAGCCACGGCGTGGTGCTGCCGCAGGCCAACGTGGCCCACCTGATGCTGCGCGAGGACGTGATCGCGGCGGTGGCCGCCGGCCGCTTCGGCCTGCATGCGGTGGCCACCGTCGACGATGCGCTGGCGGTGCTGACCGGCTTGCCCGCCGGCAGCCCCGACCGGCCGTCGAACGAGACCGTCAACGGCCGCATCGCGCGGCGCCTGCAGCAGTTTGCCCAGCTGCAGCGCGGCGAGCCGCTGGCCGTCAGGCACCGCGGGCGGGGCGCGCCGCGCAGCGCCGGTGACAACCACAACGGGGACAAGCCATGAACGCGGCCGCGCCGGCGCAGCGTTCGCAGGTGCTGACGCTGGTCGACGACGCCCGCGCCGCGCGGGCCGCGCTGGCGATCTCGTCGGCGCTGGCGCAGCTGGTGCAGCGCGAGCTGCAGGTGGTCTACGTCGAGAATGCTGCGGCGCTGGCCGCCGCGGCGCTGCCCGTCACCCAGGTGCTGGCCGCCGCCAGCGCGCACTGGGCGCCGCTGGCGCCGCTGGACGTCGAGCAGGCCTGGCGCCTCGAGGCCGACCGCCTGCGGGTGCTGGCCGAACAGGCCTCGCTGCAGCGGGCGGTGCACTGGTCGATGCGGGTGATGCGCGGCAGGCTGGCCGATGCGGCGCGCACGCTGATGCCGCAGTGCGATCTGCTGATGCTGGCCGGCGCGGCGCCGCAGTTCGCGCTGACCGAGCAGCGTCCGCCCTGCCGCACCGTCGTGGCGGTCGACGATGGCAGCCCCGCCGGCACCCAGGCGGTGCAGCTGGCCACCCGGCTGGCCCAGGTGCTGGGCGCGCGGATCCAGCGCCAGCCGGTGCGCGCCGGCGCGGCCTGGACGCTGTCCGGCCCGGCCGATCTGCTGGTGCTGCCGTACGGCCTGCAGGCGGCGCACGATGCCAGCGGCCGGCCGCGGCAGGCCACGCTGCTGGTCGGCGCCGCCGACTGATCGGCGGCCGGGCCAGGGCTTCAGCCGGCCGGCTTCGCCGACCGCGCCGCCAGGTAGTCGACGATCGTGCGCAGGTCGACCAGCTTGGCGTAGTCGGCCTCGGGGATGTCGACGCCGAAGCGCTGGTGCAGGCCGATCAGGAAGTTCAGCCAGTCCATCGAATCGAGGTCGACCTGCTGGCGCAGCGCGCGGTCGGCCACCAACTCGCCGCCCGCCACCTCGGGGGCGATAGCCGCCAGCGTGTCCAGCACGCCGGCCAGGATCCCGGCATCGGTCATCGTCATCCTTTCGGGTCGGCGGCTTCGGCCAGCCGGTCGGGCTGCTGCAGCAGCGAGCCCAGCCGGGCGAGGAAGACCGCGCCGCGGTGGCCGTCGCTGGCGCGGTGGTCGGCGGCCAGGCTGGCCTGCAGCGTCGGCATCACGACGAGCCGGCCGTCCTCGACCCAGGGCCGCTCGGCGATGCGGCCGAAGCCGACCAGCGCGACCTGCGGCGGGTAGATCACGCCGAAGACTTCGTCGGCACCGGTCTCGCCCAGGTTGGTCACGGTGATCGTCGGGTCGGCCATCTCCGAGCTGCGCAGGCTGCCGGCGCGGGCGCGCCGCACCAGGTCGGCCAGCGCGGCCATCAGCCGGTCCAGCGGCTGGGCCGCCACATCGTGCAGCGCCGGCGCGACCAGGCCGCCCTGGCGCAGCGAGATCGCGACGCCGACATGCGCCGTCGGCGCCGGCCGGAACGCGCCGTCGACGAACAGGCCGTTGATCTCGGGCACCTCGCGCAGCGCCAGCGCCACCGCCTTGATCAGCAGCACCGCCGGCAGCAGGCGCTGCGTCACCGGACGCTCGGCATTGAAGGCCTGCAGCCAGTCGAGCGCCGCGCGCATCGGGACCTGCTGTGCCAGGTAGTAGTGCGGGATCTCGCGCTTGGACCTTGCCATCGCGGCGGCGATCGCCTGCCGCATCGCCGCAGCGCGGTCGGCGGCGGTTGGCGGGACAGCCGGGGGCGGCGGCGCCGGAGGCATGGCCGATCGGCCGGCCCGCTCGACGTCGTCCAGCGTGATCGTGCCGTCGGGGCCGCTGCCCTGCAGCGCGTCCAGCGGCAGGCCGAGCGCCGCAGCGCGCCGCCGGGCGACCGGGGTCACGCGGGCGCGCGAACCCCCGTGCGCCGAAGCCACCGGGGCGCGGGAGGGCGCCGGCTGCCCGGCCGGCGCGGCGCCGGCCACGGGAACGGCCGCTGCGACGGGCTGGGTCGGCAGGTGCTCGGGCGGCACCTCACCGGGCGCCAGCAGCAGCGCCATCACGCTGCCCACCGGCACCGTCTGGCCGACCTCGGTGACCAGCCGCAGCACCCGGCCGTCGACCCAGGTCTCGACGTCGACCGCCGCCTTGCTGGTGTCGACGACCGCCAGCACGTCGCCCTTGCGGACCTCCTCGCCGGGCGCGACCCGCCATTCGAGCAGCGTGCCGCTGTCCATGTCCGAGCCCAGCGACGGCAGCTTGAATTCAAACATCCGGCCGACCGAGCAGGCGCTTCGCCGCGGCGACGATCTTGGTCACCTGCGGCAGCGCGGCCTCTTCCAGGTGCCTGGCATAGGGCACCGGCAGCTCCTCGCTGCAGACCCGCGCCGGCGGCGCATCGAGCTCGAAGAACACCTGCTCGACGATGCGCGCGATCACCTCGCCGGCCAGGCTGCCGCTGCGCCAGCCTTCGTCGACGACCAGCGCGCGCCGCGTCTTCGCGATCGAGGCCATGATCGTCGCGTCGTCCAGCGGCCGCAGCACGCGCAGGTCGATCACCTCGGCCGAGATGCCGTCGGCGGCCAGCGCCGCCGCGGCGTCCAGCGCCTTCGGCAGGCTGCCGCCGTAGGTGATCAGCGACAGCTCGCTGCCCTCGCGCCGCACCGCGGCATGGGCGATGTCCGACGGCACCTCGTCCGGCAGCTCGCCGGCCAGGTTGTAGAGCTGGGCATGCTCGAAGATCAGCACCGGGTCGGGGTCCTGCAGCGCCGGCCACAGCATGCCACGCGCGTCGGCGACGGTGGCCGGCGCCAGCACGCGCAGCCCCGGCACATGGGCGTACCAGTTCTCCAGGCTGTGCGAATGCTGCGCCGCCAGTTGCCGGCCGGCGCCGCTGGCCATGCGGATGACCACCGGCACGTGGAACTGCCCGCCCGACATGTGGCGGTACAGCGCCGCGGTGTTGACGATCGCATCCAGCGCCAGCAGGCTGAAGTTCACCGTCATGATCTCGACGATCGGCCGCAGGCCGCCCAGCGCCGCGCCGATGCCGGCACCGACGAAGCCCAGCTCGGACAGCGGCGTGTCGCGGATGCGCGCCTCGCCGAACTCGGCCAGCAGCCCCTTGCTGACCGCGTAGCTGCCGCCGTAGCGGCCGACGTCCTCGCCCATCAGCAGCACCCGCGGGTCGCGCTGCAGCGCCTCGCGGTGGGCCTCGCGCAGCGCGTCGCGGTAGGTGGTGGCGGTCATGCTGCGGCCACCACGTCGCGCAGCAGGTCGGTCACCGGCTCCCAGCTGCCGGCCTCGGCGAACTGCACCGCCGCCTCGACCTCCTGCAGCGCCCGCCGGTCCAGCGCCTGGACCTCGGTATCGCTCGCCAGCGCTGCGGCCTTCAGCAGCCCGGCGAAGTGGGCGATCGGGTCGTGCTGCTTCCAGCGCTCGACCTCGTCCTTGTCGCGGTACAGCTCGGGGTCGAACATCGAATGCGCACGGAAGCGGTAGGTGTGCAGCTCGATGAAGAACGGCGTCTGCTGCGCCCTGACCTGCGCCACCGCCAGGCGCGCCGCCTCATGCACCGCCGGCAGGCTCATGCCGTTGATCTGGGCGCCGGGCACGCCGAGGCTCTTCGCCTTGGCGACCAGGTCGATGTCGCCCTGGGTGCGGGCGAGCGCGCTGCCCATCGCGTACAGGTTGTTCTCGCAGACGAACAGCACCGGCAGCCGCCACAGCGAGGCCAGGTTCAGCGATTCGTGGAACGCGCCCTCGGCCACCGCGCCCTCGCCGAAGAAGCAGGCGCTGACGCAGCCCTCGCGGCCGAGCTGCCGGTCGGCCAGCGCCAGCCCGGCGGCCAGCGGCAGGCCGCCGCCGACGATCGCGTTGCCGCCGAAGAAGTTCGTCGCCCGGTCGAACAGGTGCATCGACCCGCCGCGGCCGCGCGAGCAGCCTTCCTGCTTGCCGTACATCTCGGCCATGATCGTGTTCATCGTCACGCCGCGCAGCAGCGCATGGCCATGCTCGCGGTAGGTGGCCACCACCTTGTCCTGCGGCTGCAGGTGCGGCAGCACGCCGGCGGCGACCGCCTCCTCGCCGATCGCCAGGTGCAGGAAGCCGCGGATCTTCTGCTCGCCGTAGAGCTGCGCGCAGCGCTCCTCGAGCCGGCGGATGCGCAGCATGTCGTGCAGCCGGGCCAGCGCCTGGTCGCGCGGCCAGGAGTCAGGGTCGAGACTCATCCGCCACTCTCCAGCGTCGAGGTGTCGCCCTCGGGCAGGCCCAGTTCGCGCGCCTTCAGCAGCCGGCGCATCACCTTGCCGCTGCGGGTGTGCGGCAGCGCGGCGGCGAAGTCGATCTCCTTCGGCGCGACCGCGGCGCCCAGCCGGCTGCGGGCATGGCCCAGCAGCTCGCGGCGCAGCGCTTCCGAGGCCTCGAAGCCCTGCCTGAGCATCACGAAGGCCTTGACCACTTCGCCGACCATCGCATCGGGCTTGCCGATCACGCCGGCCTCGGCCACCGCCGGGTGCTCCATCAGCACGCTCTCGACCTCGAACGGGCCGATCAGGTGGCCGGCCGACTTGATCACGTCGTCGGCGCGGCCGATGAACCAGTAGTAGCCGTCGGCATCGCGCCGCGCCAGGTCGCCGCTCAAGTACCAGCCGTCGGCGAAGCACTTGCGGTAGCGCTCGTCCTGGCCCAGGTAGCCGCGGAACATGGCCGGCCAGCCGGCGCGCAGCGCCAGTTCGCCCTCGACGTCGGGGGCGTCGACCGGCACCACCGCCCCGCCCTCGCCACGCCGGACGATCACCGCCTCGACGCCCGGCAATGGCTTGCCCATCGCGCCGGGCTTGAGGTCCATCGCCGCGATGTTGGCGATCATGATGCCGCCGGTCTCGGTCTGCCACCAGTTGTCGTGGATCGGCAGCCCGAGCACTTGCTGGCCCCACCAGACGGCTTGCGGGTTCAGCGGTTCGCCGACGCTGGCGATGAAGCGCAGCTTAGGGTAGGCGTACTGCCTTGCCAGCGCCGGGCCGGCCTTCATCAGCATGCGGATCGCGGTCGGCGCGGTGTACCAGACGCTGACCTGCTGCTCGTGCAGCGTGCGCCACCAGCGCTCGGCGTCGAACTCGGCCTCGTCGACGATGCTGGTCACGCCGTGCAGCAGCGGCGCGACGATGCCGTACGAGGTGCCGGTGACCCAGCCGGGGTCGGCGGTGCACCAGAAGACGTCGTCATCGTGCAGGTCCAGCGCGTGGCGGCCGGTCGCGTAGTGCGTCAGCACCGCCTCGTGCACATGCAGCGCGCCCTTGGGCGTGCCGGTGGTGCCGCTGGTGAAGTGCAGCAGCGCCGGGTCGTCGGCGCGGGTGCGGATCTCCGGTGGCTGGTCGCTGGCGCCGGCCAGCAGCGTTTCGAAATCCAGCGTGCCGGGCGGCGGAGCATCACCGCGATCGGCGACGATCACCTGCTGCAGATCGGGCAGCCGGTCGCGGATGGCGGCGATCTTGCGCCGGTACAGCGCGTCGGTGGTGACCAGCACCTTGGCCTGGCCGATCGCCATGCGGGTGGCGATCGGCTCCGGGCCGAAGGCCGAGAACAGCGGCGTCACGACGCAGCCCTGCTTCAGGCCGCCGAGCACCGCGATGTACAGCGGCGCGATGCGGCCGGCCAGCACGAACAGCCGGTCGCCCGGCCCGATGCCCAGCCGGCCCAGCGCGTTGGCGAAGCGGTCGGTGCGGCGCTTCAGGTCGGCGTAGCTCAGGTCCTGCACGCCACCGTCGGCACCCAGCAGGCGCAGCGCGGTGCGTGCTGCGCGCGGGCCCTCGGCGTGGCGGTCGACCGCCAGCTGGCCGATGTTGAGCACCTCGCCCCCGCCGGGCACCAGCTCGTCGCGCAACCGCTGCCACGAGAAGGCTGCGCGCGCCGCCGGGCTGTCGACCCAATTCGGCCGCACCGGCAGGCCGGCGATGGACTTGCGGATCAGCGCGTCACGCATCGCTGCCCTGCGCCCAGCCGCGAGCGCCGCCGCACTGCCTCGATCAAGACCGGCCGCCGAGCTGCGCCCATCGTCCAACTCCTTGCCCGCGACCCGCCCGGGCTCTCGTGATCATCGCCAGGCGCGACGCCAGGAGGTTGAGCCTGGTCAAGCCGGGTCGAGGCAAGGAGGCGGCGCAACACGCAGGCCCGGCCGCTGCGTGGCGCACCGGTCGCTGCGGTAGGCTGGTGCATGTCCACGATGGCCAGCGACACCGCCGCCGCCGATCGCCGGTCGAACACTGCGGCCGGCGGTGCCGGACCCGGCCTGTCGGCGGAACAGGCCGCCGCGCGTCTCGCTGCGGACGGCCCCAACGAGCTGCCGGGCGGACAGCGCAGGACCCTGCTGTCGATCGCCGCCGACACGCTGCGCGAGCCGATGTTCCTGCTGCTGCTGGCGGCCGCGGCGCTGTACCTCGTGTTCGGCGACTGGCAGGAAGGCTCGACGCTGCTCGGCTTCGTGGTCGTCACGCTCGGTTTGACGCTGTACCAGGAGGGCCGCACCGAACGCGCGATCGAGGCGCTGCGCGACCTGACGAGTCCGCGTGCGCTGGTCGTGCGGGACGGCCGCCCGCAACGCATCGCCGGGCGCGATGTCGTCCGTGGCGACCTGCTGCTGCTGCGTGAAGGCGACCGGGTTCCCGCCGATGCCTGGCTGGTGTCGGCCGACGGCCTGCGCTGCGACGAATCGCTGTTGACCGGCGAGGCGGTGCCGGTGGGCAAGCGGACGGCGAGCGCGGGCGAAATGGCCGGTCTGGCCGATCTCGCGGAGCCGGCCGCCGCGCCGGCATCGGGCGAACGCAGCCGGGTTCGGCCCGGCGGCGACGAGCTTGCGCTGGTGTATGCCGGCACGCTGATCGTGCAGGGCCACGCCGTTGCGCGCGTCTCGGCCACCGGCGCGCGCAGCGAGATCGGCCGCATCGGCGCGGCGCTGGCCATGGTGGGGGCCGAGCCCTCGCCGCTGCAGCTGCAGACCGCGACGCTGGTGCGCTACCTGGCGCTGCTGGCGCTGGCGCTCAGCCTGGCGCTGGTGGCGGTGCATGGCCTGGTGCGGGGTGACTGGCTGCAGGCCCTGCTGGCCGGCATTGCGCTGGCGATGGCGATGCTGCCCGAGGAATATCCGGTGGTGCTGACCGTGTTCCCGGCGCTCGGCGCGCGGCGCCTGTCCAGGGAGGGCGTCCTGACGCGCCGCATCAACGCGATCGAGACGCTGGGCGCCACCACGGTGCTGTGCAGCGACAAGACCGGCACGCTGACCGAGAACCGCATGACCGTGACGCAGCTGGCCGCCGGCGGCGCCGCGCTCGGCAGCCGCCTGGACCTGGCCGCGTCGCAGCCGGGCAGCCTGCCCGAAGCCTTCCACCGCCTGGTGGAGTACTCGATCCTGGCCAGTGTGGCGGACCCGTTCGACCCGATGGAACAGGCGTTTCATCGGCTCGGCGAGCGATTCCTGGCCGACACCGAGCACCTGCACCGCGATTGGCGCCTGCTGCAGACCTATGCGCTCAGCCCGGCGCTGCGTGCGATGTCGCATGTCTGGGCCGCCTCGGCAGGCGACACGCAGACCGTGGCCGCCAAGGGCGCGCCGGAAGCGGTGATCGACCTGTGCCACCTCGATCCCGGCCAGAAGCGCCACATCATGGACCTGGTCGACGAGCTGGCCGCCGCGGGCCTGCGCGTTCTGGCGGTGGCCAGCGGCAGCTTCGAGGGGCAGGACTGGCCGGCGAGCGAGCATGACTTCGACTTCGACTTCGTCGGCCTGCTCGGTCTTGCCGACCCGATCCGGCCGCAGGTGCCGGCGGCGATCGCCGAGTGCCGCGCGGCCGGCATCCGGGTGGTGATGATCACCGGCGACCACCCCGTCACGGCCCGCGCGATCGCCCGCCAGGCCGGCCTGGCCGAGAGCGAGCGCGACGTGCTGTCGGGCGACGAGCTGGCCCTGCTGGGCGACGAGGCCTTGCGCGATCGCATGGCCGGCATCAGCGTCTGCGCCCGCATCGCCCCGGAGCAGAAGCTGCGCATCGTGCAGGCGCTGAAGGCTCGCGGCGACATCGTCGCGATGACCGGCGACGGCGTCAACGACGCACCGGCGCTGCGTGCCGCGCATGTGGGCGTGGCGATGGGGTCGCGCGGCACCGACGTGGCGCGCGAATCGGCCTCGCTGGTGCTGGTCGACGACGACTTCGCCGCGATCGTGCGTGCGGTCCGCCTGGGGCGGCGCATCTTCGACAACCTGCGCAAGGCGATGTCCTACGTTCTGGCCGTCCACGTGCCGATCGCCGGCATGGCGCTGCTGCCGGTGCTGCTGGGCTGGCCGGCTCTGCTGTACCCGATGCACATCGCGCTGCTGCAGCTGATCATCGACCCGGCCTGTTCGATCGCGTTCGAGAGCGAGCCGGCCGAGTCCGACCTGATGAGACGGCCGCCTCGCGATGCCGGCGCGCCGCTGTTCGACGGCGCGACCCTGTGGCTGGCACTGGTCCAGGGCCTGGGCGTCCTGGCCGCGGCGTTGGGCGCGTTCGCCTGGGCCGCAGCGCGGCACCCCGAAGCCGAGGCCAGGGCGTTCGCGTTCGCGACGCTGGTGATCGGCAACCTGGCCTCGATCTTGTCGAACCGTTCGGACACGGGGTCGCTGTGGGCCACGCTGCGCACGCCGAACCGGACGCTGTGGCGGGTGGTCGGCCTGGCCTGCGTGCTGCTGCTGTCGGCGCTGCAGGTCCCCTGGGCCGTCGGCGTGCTGCGCTTTGCCCCGCTGCCGGCGCACTTGCTGGCGGCCGCCTGCGGGCTCGGCCTGCTCTGCGTTCTGTGGTTCGAGGGCGTCAAATGGCTGCGTGGCCGTGCCAGGCGTCCACCCGGCGGCGCCATGCCAGGGAGATCAGCCGACATCGGCTCATGACGCAGGGGCCGCTGGCGGCGGACCCCGGCCGCCGCCTTGGGGGCGGTCTCAGCCGCCCGTTCGCCGCCTGCGCGGCGGCGGTGCCGCCCGCGGCGTCGGCGGGTTCAGCGGGCCCAGCCGGTCCAGCGGCGCCGGCGCCGCAGCGTTGCCGGCGCGCGGCACGAAGCACCAGGCCTCGAACACCCCGGCCGGCACGCGCGGCTGGTCACGACCGGTCAAGGCGACCAGCGAGGACGAGAACGGCCGCTTGTCGACATCGGCGAGAAAGCCGCAGTGCACGCGCAGCATCAGCCGGCCCGACGCGCCGAGCACGGCCTGCAGCCGTTCGCGGTCGTCGCTCATCGACCAATCGATGCTGCCCGGCGACAGCTTGGCGACGCCGTGGATCGCCATCACCGGACCCGGCTGGGTCGCCGCATTGCCGGTGGCCACCTGGGGCTCGGATTCGAACCACAGCTGTACCACCTGCGGTTGGCGTTCGAGCAGATCGGGCAGCAGCGGCGCCGAGAGATCGACGTGGATGCGTTCCAGCAGTGCCATCGCGGCGCTGACCGTCAAGCGCTGGTCCTGCGGCCAGTTGCTGCGGGCGATGAACGGCCAGTCGAGCACCGCCGGATCACCTGCCGGGCCTGGCGATCCCTGAGGCCCCGGTGGTCCGGGCGGGCCCGCCGGGCCATCGGCACCGGTGGCACCGTCGGCACCAGGGGCACCAGGGGCGCCAGGGGCACCCGGGGCGCCGGCGGCACCGCTTTCACCTTGTGCGCCGGCCGGTCCGGGCGGACCGGGCGGACCGGCCTCGCCGGCGGGTCCCGGCGGACCGGCCTCGCCGGCGGGCCCGGGCGGACCGGCCCCACCAGCCTCGCCGGCCGGCCCGGGCGGTCCGGCCTCACCGGCGGTTCCGGGCGGGCCAGCCGCGCCGGGCGGGCCAGGCGGCCCGGCCAGCGCCACACCGTCGTAGTACCAGCGCCCCTCGGCATCCTGGCGATGCTCGCCGCTGTGGCTGTGCGCACCGGTGGCGACGAACAGGCTGGCAGCCTGCTGCACCACCGGCCCGGCGTCGCCGGCCAGCACGCTGGCGATGACCAGTGCATCGGCCCCGGGGTCGCTGCCGTCGTCGGCCTCCAGCGTGGCCTGCGTCAGCAGCGTGATCACGGTCGGCGTGTTGCCCACCCGCAGCGCGGCATGGTCGCCATTGCTGGCGCGCAGCACCACGCGCTGGCCGGCCAGCGCCGCGCCCAGCGAGACCGCGCTGTCCAGCGCCAGCCGCACGCCGCCGGGCGAGAGCGCGACGCCGGGCGACACCTGCAGCTGGCCGCCATCGAGCTGCACCCGCAGTCCCCAGGCGATGTGGCGCAGGCCCACGGTGCGGCGCAGGTCGGTAACCGCGTCGCGCAGCCGGTCCTGCAGGTGCTGCAAGTGCTCGGCGGTGACGCGCAAGCCTTCGACGAATTGTGAGCGTGCATCGTCGGCCATGGTCGGATCCTCGATTTCGGTGTTGGAGCGCGGCGGGGGTCAGACGTCGGAGATCACGTCGATGTCGCGCCAGACGACACTGCCGGCGACACGGCTGGTCAGGCGCAGCAACGGCGTGGTGCTGGCGACACCGCCGGGCGGGACCAGGCTGCCGGCAGCACCCTTGGCCGTCGGGGTCAGCGCCACCGCGGCGGCGGCGTCGAGCTGCAGGTCCAGCGGCGCCAGCGGCGCGTCCTTCGGCGGCAGGCCGACCAGGCGCAGCCGGGCCCGCGCGTCGAGCACGCCGCCCGGGTCCTGCAAGGGCTGTGGCAGCGCCTTGAACGGGCCGTTGGGCGGGCCGCGGCGCGGCAGCTGCGCGTTCAGCGGGTCGCCGGCGCTGGCGCTGGCCGCCGCCAGCGCCCAGCGCACATTGCCGCGCGCGGCCACCAGCACCGCCCAGGGCATCGCGCCGTCGTCGAGCGCCTGCGGCTCGGCGAAGTCGAAGCGCACCCAGACCTCGGCGGCGCCCGGCGCGGCGGCGCTCAGCGTGACCGGCTCGCTGCTGCCGCGCGGCAGCGGTTCCAGCGGCACGCCGCCGGGCTGCGACGGGTCGGCCGACCACAGCACCACCCGCAGTTCGGCGCCGTCGCCGTCGACGGCCAGCGGCAGCCGCAGCGCGGTCAGGCTGGCCAGGCCGCTGCCCGCCGGCAAGCGCACGGCGACGGCACGGCCGGCGTCGACCAGCAGCTCGGCCAGCACCGGCACGCCGGTGGCCAGGGCCGGCTCGGGGCCCAGCGGCGGCAGCACCCGCTCGGCGGGCAGTTCGCCTTCGGCCACCCAGCGCAACTCGTCGATGCGGCGCGTGATGCCCGGGGGCGGCGCCGGCAGCGGCAGCGGCAGCTCGACGCGGCCCTCGCTGGCGAATTCGGTGCGCGTGCCGGTCTCGCTGCCGAAGCGCAGGCGGCGGATGCGCCGCAGCTTCGGCGTGCCCGAGGTCGCCAGCGACAGCACGCAGGGCACCGCGGTGCGCAGCGTCAGCTGGAAGCTGGCCGGCGCCTCGTCGGCCAGCGGGTCGCCGGCCAACGCGGCCAGCGCTGCGGTCAAGGGCACGATGCGGCGCGACTGCTCGTCCCAGCCCAGCTCGTCGGGGCTGCTCACCCCGCCGCGCGGCTGCACCGGCTCGGGGTGCTGCCACACCGGCGGCGCACCATCGATGGCGATCGTCAGACCCGACGGCGGCTCGGGCAGGCGCAGGCTGACACCGGCCAGTTCGTCGCCGCTCAGCTGGCGCGACACGACCACCCGCAGCCGTTCGGTGCGCAGCTCGGTGAACACCGCGTCCGACGGCGCCACCGCCGGCGCCGAGAACGCGGCAAACGGCGCGAACTGGGTGCCCAGCCAGGGGTAGACCGCGCGCACCTCGGCACCGCCGGGCAGCGAGATGCCGCTGACGGTGCGCGCGGTGCCGAAGTCGACCACCAGCTCGTGGCTGTCGGCGCTGTCGTAGGCCCTGACCTGCGCCACCTGCTGCAGCAGCGTGGCGTCGACACGCTGCGCCTGCACCAGCAGCTTCCACTCGTCGACCAGCGCGTTGCGCGGCAGCTCGACCGTCAGCGTGGTCTCGCTGCGGCCCTGGAACAGCGCGACCGGGAACAGGTAGCTCATCGCCACGCTGCCGAGCACGAAGGACTCGAAGCCGGCGACGGCGGCAACGGTCTCGGCGACGGCAGCAGCAGGGTTGGCGGCCATGCCAGGCTCCGGCTAGCGGCGCGGCGTCACTTGAAGGCCAGCGCGCCGCGCGCCGCGTTGAACGCCGCGGCAAAGCTGGTGGAGGCGCTGGCCTCGTCGATGCGCACGTCGGCGGCGTTGAAGCGCTCGGTCAGTGCGCTGCGGTCGGCGGCGGGCAGGTCGTCGGCCTTTTCGTACTTCAGCACCGTCTGGCGCGTCGCCGGGTCGGCGAGCATGCCGTCGAGCAGGTCGGACACGTTGCGCTGCGCCAGATCGGCGTGCACGTTGTCGAAGATGTTGAACGGGATCAGCGTCGACGGCGCCAGCACCAGGTCGACCACGGTACCCAGCGTCACCTTGGTGCCGGGCTTGATGCTCTGGGTCAGCACGCGCGGCGTCTGGCGCGGCTGCAGCACCTCCAGGTTGCCGATGAAGAAGTCGGCGGCCTGCTGGTTCAGCGTCACCGCGGGCACCTGGAAGCCTTCGCGGACCACCTTGGCCACCGCCGGCTTCGCGGCGACTTCGACGACCACCTCGCTGCGCTCGAGCGAGGCGGCGACATTCTTGGTGAACAGACTGGCGTTCGGCAGCGTGGCCATCGTGCGGCTCCTTCGGTCGGGGGTTGGGTGAACGGCGGGCTGGGGCGCGTCAGAGCGCGCGCGTCTGCTTGGTGACGACGGTGCCCAGCACCAGGCCCAGGCCTTCGAGCGCCTTCTGCGCCTCGGCCAGCGTCAGCCCGGTCAGCGGCGGGATCTCGACGCTGGCCTGCGCCGCCAGCGTCGCCGAGATCACCAGCTGCACCTGCTGGCCCACCGGCACCGCGCTGCCCTCCAGCGGCAGCTGCATCAGCACCCGCGCGCCGGCGAACTCGCTGCCCGGATTGGCCACCGGCACGTCGCTGCCGGTGATGTCGAGCACCCGGGCCACCGCGATCTGGCGGTTCGCGAGCGCCGCCAGCGCCTCGGCCAGGGTCAGGCCGAACACCGCCGGCATGAAGGCGCCGCTGGGGGTCAGCGCCAGCGCCTGCACCGCCGGGTCGGGCACGGTGACGCTGGCGCTCGCCGGCTGGAAGCCCGCCGCCGAGACCTGCAGCGTGTAGCTGCCGGGCCGCAGCCCGGGGAACATGTGCTGGGTCGACGGCGGCAGCGGCGGCACCGCGTCGAAGGCGATGCCGTCGGCGCGCAGCGCCGACACCCGCACCTGCGTCAGGTCGGCGCCGCTGGCGCTGACCTGCACGCGCAGCGCGGTGGCCTCGGTGTTCTCGAGGAAGGTGTGGACCTGGCCGAGCCCGTTGACGAGGTCGTTCCAGGCCTGCGCGGTGACCGGCTCGCCGGGGTTGGCCAGCTTCTTGATGAACGGAGGTTCGAAGATCATGTCGTTCACTCCTCGGGTCGGACTCAGGCTTCGGTTTGCGGCCCGGCCCACAGCCGGGTGCCGGCGCGCAGCGCCTCGATCGGGTCGTCGTTGTCGCCGCTGGTCAGCGTGCCGCTGCCCAATGTCCAGCGGTCCTCGATGTACTCCACCGCCAGCGCCACGCCCAGCGGCCTGAAGCGCTCGACGGCGCGGGCCACCGCCTGCAGCGTCAGCACGCCCTCGGCGTCGTCGGCGCGCCAGGCGCTAAAACGCGGCGGGATCAGCAGCCGCAGCGCGAATGCGCGGTGCTCGAGCCAGCTCAGCGCCAGCCGCGCCGCGGTCGGCGGCGGCGGCGCCGCGGCGGCGAACACCGAGCCGTCGAACAGCGCCGCGCCGGTGCGCGGCGTGACGCCGCGCGGCGCCGGCGCCTCGCCCGACGCGAAGTGCGCCTGCTGGACGAAGAAGGCCAGCCGCGTCACGCCGATGCCGATGCCGGGCATCGGCAGGCTCTCGCCGGCCGACGGGAAGCGCGCCTCGCGGTCCAGCGCGACGCCGGCCGGCGCCCCGGTGGGCACGCTGACGACAAAGCTCGCCGGCCTGGCCGCCGCGGAGCGGCCGTCGCCCTCGAACACCGCATCGGCCGCGTCGGGGGCGACGGCGTCGGCAAAGCACGCGCCCTGCCAGGCATAGGCCAGCGGGGTCACGTCGCTGCCGTCCAGCAGCACGCGGCCGTCCTCGTTGAACACCAGCTCGGCGCCGGGCGGCACGGCGCCGGTGAAGCCGACGCCGTGGCCTTCGTCGCGGTTGACCAGCATCGGTCCGATGCTGTGGTCGGCCTCGCCGGTGATGCGCACCTGCAGCAGCGCGCGCTCGAAGCCGCGCCGGGTCACGGTGAACAGCTCGGCATGGTGGCGCGGCGCGCTGTCGGTGGCGTCGCGCCACAGCGGGTTCTCCTCGATGCCGATCAGCTCGGCGGCCGGCGGCAGCGGCTGGTCGACTTCGCCGCGGCCGTCGGCAGCGGGCACCGCGCGCGCCAGCCGCAGCGTGTCGGCCACCGGCGCGGCGTGCCAGTAGCGGTCGGCGCTGTGCACCACGGTGCCCAGCTGCAGGTCCAGCGCCGCGGCCGCGCCGCGCAGCAGCGCCAGCACGGTGCCGTTGCCCTGCAGGTGCACCGCGGCGGTCTCGGCGACCCGGCGGCGCACCGCGTCGGCCAGCCGGTCGCGGCGCAGCGCCCGGGCGGCCTGCGCCGCCAGCCGCGCGGCCGCGCGCGACAGGTCGGCCGGCGCCGACGGGTCGGCGAACAGCGGCAGCACCGCGGCGCCGCCCTGCGCCGCGGCCGGCGCCCACAGCGCCACCAGCGCCGCGGCGGCGGCCTCGCGCGCGACATCGTCGGCGGCCGCTGCCAGCACGGCGAGCCCTTCGCCGGCGCGGCGGAAGCGGCCGAGCAGCACCTCGAACTCGGCCAGCGTCATGCCGTGCAGCGCGGCCAGGCGCCACAGGTCGACCAGCTCGTCGGCGTCGCCGAGCCGGTGCGCGCGGCGCACCGCGGCCAGCGCGGCGGCGAGCGCATCGAGCTGCAGCGCGCCGGCCTGGGCGACCGTGCCCAGCAGCTTGCCCGGCCGGGCCGCCTCCAGGTGCACCGGGAAGCGGGCGAGGATCTGGGTGGCGCGCATGGTGCGGGCTCTCTGCGTGGCCTCAGAGGCTGCCGGCCAGCGACACGCGCCGGATCCACAGCCGCTCGAGCCCCGACAGCGGCAGCTGCACGTCCTGCTGGTGCAGGCGCACGCCGGCGTCGACGAACTCGGCCTGGTAATGCAGGTCGGTCAGCGTGTAGGTGGCGGTGGCCGGCACCATGTTCTTCAGCAGCGCCGGGCTCAGCACCGCGCCGGTGGCCAGCGCCGCGACGCCGTCCTTCAGCCGGGTCGCGGCCTCGCTGCGCGCCACCTCGCGCGCGGTGGCCGGGTCGCCGAGCAGCCCGGCACCCTGCAGCGTGAAGTCCACCGTCAGGTCGAGCATGATCAGCGAGCCGCCGATCTGCACGTCGACCACGCCGGCGACCGGCCGCACGGTCGGGTTGTCGAGCAGCAGGTTCCGCCGGCGCGGGCTGCCGGGGTCGTTCTGCGGCCACAGCTCGAGCGCGACGTCGAGCACGCCGGGCAGCGCCATCAGCCGGGCGACCAGGCGGTTGTAGACCAGCGCCTCGCCGATGCCGGCCTCGGCGATGAAGGCCTCGACCGCGTCGGCGCCCAGGCGCTGCAGTTCGGCGCGCGCCTCGGGCGCCAGCGCCAGCGTCGCCGGCGTCAGCTCGACGTTGACATCGACCGGCAGGAACTTCAGCCCCGGATCGGCCACCCCCAGCGAGGCCGGCACGTCGTCGTCGTCGGCGACCACCCCGGCGCCCGGGGTCGCGCTGCCCGGCGGCAGCGGCGCGTCGATGTCGTGCTCGATGCGCACGCCCACCGGCCGCGTGCGCTCGATCAGCGCCACCGCCTGGGCAACGCTGGCGGCACGCTCGCTGTCGCTGGCCGCCTCGGGCAGGGCCACGGTGAGCTTGACCACGCCGGGATGGGCCAGGTAGTCCTCGGCGATGCGCACGTCCTTCTCGCGCAGGCCGGGCAGCGTGGTCAGCGCCGACAGCAATGCGCCGGTGGTGGCCAGGCCGGCACCCTCGTGCGCGCGCTGCACCCGCGCGCGCAGCGCATCGTCGCTTTCGTCGGCACCGGCAAAGCGCGTGGGCTGCGGGTTGGCCACGCTGTCGATGCCGAGGATGGGGCGGTTGACGACCCGGATCGCGCCGGCGGCCACCACGCCGGCGGCGCCGGGCTCCAGCGCCACCACCGGCACCTCCACCGACAGGTTGCCGCGCTGCAGCGTGCGGTCCTCGGTGGTCTCGAACTGCATCGCCGGCGCATCGGCGGTCGACAGCCGGGTGCCGCCGTCGATGGTCACGTCGCCGGGCGCCGGCGTGCTGCGCGCGAACACCACGCTGCCGCTGGCTGCCAGGCGGCGGCGGCGCTGCACGCCCACCAGCAGCGCGAGCTGATCGAGGTCGCGGCCCTCGGCGGTGGCGACGAAGCCGGCGCGGTAGACCGCCTCGAGCTGGCGCGACAGCACCGCGAATTCGCGCGCGAAGCTCTCGGCCAGCAGGCGGGTGACGCTGCCGACGTTGCGGTCGGTCAGCAGGCGCTGGGCGTCGGCGCGTTCGTAGGCGGCGTAGAACACGCTGCCCTCGTCGGGCCAGGACGCGTCCTTGGCCGGCCGGCCGTCGAGCTCGCGCCAGGCGATGCTGTTGTCGGCGGCCAGCGCGAAGTCGGTCTGCGGCCGGAAGCGGAAGAAGCTGCCGTCGACCTGGCCGACCACGCGCAGGCTGCCCGGCAGCACCGCGGCGCTGGCGGCGAGCTTGTACGGCGCCGCTTCGGGCAGGAAGCGGAACTGCTCGCGCACGTCGCCGCCGGTCAGCGCCGACAGCAGGTCGTCGACGAATTGGGCATAGGGTTCGGCGGCGTAGCTCATGGCCTCAGACTCCCAGCGAGAAAGGCAGCACCAGGTTCAGCGGCTGCGACACCGCCTGCACCCGCAGCGACAGCGTGATGCGCACGGTCTCGCGCGGCGGCTGGTGCTCGGGCAGCACGTCGACCGCCAGCACGCGCTCGATGCGCGGCTCGTCGCGCAGCGCCTGCAGCACGTAGAGCTTGATCAGGTGCCGCGTGCGGTCGACGTTGGGCTCGCCGATCAGCTCGTGGTGGCGCGAACCGTAGTCGGGATGGCCCAGCGCTGCCAGCTCGCCCCTGCGCGTCTTCAGCCGGTTGGCCAGCGCCTGCTCGAAATCGGCCAGGCCGTCGGCCAGCGCCAGATCGCGCGCCCCGCCGCGGCGCACGGTGTCGAGGTCGGCGTCCTCGAAGAAGCCGCTCGACGAGCGGTAGTCGAGCAGCAGGTCGCGGCCCAGCACCGGGGCCAGCGAAGCGGCGGTTCGGATCTCGCGTGTCATGTCACGGCGCCCCGCTGTCGGTGATGAACGGCGCCGCCGGCGGCCCCAGCACGGTCAGCACGCCGGGGCCCGACGGGATCAGGTCGCCGATGCGCACCAGCGGCTGGCCGGCGATCGTCACCGAGGTCGACCCGCCGGGGCCGATCGGCAGCACATAGGGCACGCCCGAGACGCTGTTGACCATCTGGCACAGGCTGCCCGCGGTGGCCAGCGGCAGGCCGGCGGCGCTGACCACGGTCTGCAGCACGCTGCTGATGACCCCGCTGTCGGGCGGCCCGGCGGCGCCGGGCGACAGCAGCACCGCGCAACCGATCGAAACGGGAGAGCCGGGCATGGTCGTCGTCCACCACGTATTGCCTGTCAGCTGGGGCTGAACTGGGTGTTGCCGCCCAGCGTGATCGCCGGCGCCTTCAGCTGCGCGCTGCCCTGGCCCTCGAGCTTGGCGGTGGCACCGGCCAGGCTCAGGTTGCCCTGCGCCTTCAGGTCGATGTTGCCGCTGGCCTCGACGCTGAAGTCGCCCTGGGCCTTGATCGTCAGCTTGGCTGCCGAGCTGATCGCCACGTCGCCGTCCTTGTTGATCACCAGCTCGGTGCCGCCGAGCTTGACGCTGAGGTGCTCGTCGTCGAGGGTCAGCGTCACGTCGCTGCCCAGCGCGACCTGCAGCCGGCGCAGCGAGGCGTCGCCGCCGGCATCGCTGGGCTGGTAGACGGTTTCGCCGGCCTGGGCGGTCGGCGGCCGGACCTGCGCGTCGTAGACCGAACCGACGACCACCGGCGCGTTCAGCTCGCCCTGGATGAACAGCACCAGCACCGTGTCGCCGACCTGCGGCAGGCAGGCCAGCCCGAGGCGGCCGACGGTCACCGGCACATGCTGCAGCTCGACGCCGGTGGCGCCCAGGCGCACGCTGACCTGGTGGTTGTCGTCGCTGCCGTCGTCGGCACGCGGGAACACCGCCGTCACCACGCCGAGCTCGGGCGCACGCTGGCGCGCCAGCTCGTCGCGGACGATCGCGCGCAGCGTGTCGAGCAGGTCGCTCACTGGACTGCCCTCCGGTCACTGCGTGACCACCTCCCCGAGGGAGGCCGTGCGGGAGCGCTCATGTGCCGCCCTCCACCCGCAACCGGGTCAGGAAGCCGCCGGCGACGTCCAGCGTGTGCAGCACGCCGCGCACGCGCAGCGCACCGGGGTCGCCGCCGGGCAGGTCCTGCAGCTGCACCACGTCGCCGGGGCGCAGCGTGGCATCGCCGGGCAGCAGCAGTTCGCCGCGCACCGCGCCGCGCCTGGCGCGAGCGGCCAGGCCGTCGGCCACGCCCTGCGCGCCGTCGCGGGTGGCCACACCGGCCGGCAGCAGCGTCGGACCGGCCCCGGCGCCGACCGGGTCGTGGCGCAGCCAGTGCCAGCGTGCTTCGCCCTGCTCGCTGCCGGCGCCCACCGCCGCCACCGCCGCCGGCGCCGGTTCGCTCAGCCGGGTGATGCGCCAGTCGAGCAGCTCGGCGCCGTGGCGCAGCAGGCGCGGCGCCGCCGGCGAGCCGGCCGGCACGAAGCGCAGGCCGCCACCGGCGGCCGAGCACAGGTCGGCATCGACCAGCCGCGCCAGGTCCTGCAGGTGGCGCCACAGCGGACGCCGGTTGTCGACATGCCAGGCCGGCAGCTTCAGCGTCGCCAGCGCCTGGTCGATCTCGACCTCGCCGGCCAGGTCGCGGACGATGTCGGCCACCGTCTGGTTGCGAAAGGCCTGCGACCGGGTGCTGCGGCTCAGCGCGACGGTCGCCGCCAGCGCGTCGAGCAGCAGCAGCTGCGGCTGCTGGCTGCGGGCCTGCAGCTCGCCGCCGAAGACCTCGGCCTCGGCGCCGCGCTCGCCCAGCGCCAGCTGCAGCGGGGCGCCGGGCTCGGCGTCGGCGAACTTCGAGCCCGGCCACAGCGCCAGCTGCGCGCTGTCGTGGCCGCCGTCACCGGCCAGCGCGACCTTCAGGCGCACCAGTCCGGCCTCGTCGGCGCCGAGTTCACGGCCGGCGATGGTGATGCGGGCGGCGGGGCGGGACAGGGCCATGATGTCGCGTCGTAGGCGCGCTAGCCGCGCACGGCGCCCAGGTCGATGCCGTCGCGCTCGGCCTCGCGGCGCAGCACGCGGGCCAGGCCTTCGAGCAGCGCGCCGTCGGTGTCGCCGCCGGCCGGAACTGCGCCGGTGGCGGCAGCCACGGCAGCATCGGCCGGCACGCCGGAGGCGGCGGCCGCGGCGCTGGCACCGATGGCCGACGGCGCTGCGGCGGCGGCCGCCGCGGCGCGCATCGCCAGGCCACGCAGGCCGCCGACCCCGCCGACGAGCGCCGCGTTGCCTGAGCCGCCCTGGCCCGTCGGCAGCACGCCCGCGGCTGCGCGGACCAGGTCGCCGAAAGCGGTGGCAAGGGTCCCGCCGGGCGCAGACCGCACCGGCGCTGCCGACGGCGCAGCGCTGCCGGCAGCGTCGGCCCGCGCCAGCGCATCGCGATCGGCCACTGCCGCGGCGTCTGCGTCGGCCGATCCGCTGGCGCCCTGCCCCGGCGACGCCGCACCTGCGGCCGGCAGCGTGGCCAGTCGCCCGAGCAGCGACTCGAGCCGCGACAGGCCCGGCACCGCGGCGGTGGTGGCCCCCGGCGCGGCAGCGGGCCATGGCGCCAGACCGGCCGCCGGCACGGCGTCCGGCAGCGTGCCGATCGGCGCCGCGGCTGCGCCCGCCCGCGCAGCGGTGGGGGGTGCCAGCGGCTGCACGAAGGCACCGCCCAGACCGGCCCGGTCCAGCCGGGCCTGCCAGACCGCCTGCGCCGCCGCGGCGGCACGCTCGGCGCCGCCGGCAGCCGGCGCCGCGGCCACGCTGCCGCCGGAACCCGGCGCCGGCAGCAGCGCCGAGCGGTCGCTTGCGCGCGACAGCGGCAGCCCTGGCATGGGTCCTGATGGCGAGGGCGCAGCCGCCTCGAACCCGGCCGCTGCCGGTTGCTCTGCGCCGCCGCGCCCGGCGCCGATCGCCGACAGCAGGCCGGCCGCCGGCGCAGGCTCGGCGTCGCGCCGCTCGCCATCGTCCGGTCTGCGGCCGAGCGCGGCCAGCACCGCGCCCAGGCCGTCGCTGGCGCGGCTGCCGTCGGCCATCGGCGCGGCGGTCAGCGACGCCAGCGGATCGGCCAGCAGCGCGAGGTCGGCCAGCGCGCTGTCCAGCCGCAGCAGCGCGGCCTGTGCCGCCAGGGCCTGGGCCTGCGCCTGCGCCGGTGTGGCGGCCTCGCGCCACAGCGAGGCCAGCATCGGGTGCAGCGGGGCGACCATCGGCAGGCTCCGCAGATCAGGCGCTGCGCCGCGCGGCGGCGGGCAGCGGCAGCTGGGCCGGCCGCTCGTCGCGCGCCAGCATTTCCAGGTACAGCAGGATCTGGCCGACGGTGAGCGCCGAGCAGTCGGCCGGCGTCCAGCCGAATTCGCGCGCCAGCACGAAGCAGGCGCGGGTCAGCGGCGCCTTGATCGCCTGCTCGAGGTCGGCGTCGGCCACCGTCAGGCCCGAGATGCGGTTGACCTCGGCCAGCAGGAACTGCAGCAGCCCCGCCGACAGGCTCTGCACCTGGTCGAGCGCCAGCTTGGGCTCGACCAGCGCCTCGCGCACCATCAGCACGCTGGCCAGCAGGCGTTCGTCGCGCGCGGCCTGGGCCACCCGCTGCACCTGCGCGGCGCTGAGCGGGCGCAGCACGACATGGCCGGGCGCGGCGCCTTCGGGCAGCAGCGCGGCCGGCAAGGCCACGCGGTGCATGGCCTGGGCGCCGGCCAGCAGGTCGTCGGCGGACAGTGCACGGGTCATCGCGGCTCCTCGGCCTCAAGCGGCGCTGGCGTCTTCGACCTTGACCCACAGCGCGCGGAAGTTCACCTTCTCCATCGCGAAGTCGTCCTCGGGCAGCGTGTAGTTCCATTGGTCCAGCTTCACCCCCATCACCGTGACGGTGGTCGAGGCGCCGGGCAGCGCCGGGTTCTCCAGCCGCACGCTGAGGTTGAACGAGGGGTTGATGAAGCTGCCCGCCGGCCGGCTGTCGGCGGCGTCGCCGAGCATCAGCTTGAGCAGCGCGCCGTTGATGTAGGCGCGGTCGATCGTGCCGTAGACGTTGACGTTGCCCGGCCGCAGTTCGGTCGCGAAGCGCTGGCCCAGTTCGTGGAAGGGCTTGAGCTCGTTGGTCACCCGCACCGTGACGCCGGTGACGCGGCCGATCGGGGTCAGGGCATAGGCATCGTTGATGGCCTTGGCCTTGTCGCCCTCGAGGCCGGACTCGACGGCCACCGAGATCGTGCCGTCCGAGCCGCGGTAAACATTCGTGGCCATGGTGTGCTCCTTGTGTCAGGCGTTGGGTGGCGACTCAGGACAGGTTCATGATGACCTTGATGAAGTCGATCGAGAACGTCGGCTGCAGCGTCATCGTGACGATCGCCTGGCCGTTGATCTCCTGGGCCCGGGTGGCGCTGACGTCGAGCTCGTAGCCGATCAGCTTCTCGTCGAACACCATGCTGGCGAGGAAGCCGTCGAGCGTCGCCTTCAGCGCGGCGCGTACCCGGCTGTTGTTCAGCCGCCCGATGTAGGGGTTGCAGCCCAGCCGCACGCCGGCCTTGGCCTCGTCGACGATGCGCCGCACCGAGACCTGCCTGAACGCGCCGGTGTCGGTGGTGATGCCCTTGAGCACGCGGATGCCGAAGCTGGGCACCAGCAGCATCACGCGGTTGTTGAGCAGGTTCTTCTGCTCGGCGCGGGTGTACTCGCGCGCCAGCGCGTCGACCGCCAGGTCCTTGTTGGTCAGGCTGATGTGGCTGGCCAGCGTCGACAGCCGCCCGGCGACCAGCGCTGCGGCATACGACGCCGGCAGGGTGACCTGCTTGCTGGCCTCGCCGACGCGCGCGGCGTCGTCGGCCTTGATGCCCGGGGCCACCAGCACCAGCCGCGGGTTGCTGCCCTTGCTGACGTCGTTGGCGACCAGCGTCGCCGGCTCGTTGGTCGAGGCGCCCATCACGCCGATGCGCTCGCGGCCGTCGTTCTCGGTGGCTTCCAGGTGGGCCAGCATCGTCGCCGCGCCGTCCTGCGCGCTGAAGCCGCCGGCGACCACGATGTTGACCGGCTGGCTGGCCAGCAGGTCCAGCCCGGCGGCCAGTTCGGTGGTGGTGGCGGCGGCGCCGTCGGGCCCGCCGGCGTCGGCCGGCGCCGCCGCGGCGACGCTGGCCACCGCGGTGGCGGCCACCGCGGCCGCCGGCGCGGCCACCGTGACCAGCCGGCTGCCGTCGCGGATGGCGGCGAAGAAGTCCTGCGCGCTGAGGCCGCTGAAGCTCTCCTTCAGCCGGCCGAGCACCAGCGTCAGCGTGCCCGGCGCACCGGCGGCGCCGGCGCTGAAGCTGGCGACGACGGCATTGGCCCAGGTGCCGGGCGAGGTGGCGCTGAGCGTCAGCAGCGTCGCATCGGCGGCGTCGCGCAGCCGCCAGCTCATCGTCTGCATCGTCGCGCCGGCGGCCAGGTTGGCCACGCGCACCGCGTAGACGGTGCTGCCGCCGCCCTTGAACACCTGCTCGAGCGTGCGCGTCAGCGTCAGCGGCGTCGCGCCGGCCTCGGTGCTGAAGCGGTCGTAGGCACCGAAGGTGTCCTGGGCCTCGGCATAGCTGCCCAGGATCACCGGCGTGTTCAAGGGCCCGCGGTTGGCGGTGCCGACGACGCCGATGTTGCCGACGGCAATGCCGCCGACGCCGATCAGGCCCTCGGAACGCACCTCGATGTACGTGCCGGGCAGGATCATCTCGCTGATCACTTCGCTCATCGCGTCTCTCCTTCGCTCAGGGACGTGGACTGTGGATTCGCGGACGAACGCCGCCCGCCGGCGGTGGACGCGCATCGCGGCCTGGGAATCGCAAGGGCCTCATGGGCTGGTCTCGCTGAAGATCGTGGTGATCAGGGCACCGCTGGCCGGCTCGACCGTGGTCGCCTGCAGCCGGCTGGTGATCGGCACGCGGCGGATCACGCCGCCCGACGAGTCGGGCCGGTCGACGATGTGCTCGTATTCGTAGCCGAAGCGCAGCGCGCGGCCGCGCGAGCCGGCCTGGGTGAAGTCGCGCACACCGACCGCGCCGAGCGACAGCGGCACCAGCTTGCGCAGCCCGGCCGGCCAGCCGGCCTCGCCGTCGAGCGCCTCCAGCAGCGCGCCGCTCAGCGCGCTGACCTCGTCGGCGCCGGCGGCGCGCACGTCGATGCGCAGCACGCCGGCGATGGCCTGGACCCGGCGCTCCCATTGGCCGACGCGGTAGCGGGCCTGCACCAGGCCGGTGGCCGGCAGCGCCGCGCCGAAGCGCAGCGTGCCGACCGCGGCGTCGGGCTGCACCTGGCCGGCCAGCGGCGCGGCATTGACCACCTCGAGCGCCGCGCCGGCCACGCCGACCTGCAGGTCGGCCGACGACAGCGGCCCTTCGCTGCCGTCGTCCTTGACCCAGCCGCCGTGCGGCAGCACCAGCGTCAGCCGGTCGTCGCTGAGCAGGCGGAAGCCGGGTTCCTCGGGCAGCACCGGGTCGGCCAGGTCGATGACGGCACTGACCGGCAAGGCGCCGGCGACCAGGCTGGCGCGCTCGCCCAGGCCGGCACCCTGGCGCCGCACCTCGTCGAGCGACAGCGCCACGGCCGGCAGTTCGGCCGCCGCCACCGGCAGCGCGCTGCCGACGATCGCCGGCGCCGGGCTCAGGCCGGCGCCGATCAGGCGGGCGGCCAGCGCGTCGAGGAAGGCGGTCTCGGCGGTCATCGCCTGTTCATCCCAGGCGCTGCGGCGAATGCGGCGGCAGCGGCCGCTGCCACAGCGGCCGGCCGTCGCCGACCTGCCAGGCGCACAGCTGGCGCGGCGGACTGGCCCGCTTGTGGGCCAACGCACCGAGCCGGCGTGCCAGCAGCCGTTCGCCGCAGCGGCAGAACGGCGGCAGCAGGCCGTCCTCGGCCGCCAGCGTGGCCAGTGGCGTGCCGTCGGGCGCGGCGAACAGCCGCCACACCGGGACCGGGCCGTCGCCGGCCCGGTCGGCGCTGTGCAGCAGCGTGACCAGCCCGGGGTCGGGCGAGGCCAGCGGCTGCAGGCAGCCCGGCGGCGGCAGCGGCTCGACCAGCACCGCGGTGGCGGGCGGCCCGTCACCGCGCCGCAGCAGCAATAGCGCCCGCTCGCCGGCCGGCGGCTCGCGCAGCGCCAGGGCCACGACGTCGCCCTGCACCGTCCAGGGCGGCAGCGGCGTGCCGCCTTCGGCGAAGGGCTGCAGGTCGGCGCTGCCCGGCCAGGCCGGCGGCGGCGGCCAGCGGGCGTCCTCGGCGGCCTGCGCCAGGTGCGCCGGGTCCAGCGCCAACACGCCGCGGGCGACCGGGGCCTGGCCGCCGAAGGCGCGTGCCGACCAGGCCAGCAGCAGCCGATCGCCGTGCCAGACGCTGTCGGTGATGGCCCAGGCGCCGGGGCCGCCGGCCAGGTGTGGCAGGGGCGGCGGCAGCACGCCGCTGCGCTGCGCGCGCGCGGCGCCATCGGCGGCGTCGAGCCAGCACGGCCGCAGCTGCCCCTGCCCGGTGGGCTCGAGCACCAGCACCTGCGCGTCCTCGGCCAGCAGTGCCAGCGCCGCCTCGGCCCGGTGCCAGCGCAGCTCGCCGCTGGCGGCGGCCACCGCATCGAGCCCGCCCGAGGCAGCCGGCAGGTACAGCCAGCGGCCGTCGGGCGAGGCCACGCCCTCGGGCACCGGGCGCAGCGGCGAGAACGGGGTGGCGGTCGGCTGAGTCATCACCCGGCTCGGTTCAGCGCACGCGCAGGGCCCGTGCGGCGACGTTGTCGCTGCCGTGGCTGCGGCGCAGGAAGGCGAGGAACGCGGCCTCGTCGGCGAACGGGCCGATCGCCGGTGCCGGGTCCTGCAGGTCGGCGCTGTGCACCACCGCCACCAGGATGTAGCTGGCGTCGCCCGGCGCCGGGTCGGGCACGTCCCAGGTCTGGGTGGCCAGGCGGTGGCTGCGCGCCGGCACGTCGAGCTCGAGCTTGGCCGGCGGCGTCGGCGTGATGCGGATCCAGTTGCCGAAGGCGAAGTCGGGCCGCAGGTCGGCCTGGACCTTGACCGCGAACAGCTCGATCTCGGCGCGCACCTGGGCCGCGCCACGGTTGTGCACGCGGACGAACAGATGGTTGGTGCCGGGCCGTGTCAGCCGGTCCTGCGGCCGCGCGTCGAGCAGGTCGCGGAAGGCGACCTCGGCGCCGCCGGCCACCGTCGGCGCAGCAGCCACCGCGATGATGTCGGGGCTGCGCAGCGGCGAGCTCGACGCGCCGGCCGACAGGCCGTCGTCGTCGACCGCGCCGCGCACGAACAGGTCGGGCAGCGGCAGCGGGCCGACGCCCAGGATCCGCAGCGCGGCACGCCGCTCGGCGGGCACGAAGCTGTCGATGCCGGGCCCGGCCAGCGGTGCCGCCGGCAGCGCGCCCTGGCCAGCGGCCGGGGCGACCAGGGCCAGCAGCGCGATGTTGCCGCCGGCCAGCGCGGCCGGCGGTGTCCAGTCGAAGCGCAGCACCAGCGGCTCGCCGGGGCGCAGCGTGGCGATCGGCCGCATCGGCGCGACCCGCGTCCAGCGGCTGCCGGCGACCGGGTCGCCGCCGCCGGTGGGGTCGAACGAAGGCGGGTTGTAGAAGTCGGCCACCGGTCCGAGGTCGGGACCGACGCCGTGCGGCGGGATCGCCACGCCCGGTGGCGCGGCGATCGGCGCGGCGATCGGCGAAGCCCGGAAGTACAGGTGCAGCTGCACGCCGGTGGCCGCCTCGCGGCCGTTGTTGTGCAGCTGGACGTAGATCGCGTTGGGCAGCGTCGCGTGCAGCGTGTCGGCGCCGAGCTGCTCGTCGAATTCGACGCCGTCGACGCGGTCGTCGAAGAAGCGGTACGGCGGCGCGTCGACCCGGATGTCGAAGGCGTGGGTGAAGTCCAGCCCGACGGTGCCGGCCGGCAGCCGCGGATCGTCGGCCAGCGGCAGCGGCAGCCGCGGCATGCGGCCGTCCTCGACCAGCGTCTGGCGGATGAACAGGTTCTGCGCCACCGCCGGCGGCGTCAGGTCGATGTCCCACAGGCCGCGGCCGAAAGTGGCGATGCGCAGCCGGTTGGCGCCGGCCGCGAAGTGGCGGGCAACCGCGTTGACCAGGGTCAGCGGCAGCCCGCTGTTGAACGGCTGCCAGGCCACCGTGACCGGGGGCGCGACCATCGCCGCCGGCGCTCCCGGCAGCGGCGGCACCGGACCGGGCACCGCGGCGACGTTGACGGTGAGCGTCGCGACCTGCGTGCCGCGCCGCGCGGTGACGGTGGCCGCGCCGGCCGCGCTGCCCGTCACCTGCCCGAACAAGGGGGCGACGCCCAGCGTGACGATGCCCGGCGGCGCCACCGACCAATCGACCTCGGTGGTGGCATCGACCGCGGCGCCGACCGTGAAGCCCAGGCTGGCGCGCAGCTGCACCGTGTGGCCCAGGGTCAGCGCCAGCGGCGAGGGTGGCGCGATCGTCAGGCTGTTCGGGCACGGCAGGCCGTTGAGCACGTAGACGCCGGCCAGCGTGCCGACGAACAGCCGGCCCGGCAAGGCCACCGGCTCGAAGGCCAGGCTGGTCATCGGCCCCGGCGGCAGCGACAGCGGATCGACGCCGCGCGCCGGGATCGGCAGCACGCTGTCGGCCGCGTTGCCGGCGTTGACGGTCTGCACCACCGTGCCGTTGACGCCGGCCAGCGCAGCCGTCAGCGTCGGGCTGCCGGCGGCCACCGCGATGAACTGCCCCTCCTCGCCGACCAGCGCGCTGAAGCGTCCCTGCGCAGCGCTGGAGCTGGTCCAGGCGACGCTGGTGGTGGCGTCGAACTGCGTACCGTCGGCAAAGCGTGCAGTGGCGCTGAACTGGCGCCGGCTGCCGGCGACCATCGCTGCCGGCGCCGCCGGCGCGACATTGACCGAAGCCGGGGTGCGCGCGGTCAGGTCCTGCCAGCTCAGGCCGCGGTCGAAGCTGATGCAGACCCGGCCCTGGGTGCGCGCCTGCGGCGCCGCGCCGACGGTACAGACGACGACGATGCGCTCGTCGTTCGGGTGCACCGCGATGCCGGTGATCGGCTGGCCCAGCGCAGCAGCCGGCAGCGCGCCCACCGGTGCCCAAACGCCGGCCAGCGGCGCGTTGGCGCTGCGCACCAGCGAGCCGTCGTAGAAGCCGACCCAGCCCTCGGCGGTGAGCGAGGGCGCGATGGTCGGGCCGAAGCTGGCGGCGCTGGCGTCGGCGCCGTTGCCGACGAAGGCGACCGGGACCGGCGTCAGCCCGGGCAGCGGGCTGGCCAGCACGCCGGCGTTGACCGAGCCGTAGGCGCCGGCGTCGGTGCCGCCGCCGCCGCCGGCCTGCTGCCAGCCGAACAGGAACTGTGTCGGCGTCGCCGGGTTCTGCGCCACCACGGGCACGAACGGCGAGTTGCGGGCGCCGCCGACCAGCCCGCCGCCGGCAAACGGCACGACGCCGATCGCCATGCCCATCGCATGCCGGGGCGCCAGCGCCTCGGGCAGCTCGTGCAGCACCGGGTTGACGATGGGCGGATTGGCCGACAGCGGCTGCACGGTGCCGATGGTCTGCGCGTTCTGCTGGCTGAACAGGTAGCGCCGCGGGTTGCCGGGGTCGAAACCGAAATTGCCGCCGTCGGCCCAGCCGACATGCATCCAGCTCGGACCGCCGTAGCCCAGCCAGCTGCCGTTGTCCTGCAGCCCGCCGCCGGAGAACGAAGCCAGCGCCGGCGTCGGATGCATCGCCACGTGCTGGAACTGCCCGGCCTGGATGCCGTGGCCGCGGGCACGCCAGTAGCCCGGTGAATGCGCCGGCCGCTGCAGGTCGCGGCTGACGGCGATGCCGCCGTCGTTGCCGATCCACAGGCGTCGGCGGTCGAAACGGTCGAACATCGCCGCATGCTGGTCGGCATGCTGGGCATGGTCGCCGATCGTGTTGTAGTCGGGCCAGTAGAGGATCTGCAGCCAGTTGCGGCCGCCGTCGCGGCTGAGGAAGACGTCGAGCAGGCCGGCCACCAGCAGGTCGGGGTCGGTCGGGCTGACCTCGAGCACCAGGTTGTATTCCGCCTGGCCCTGGCCGCCGCCGAGGTACTCGGCGGCGATGGTCCAGTGCTCGCCGGCGTCGTCGCTGCGGTAGACCGGCGTGGGCAGCCGCTGCTGCTGGTGCGCGAAGGCATACAGGCGACGCGGCAAGCGCTCGCAAACTGCGACGCGAAGCGTGCGGAACGGCACCGTGCTGCCGACGCGCCGGTAGCTGGCGCCGGCCAGCGGCGCGCCGGGAAAGGCCAGCACGTCCATCGCCAGGTCGCCGGCAGCACCCTGCGATACCGCGTTGACGACGCGCTGGGCGCCGCCGATCGGCGCCTCGACCGTGTCGCCCGGGCGGAACATGCGGCGCAGCCGGGTGCCGCCGGCCGCCGGTGCCAGGGTCATCAGGTTCAGCCCCGGATTGCCGCTGGGGTGCGGCCCGGTGCTGACCGTGCCGCTGCCGACCAGTTCGGGGATCGGCAGCGGCAGGCCCAGGCGCCGCTCCCAGCGCAGGCTGCCGTCGCGGCGGTCGAAGCGGCCGCGGTAGAGGCCGCCGACGGTCGAGCCGGCGGCGCCGCCGGGCGGGCCGTCGATCGCCACCACCAGCATCAGGAAGCGCCGCGTGCCGTCGTCGCTGACGGTCTCGGTGTCGCGCGGGTCGTGCACCACCACCAGGTCGGTGGCGTAGCCGGCCTGGCGGTTGACCGACGGCACCGTGGCCAGCGGCGGCGGCGTGTCGCCGGAGGCGATCGTCGCCGGCGCCACCGGCGGAAACTCGAGCGTGAACTGCGGCGTGCCGGTGTGCAGCTCGCAGCGCCACAGCCCGGTCTGCGAGGCGACCCAGAAGCGCTGCGCGTCGTCGGGATCCATGCGGATGCGGCCATAGCGCATTGCCTGGCCGCGCGTCTCGGGCCGCGCATTGGCCTGGGCCGGCGGCATCGCCGAGGGCGGCGCGCCGCGCAGGCGGCGGAACACCGCGGCGCTGCGCGGCCCGGCCACCGTCACCTCGTAGAGGCCCCGGCCCGATACCTGCGCCTCCAGCGGCGAGCCGGTGCCGACGTAGAGCCTGGTCGGCGCCTGCTCGGGAATGGCGATCGTCGAGACCGGGAACTGGTGCTCGGGGCCGCCCAGCGCTTCCCAGGTGTCGCCGCCGTCGTTGCTGCGCCACAGCCCGCCGTGCGCGGTGCCGGCGTAGTGCAGCAGCGGGTTCACCGGGTCCTGCGCCAGCGCCAGCACCCGGCCGCAGACATTGCGCGGCCCCACCGGCAGCCAGCGCTGGCCGGCCGGCGCCGGCGCGGCGCGCGGCGCGGTGGCATGGGCCGCTGCGTCCTCCAGCACCTGCGGGTAGTCGAGCTCGCTGATGCCCAGGCGGCTGAGCAGCGCCTCGGCACGCGCGTCGACCGAGTTCGGCGCTTCTCCGGGATCGATCAGCAGTTCGTCGGCCATGGTCGGTGCTGCCGCCGCATCAGGACGTCGGCTCGGGCATGTCGAACAGGTAGGCCATCGCCCGCGTCAGCCTGCGGTTGCTGGGCAGGCCGGGGCGGAAGGCGGTGTCGGCCAGTGCGTCCTGCTCGGGCCGGCCGGCCATGTCGACCCAGCTGCGCAGCAGATTCAGCCAGCCCAGCGCATTGCTGGTCTCCTCGCCGTCGGCCACGCGCAGCTGCCAGTCGGGTGGCAGCGGCGGCAGCGCGGCATCGCGCGCGCTGGCGTCGCCGCGCTTCTCGCTGACGGCGCCGCCTTGCACCAGCATCTTCCACTCGTTCTGCCGGCGGCGGTCGAGGTTCCAGTTGCGGAACACCTGGTAGACGCGGTTGAGGTCGCGGCTGCCGCCGAAGCTCGCCTTGCCGAGGTCGGCCGTCGGCAGCATCTGCGAGCCGCCGGCCAGGCACAGCATCATCGCCAGGTCGGCGGCGTGGTTCATCACCGCGTCGCCGCTGTCGATGCCGTCGTCGGCGCCGGCGACGAAGGGCAGCAGGTGCTCGGGCTCGCGGCCCACGCGCTCGAACGTGAACGGGCCGTTCGACGGCGGCGACAGGATGTCGAACTCGGCGGCCAGCAGCATCAGCGTGTCCGACAGCACCTGCACCACCAGGCGCGACTGGTCGAGCGCGGCATTGCCCGGCACCATGTGCACACGGATCGTGTCGCCGTCGCGGAACATCGAGCCGAAGGCCATCCCGGCGGCTGCCGCGGTGACGGTGCAGGTGCCCACGGCGTCGACCCCGGTGGTCAGCTGCCAGCCGGCGGGCGCGGCCATCGGCTGGCGCAGGTCCATCGCCAGGCGGCGGAAGCTGGTGCCCGGCGGCACGCTGGTCAGGCCGGCGCCGGTCGGCGGGAACGGCGTGGACACCGTCAGCTCGCTGTCCGACTCGACCGAGACCACGATCCGCGCGGCCCCGCCCTGCGGCGCCTCGATCAGGTCGCCCGGCCGGAACAGCCGCGTCAGCCGGCTGACGCCCGGCCCCGGCGCCAGCGTGACGGTTCGCGTGCCGAGCAGGCTGGAGACGCCGCCGACGCCGTTGACCTGCAGCGTCGCCTCGTCGACATCGGTGCTGGCACCCAGGCGGTCGAAGCGCACCGCCTGCGCCGCCTTGTGCGCGTGGTACAGCAGCACCGGCTCGCCGCTGCGTGCATTGAGCGTCGTCGCGGTGGCCGCGGCAGTGCGCGCGGCGAGCAGCGAGGCGGTGGTGATCGTGGTGTCCTCGTCGAGATCGGCCGGGTCGCCGGCGTCGACGAAGGCGCTGCCGGGGGCCAGTTCGTGGTCCTCCAGCGCATCGCCGGCGGTCTGCGCCAGCTCGGTCACCAGCCCCGGCGCGCCACCGCGCTGGACCACGCGCTGCAGGTGGGCGGCGAACTCCGACACCGTCATCGGCGCTGCCGGCACCGGCACGAAGGTCGACGCGCCGTCGACGATGAACTCCAGCCGGTCGCCCAGCGGCCGCATCTGCACCGTGCCGCCGCCGGTCCACCACAGCTTGAGCAGCGCGCGCCGGCCCGAGGGGTAGAACAGCGCGTCCAGCGCCGGCGAGGCGCCCAGCGGCCGGTGCAGCAGCGCGCTGTCGTCGAACAGGCGCAGGCCGTGGCGCTGGGCGCCGACCCGGGGGTTGGCGAGGTCGGCCGGCAGGCCCTTGGCGTGGATGAAGCGCAGCAGCAGCGCGACGCCCCACCACAGCCCGAACAGCAGCAGGAACCAGACCACCAGACGCCAGGCGAAATCGCCGGCGTCACCCCGCGGCACGCCCGGCGGCGGCTCGGCGATCGCCTCGATGCCCTGGTGCAGCGGGCCGAAGTACAGCGCCAGGAACAGCAGCGACAGCCCGACCGGCACGATCACCGAGGCCATCAGCTGGCGCCGCCGCGGGTTGACGCTGCCCTTCAGGCCGATCAGCACGACCTCGATCAGCTGCAGCGCCAGCGGCAGGCCGAACAGCAGGATCCAGCGCGGCACCAGCCCGGCGCCGCCGGCCTGCAGCGAGGCGAAGAAGGCGACCATCGCGGCCAGCTGCACGCCGGTGCTGACCCAGCCGAACACCACGTCCGACTCGGCGCCCAGGTAGCTGGTGGTGGCCAGGATGTGGGCATACAGCGCCGACGCCGCGTTCAGCGCGAACGGCAGCGCCACCAGCTCGAAGCGGCCGGCATCGTCGTCGTACTCGGCCGGCTTCACCTCGCGCAGGTGGTGGCGGCCGTTGGGCAGCGCCAGCACCAGCGGGTAGGCCAGGAACGCCGGCAGGTACAGGAACCAGGTGGCGCCCAGCCAGTCCCAGTAGTCCCAGGCCACGCCGGCGTCCATCACCGTGCGGAAGCTCGCGTAGCCGTCCCTCAGCAGGTCCTGAGACAGCGGCGGCGGCTTGTCGTCGGCGCGCTGCAGCTCGTAGGCGGCGCCGCCCACGCGCACCGCACCGGGGCCGTACAGTTCCTCCAGGGCCTGCTGCATCGCGCTGTAGAAGGCGCCGGGCACCTGGCGCGGCGACGGGAACCAGTCGGCCCAGTCGCTGCCGCGGGTGCGCGTGCCGCGCCCGAACATCACACGCGCGACCTCGGTCTCGATCGCACCGATCACCGCGTCGCGCCGCAGCTTCGGCAAAGCCGGGTTCGGCGGCGCGGCGGCACGGCCGGGCTGCCAGGCCAGGTTGTCGATCCACGGCACGCTGACCACGTCGGCGGCCACATGCGCGAGGTGGCCCAGCACGTAGGCCTGCATCGCCAGCCGGTCGGTGTTCTGCTCGACGCCGTCGACGATGCGGCTGGGCAGCAACCGGTCGACCCGGCGCCAGAACACCAGTGGCAGATCGGTCGAACCGACCAGCACCTGCTCGCGGTTGGCGTCGGGCGTGCCCTTGTGCAGGGTGTCGCGCAGCCAGGCCGCGCCGCGGGCGTTGAACGCGGCGTAGCCGGGCAGTTCGGGGCCGATGGCGCCCATCAGCAGGAACTTCGACAGCTGGTCGCCGCGGGCCGGGCCGTACAACGGGGTCGGCGCCTCGACGGCGGCCGGCGCGGTGTCCATGATCGCCAGCGTGCGCTCGGCCAGCACCATCAGGTGGCGCTCGGCCTCGCTGAAGAAGCGGCCATGCGCCTGCTTGGCCTTGAGCCGGCGCCCGAGCGAGCGCACGCGGTCGCGTGCCAGCAGCGCGACCGCGGTGTAGGTGACCGGCCCGGGCATCGTCGCCTCTCAGCCCACGGTGACGCTGGCCGTGCTGCCGCCGCCGCCGGCGGGCAGCGCGTCCTGCAGCCGCTTGAAGGCCGCCACCGTGCCGTCCAGGCCCTCGGCGACCTCGGCGGCGAGCGTGTCGAGCTCGTCGAAGACCGGGTCGAGCAGGCCGCTGGGATCGACCGCGCGCAACTGCGCCAGCAGGTCGTCGTAGATCTCCAGCGGTGTCGCCAGCAGCAGCTCGAGCGACAGCTTGTCGAGCACCGCGGCCACCAGCGCGCGCAGGTTGTCGATGATCGCCAGCACCGGCGCCAGCGGGTCGCTGTCGACGAAGGCGGCGCGCAGCGCGTCGAACGAGGCGATCGGTGCGGCCAGCAGCTGCGCCGGCGACAGCGCCAGCACCTGCGCCTTGACCGCGCCGACGACGCCGTCGGCGGCCTCGGCCAGCGGCGTCAGGTCGATCGCGTCGAGCAGCGACTGCAGGTCGGCCAGCGCGCCGCGCAGCGGCAGCAGCACGGCATCGAGCAGCGCCCGCAGGCGGCCGCGCAGCGCCTCGAACAAGGGCAGCGGCAACGCTGCCATGCGCTCGGGCGGCACCGCGGCCAGCACCGTGCGCACGACGCCGGCCACGCTGAGCTGGCCGCCCGGGATGCCGGCCGCGGCCATCAGCAGGCGCAGCTGCGCGGCCGCCGGTGCCAGCGGCGCCAGCGCCTGGCGCAGCCGCTGCGCGCCGGCATCGGCCTCGGCGTAGCCGCTGCGCGCGAACTGGGCGGCCGCACCCGCGGCGCGCTCCAGCCCGGCGAGCAGGCGGCCGCGGTTGGTCTGCAGCCCGGCGAAGGCCAGCGAGGCGTCCAGCCGCGGCAGCAGGGCCTCGAAGGCCCCGCGGTCGGCCGAGCCGCTGTCCAGCCGCCCGGCCAGGCCCTGCACCGCGCCGCGCAGCGCGGCCACCGTGGCCGTCACGCCCGGCGCGGCGCTGTCGACATCGACCGCCGCCACCGCCGCGCGGGTGGTGGCGATCGCCTGGGCCAGCGCGGCGCTGCGCGCCGACAAGGCCTCGGCCGCCGAGGCCTCGCCAGCCAGCCAGCCGCGCACCGCGCCGAAGCTGTTCGGCGACACCCGCAGCCCGCTCGCGCCGGCCAGCGCCGCGACCAGCGTGCCCAGGCTGCGCCCGGGGTCGAGCCCGGGAAAGGTCGCCAGCAGCGCCAGCGCCTCGTCGAAGGCCGAGCGCAGCGGCGCCTGCAGCAGGGCCGGGTCGGCGCGGTCGAGCAGCGCGGTGATGCTTTCGGCCAGCTCGTCGAGCGTCGGGGCCCAGCGCTCGAAGCCGATCTGCGCCAGCAGCTGCGTGCGCACCGCGACGATGCGCGCCTGCAGCGGCGCCACCAGCGCGCCGGGCGAGTAGCGGTCGATCGCGGCGACGATGGCGTCGAACACCTGCTGCACCGGTGCCAGCGTGGCCTGCAGGTCCAGGCCCTGGAGCACTGACTTGACGCTGTCGATCGCCTCGCGCACCGGCGCCAGCGTCAGCCCGGGCTCGAGCGCGCGCACGCGCTCGGCGATCGCCTGCAGCCGCTGGTCGACCTCGGCCAGCAGCTCGCGCGGATGGTTCGCCTCGACCAGGTCGAGCAGCGCCTGGTACTTGGCCTGCAGCTCGGCGATCGCCGCGTTCAGGTCGTCGCGCGGCGCGAAGCGGCCATCGGCGGTGATGCCCAGCAGCGACTCGATCTGCAGTTGCACCGCGTCGGTGTCGGTGGCCTTGATCGGCGCGACCGCGGCGTCGACATCGGCCTTCATCGACTCCGGCAGCAGGCCGAAGGGCACTGCCTCGACCACCTCGGTGGCGCCGCCGATCGCGTCGACCGCGGTGTCGAAGTACGGCTTCAGCCGGGCCTGCGCCAGCACCTGCGAGAAATCCTGGATGCCCTGGCCGATCTGGCCGACCGCGGCGCGCAGGTCGACTTCGTCGACCGCGTCGCGGACCTCGCCGAACAGCGCGTCGATCGCGCCCTTGAAGCGCAGCAGCGCGGCATCGACCTCGCCCAGCGCGCCGCCGGTGACATCGGCGGCGTCCTGCAGCGCGGCCTCGATGGCGTCGAGCAGCGCGGTGATCGCGTCGAGCACCGCCGACACCGGCTCGAGTGCCGTGCGCAAGGTGTCGGCGACGGCCTCGAAGGGCAGCGCCGCCACGGCGTCGCGCAGCGTGTCGAGCGCGCCGCGCAGGGCAGTGAGCACCTGGCCGATCAGCTGGTCGAGTTCGCGCAGCGGCGCGCTCAGCGTGGCGATGCCATCGGCCAGCGGCGCGACGAAGGTGGCCGGGTCGATCGCCGTGATCGACGCGGCGAGGCCGGCCAGCTCGGACTCGACGCGCGCCGCCAGCGTATCGAGCTGGCCGGCCGGCAGGCGCGACGCGTCGAGCTCGAGCAGCGGCGCGACGAGCACGGCGAGCTGGCCGGCGACGCGGCCCAGCGCCTCGACCTCGGCGCCGCGCAGCGCGGCGCGTGCGGCATCGACTTCGGCCGCCAGGCGGGTGACGTCCAGGTAGACCAGCGTCGCCTCGGCCATGCCCATCTCGGCGCTCAACCGTTCCGGCAGCAGCGTGAGCTGGCCGGCGATGTCGGCCACCGCGGTGAGCGCGGCGGCGACGCCGGCCGGGTCGTCGGCGGCCAGACCGGCGACGAAGTCGGCCAGCGACACCGGGCCGCCGCGCAGCGCGCCGTCCAGCGCCTCGATCGCGCTGCGCAGGCCCACCGGGTCGATCGTGCCGGCCATCGTCGCGGCCAGGCCCTGGGCCTCGGCCAGCACGGTCTCCAGGCTCATCAGCGCCGCGCTGATCGACAGGACGCCGGCGGCGGCGGCCAGCGGGTCGGTGACGCCGGCCAGCGACGGCAGCCTGACGCCGGCAGCGTCGAGCAGCGGTGCGGCCAGATCCTTCAGCACGCGGCCCTCGGGCGCCGCGCTGAGGATCTGCACCAGCCGCAGCAGCAATGCCGGCAGCGCCGGCCGGCCTTCGACCGGTGCCTGCAGCTCGGCGCGCAGCTGCTCGAGCAGGCCGCTCACCTGCAGCGACAGGTCGTGCTGGGTCGCCGCCTCGACCCGGGCCACCGCAGCGCCCAGCGGGCCGAACACCGCGCCGGGATCCGGCAGCGCGCCCAGCAGCGGCTGCGCGCGCTGCGCCAGGTCGCCGACGACGCCGGCCAGCGCCGACAGATCGATGCCCGAGGCGCCGTTGCGCAATTCGTCCAGCGCCTCGTCGGAGCTGGGCAGCACGACGCCCGCCAAGGCACCCACCGGCGCCGACAGCTCGCTCAGCAGCGTGCTGCCCAGGCTGCGGCAGTCGAGCTTGACGCTGAGGGTGGCGGCCAGGCCCATCGCGACGCCTTCTCAGTCGAACACGCCGTTCAGCGGCGCCAGCAGGTCGCCGGCGCCGGCCAGCGCGTCCTTCAGCCCCTGCGCGGCAGGCGCGATCGGCGCCAGCAGGTCGCCGATCTGCGGCACGTCGCCGAGCAGCCCGGGCAGGTCGAGCAGGTCCAGCCCGAGGTCGACGTCGAGGCCCAGGTCGGCGTCGACATCGAGCCCGAAATCGTCGCCCAGGCCGGGGGCCGGCGGTTCGGGCGGCTCGGTGTACTCGCGCAGCATCAGGCGGTAGCGGAATTCGTCGGCGACGTCGGCAGTTTCCTCGAGAGCGAAGCCGACGATGAGCACCTGCTCGAGTTCGGATTCATTGACGATGTCGGCGACGAAGTCGACCGGATCGCCGGCCAGGAAAGCCTGCCGCAGCTCCTTCAGGAACGCGTCGCGCGCCTCGTCGCCGGACAGGCTGCCGCTGATCTCGACCTCCAGCGCATCGCGGCCCAGGTCCTGCTGCAGGCTGCCCGACAGGCCGGGCACCGGCAGCACCGCGAGCCGCCGCGACTCGCGGCTCGCGATGCCCTCGATGCGGGGCAGTTCCCAGCGGCCGACCATCGGACGGACCAGCATGCCAGCACTCCCCGCCGCGCCGCCATCGGTCGTGCTTCAGGCCTGTTCGCCCGGTGCCGTGGCGAACAGCCGGCGCAGGCCCTGGATCGCGGCGTCGAACGCCGCCCAGGTGACGAGGAAGGCAGCGCACTCGAGCGAGAAGCTGTGGAACTTGTAGAACAGTTCGGCGACCAGCCAGGCCATGAGCAGCGCCGGCAACTGCTCGGCGATCAGCCGGCGGGCGGGCAAGAGACGGAGCAGCGTGAACATCGCGGGCTTCTCCTCGCCCGCCGAGCCCGGCGGGCAGGCTGGAACTGTGGCAGCCGCGCCGGTGCATGGGTACCCCTAGGTTCCTAGGGCCGCGTCCACACCGCGATGCGGCGCCTGCGGATGCCGCGTCGATGGCACGACAGCGGCGCCGGCGCCGCAATACCCCTGTCGGCGAAGCGGCGCGCCGGCGGGCGGGGTGAAAGCAACGACTGCACCCGGGGGCGGCGGTGCGACTGCGGCCGACGCCGCATCCGGTATCGGCCGATCCTGCGCCAGCGCGTCAAGCCTGGCCGGCGGTGGACCCGCCTTGCGCGTCGAAGCCCGGATACGACGCGCCCTTCACCGAGTCCACCTTCACCACACCGTCTTCGATCAGCCGAGCCAACGCGAGCTCGACCGCTTCCTCGGTAGCACCCGCCCCCAGGAACGACTTCAACGACCGCCACAACGACACCGGCTTGGTCGGCCGCTGGTCGCCCATCTTCCGCAGGCTGTCGATCAGCTTGTCGATCGTCGCCGCGGGACCGGGCGGCATGGCCGCCCTCTTCGCCGGCGCCGGCCCGACCGCGGGCGGCCTGGCTGCGGCCTTCCTGGCCGAGACCTTCTTCGCTGCGGCCTTGCTGGCCGGCGCCTTCTTCGCCCCGGGCATGGTGGCCGAGACAGCCTGCATCGACGCGGCGGTCCTGGCCCGACCCAGCCCGACCCGACGGGCCGCGAAGCCCATCGATCGGGCGTGCTCGAGCAGCGGCTCATGGCCCTTGTCGCTGGCCACCACCCCCAACGCCGACGCCGGGTTGCGCCAAGCGATGCAGCCCAGGTGGAACGACAGCTGGATGTCCGGCGCGTTCTTGCCGGTCTTGCTGATCGGCACCGCCGACACGGCGGCACCGAACGAAGCGAACTGTTTCCCGACCTGCCGCTGGTGCGGTCCATGGAACACCCACAACCGGCCCGCCTCCGGCACCAGGGCGCGCAGCTCGGCCTCGGTCGGCTGCACGTTCTCGTCGTCGAGCAGCACCTGTGCGCCCGACGCGGCCGCCCGAGCCGGCGACACCTGGGGTGTCGAGCACTGGAAGATCTCCGCCAGCTCAGCCGCCTCGACCAGCAGGGCCGTCGACAGGTTCTCCGGCGTGTGCAACGGCCGCCAGTCGCGCTCGGCAGCGAAGTGGCGCAACTCGGCCTGCAACTCGGAAGGGTTCGTCCCGGTGTCTTCCTGGCGCTTGCTTGTCGCCGATCTTGCCAGCACCGGCCCATGGCGCCGATGCCCGCCGCTTCCCGACGCCGCCTAACGGGGCCAGGACGGGGCAGGACAGGGCCGGGACGGGGCGGTGACCTCAGTCCGGCTTGATCTTCGCGCGCGCGATGACCGGCTTCCAGCGCTGCTGCTCGACCTCGATGAACTTCGCGAACTCGGCCGGCGTGCCGCCGACCGCGATCGCGGCTTCGCTCTCGAGCAGCTTGAGCGCCGCAGGCTCCTTGATCGCGCGGGCCGACGCGGCGGCCAGCTTGTCGACGTTGGCCTTGTCCATGGACGACGGCGCCAGCACGCCGTACCACTGGGTCATCTCGAATCCGGGGAAGCCCTGCTCGGCGACGGTCGGCACGTCGGGCAACTGGGCCAGCCGCTGCAGGGTGCCGGTCGCGATGCACCGCAGCTTGCCGGTCTTGATGAACTGCATCACCGCCGGTGCGCCCACCGCCGCGGCTTCGAGGCGGCCCCCCATCAGGTCGGTGAGCTGCGGCCCGGTGCCCCGGTAGGGCACGTGGATCACGAACGTGTTGCTCGCCATCTTCAGATACTCGAAGGCCAGGTGGCCCGCGCTGCCGTTCCCTGCCGAGCCGTAGTTCAGCTGGCCCGGCTTGCTCCTCGCCAGCGCGATGAACTCCTTCAGGTCCTTGACCGGGAGGTCGGGCCGCACGACGTAGAGGCTGGGCACCTTGGCGAGCAGCGAGACCGGCGTGAACGCCTTCGGGTCGTACGGCAGTTTGCTGAAGATGTAGGGGTTCACGGCCAGCGTGCCGATGTGGCCGAGGATGATCGTGTGCTGGTCGTCGGCCCGCGCCACTTCGCCCATCGCGACGTTGCCGGCGCCGCCGGGCTTGTTGTCGACGAAGACGCTCTGGCCCAGGATCTTCGTCAGCTCGCCGGCGGCGGCGCGGGCAACGATCTCGCTGCTGCCGCCCGGCGCGAAAGGCACGACGAACCGTATCGCCTTGCTGGGCCAGGCGGCCTGGGCGCGCACGAACAGCGGCAGTCCACCGGCGACGGCGGCCCCGGCGGCAGTGAGGCGCAGCACGGCGCGCCGGTTGATCTCGAGTGGGTTCAAGGGGATGTCTCCGGTTGACGGGGGTTGAGGCAATCGATCGGGGCCCATGGACGCACTGCGCCTGGGGCATCCGGGTCCCGGCCCGCTCGCATCGGCGCCGGGCACCTCGGCGGTGGCAACAGCAGCGGTGCGCCGAGCAGCGGCCGGGCGAGTTGCATCCTGTGCTCCTCAGGCGTAGATCGGCGGCAGGCGGTTGCGCAGAGCTTCGGCGGCGTCGACGCCGAGTGCCTCGACGACGGGCCGCCAGGTGTCGGCATACGGCGGCATCGCGTCGGGCGCAAAGCTGGTGTGGGGCCAATCCGAACCCCAGACCATGCGGCCGCCGAACAGCCCGGCCAGGCGCCGGATGTGTGGCACGAGCCTCGTGTAGGGCGCCGGCGCGTCGAGCCGGTACCAACCCGATAGCTTGAGCCACGCGCCGTGGGCGGCCAGCCGTTCGGCAGCGCGCCACGCCGGGTGATCGTCGGCGACGTGCGCGCCGAAGCCGGCAAGGTGGTCGAGCACGCAGGTGGCGTCGCCGCTGCGATGCAGTTCTGCGATGCGCGGCAACTGGTCCGCGTTCGTGTACCACTGCAGGTGCCAGCCGAGCTTCCGAAGGCGCGGCGCAAGGGCGGCGAAGCGCGGTGCAGGGTCGGGCCCTTCGCCGACGGGTGACACCAGGTTCAACCGAACACCGCGCACCCCTGCGGCGTGCAGGGCGTCGAGCTCGTCGTCCGATATCTCGTCGGACACCACCGCCACGCCGCGGTGGCGCCCTGGCTCGAGCGCAAGTGCGTCCAGCATCAGCGTGTTGTCGGTGCCGTAGACGCTGGGCTGCACGAGCACGAGGTGGTGCACGCCGTGCGCGCGGGCGGTCGCCTCGATCTGCGCCAGCCGGCGATCGGCCGGCCGGTAGTGCCCCGCACGCGCCGGTGCCGACGCCTCGAAGACATGCACATGGCAGTCCCAGCCGCCGACCGACAGCTCACTCACGCGTGATCCCCCGCTCCTTGATCACGCGGGCCCACAGCGACTGCTGTGCCTCGAGAAAACGGGCAGGGTCGCCGGTGAAGAGGTCACCGCCGAGGGCGCGGATCCGGCCCAGCACCTCGGCGTCGGCCATCGCGCGTGCCACGGCCGCGACCAGCTTGTCCCGTACCGCGGACGAAATGCCCGCGGGGGCCAGGATCGGGTTCCACTCCAGCACTTCGTGCCCCGGCACGCCCGCTTGCGCCATGGTCGGCACGTCGGGCAGCGCTCGGCAGCGTGTCGTCGCAGTGACCGCCAGCGCACGCAGCCGCCCGGCCTGGATCTGTCCCAGGCTCGACGCCACGTTGGCGAAGAACAGCGGGACCTGGCCACCCATCACATCATTGAGCGCCGGCCCGCCGCCCCGGTACGGCACGTGCGTCAGTTCCACCTTCGCCAGCTGCTCGAAGAGTGCGCCGGCCAGATGCTGCGCCGACCCGTTCCCGGACGAGGCATAGGCGAGGCTCTTGGGCTTCGCCCGAGCCAGCCTCAGCACCTCGGCGACCGTCTTCGCTTCGAAGCTCGGCGTGCAGACCAGCACGTTGGGGAACTGCGCCAGGACCGCGATGGGTACGAACGCCTTGCTGCTGTCGTACGGCAGTTTCTGGAACAAGGCCGGATTGACTGCGAAGGACGACGCGTCCAGCAGCAAGGTGGCGCCGTCCGGCGTCGCGCGCGCGACTTGCTGGGCGGCGATCGTGCCGCTGGCGCCGGGCTTGTTGTCGACGATGACCGGCTGCCCGAGTGCCTCGGCCATCTTCGGACCGATCAGCCGGGCCATCGCGTCCGCACCGCCGCCGGCCGGGTAGGAAACCACCAGCGTGATCGGCTTGCCGCCGGCAATGTCGGCCGCGGCCCGTGCAGGGAAAGCCATGGCAGCTGCCGATGACGCCGAGGCCGCGAGGAACTGTCGTCGGGTCGATGGCAGAAGGTGCATGGAGGCGTTCCTAGGTGATGGTGACGGTGTAGTGAAAGGCGAACGCATCGGCTCGTGTGAGACGCAACTCGACGCAGCGCCCCGCGAGGTCGTAGGCCTGGCGCGTGACCGTGACGCCGGGGTGGCCCGCCGCCAGTCCGAGCTGGCGTGCCTGGGCGGCTCCGAGGTTCGCGAAGCCGATCTCGTCGGTCGCGCGCGTGACGGCGACGCCGCAGCGCTCGGCAAACAAGGGGTACAGCAGATCGCCCCAGTCCGACAACGGCAGCGCGAGCAAGGGCTCGAAGGTCGGCAATGGCAGCCAGATCTCCTCGTGCAGGCAGGGCTGGCCGCCCAGCGATCGCAGCCGCTGCAGGCGCAGCACGGGGTCGCCAACGGCGATGCCGAGCCGACGGCCAACCTCCGCCGAGGCGGCGGCGGACTGCCGTGCCAGAACACGCGACTGCGGCACCTCGCCATCGCCGCTGCCGAAGCGGAAGAACCGCAGCATCGTCGCGCCGGCGAGTCCGCCACGGACAAAGGTGCCCTTGCCGTGGTGGCGTTCGATGAGGCCCTGCGCAGCCAGCAGTTCGAGCGCCCGCCGCATCGTCCCGAGCGCCACGCCGTGCTCGGCGGCGAGGCTGGTCTCGGCAGGCAGCGGCATTCCGGGCGGCCACTCGCCGGCGACGATGCGGTGGCGCAGTGCCGTCGCCAGTGCCGCGTATCGACTCTGGCCAGGCTCGGGCCGGATCAGCGTGAGGTGCCTGGTCGCCATGCCGGGATTGTAGATGTCATCTATAGGACTAGAGTACTCAATAACCCGGTGGTCACTCGATGCTGCGCCGCAGCAGGCGTGCCGCGGGTCGCCAGCGAGGCGACGTCGCTCGCGGCGCCTGGGCCAGCCGTTCGCTGCGGCGGGGTCGCGGATCGATCGGGACCTCTGCGGCGCCGGGGCGGCATCGGGGCGGAGCGGCGAGCCGCGGCGGGTACCGCGATCCTCGCCGGCAGCCAGCCGGGCGTCCGCACGGCGGCGATCGTGGCGGGCGGCCGCGCGTGGTCGGCCCCCGAATGTCACAGGAGCCTGCGCCGCCGGCTCCATGTAGGATGCCTGCAACGACGTGGCCCGCCGGCAGGGCCGGGCGCTGCGGCGGAAGGGTCCGGCGCGCATGCCAGAGGGTACCCAGCGGAATCCGCGAAGAATGCTTCGATGAAGACAGCAGAGTAGGAACGCCTTGAAACTCGCCACCTGGAATGTCAACTCGCTGGCCGTGCGCCTGCCGCAACTGCTCGACTGGCTGGCAGCGCAGCAGCCCGACGTCATGGTGCTGCAGGAAACCAAGCTGACCGACGACAGGTTCCCGCAGCCCGAGATCAACACGGCGGGCTGGCACAGCGTCTGGTTCGGCCAGCGCACCTACAACGGCGTCGCGCTGCTGTCGCGCAGCGAACCCGCCGACGTGATCCGCAACATCCCCGGCTTCGACGACGCGCAGGCGCGGGTGATCGCCGCGACGCTGGGCGACCTGCGGGTGATTGGCGCGTACTTTCCCAACGGCCAGGCGCCCGGCTCCGACAAGTTCGCCTACAAGATGGCCTGGCTCGACGCGCTCGAGGCCTGGGTCGCCGACGAGCTGCGCCGCCATCCGCGGCTGCTGCTGATGGGCGACTTCAACATCGCGCCCGAGGATCGCGACGTCCACGATCCGGTCGCCTGGGCCGGCCAGATCCACTGCACCGACGAGGAACGCGCGCATTTCCGCGCCCTGTGCACGCTGGGCCTGGTCGACGCGTTCCGGCTGTTCGAGCAGCCGCCGAAGAGCTGGAGCTGGTGGGACTACCGCAACCTGGCATTCCGCAGGAACCAGGGCCTGCGCATCGACCACATCCTGGTCAGCGAGGCGCTGCGGCCGCAGGTGGCGGCGTGCCGGATCGACAAGCTGCCGCGCAAGAACGAGCGGCCCAGCGACCACGCGCCGGTGCTGGTCGAGCTGACCGGCTGACGCGGCGCTGCGGCTCAGTCGTCCAGGCCGAGCTCCTGGATCTTGCGCGTGATCGTGTTGCGGCCGATGCCCAGCTTGTGCGCCGCCTCGATGCGCCGGCCGCGGGTGATCTCCAGCGCGGTGTGGATCAGCTGGCCCTCGAACTGACGGGTCAGCGTCTCCCAGACCTCGGGGTCGCCCGATTCGAGCAGCCGGCGCGCCTCGCGCTGCAGGTCGAGCAGCCAGCCGCCGCTCGAGCCCGCCATCGTCGGCAGCGCCGGTGCGGCCAGCGGCTGGGCCCCGTGCTGCACCGGCGCCGGCATCGCCGCCGGCGCCGCTGCGGGGGATTCGCCGGCGGCCGGCGACGGCGCCGCCTGACGCACCGCCTCCCCTGCCGTCAGTTCGGGCGGCAGGTCCTTGGGCTCGATCACCTGCGCCGGCGCCATCACCGTCAGCCAGTGGCAGATGTTCTCGAGCTGGCGCACGTTGCCGGGGAAGTCGAAGGCCATCAGCCGCTCGACCGCGCTGTCGGTGATGCGCTTGGCCTCGACACCCAGCTCCTTGGCGCTCTTGGCGAGGAAGAAGCGGGTCAGCGTCGGGATGTCCTCGCGCCGCTCGCGCAGCGCCGGCAGGCGCAGCCTGATCACGTTCAGGCGGTGGAACAGGTCCTCGCGGAACGCGCCCTCGCGCACCCGCTGCTCGAGGTTCTGGTGGGTCGCGGCGATCACCCGCACGTTGGCCTTCAGCGGCTGGTGGCCGCCGACGCGGTAGAACTGGCCGTCCGAGAGCACCCGCAGCAGCCGGGTCTGCAGGTCGAACGGCATGTCGCCGATCTCGTCGAGGAACAAGGTGCCGCCGTCGGCCTGCTCGAAACGCCCGCGGCGCATCGTCTGGGCGCCGGTGAAGGCGCCGCGCTCGTGGCCGAACAGCTCGCTCTCGAGCAGGTCCTTCGGGATCGCCGCGGTGTTGATCGCGATGAACGGGCCATTGCTGCCGGCATCGCCGCGCGGGCTGTGCTTGTGCAGCGCACGCGCCACCAGTTCCTTGCCCGAGCCCGATTCGCCGGTGATCAGCACCGTGACGTTGCTCTGCGAGAGCCGGCCGATCGCGCGGAACACGTCCTGCATCGCCGGCGCCTGGCCCAGCATCTCGGGCATCTCGGCGCCGTGGGGGTCGCGCACCTCCTCGCGCAGGCTTTCCTCGACCGCGCGGCGGATCAGCTCGACCGCGCGGGTCAGGTCGAAGGGCTTGGGCAGGTACTCGAAGGCACCGCCCTGGAAGGCCGAGACGGCGCTGTCCAGGTCGGAGTACGCCGTCATGATGATCACCGGCAGCCCCGGCAGGCGCGCCTTGACCTTGTCGAGCAGGTCGATGCCCGAGCCGCCGGGCATGCGGATGTCGCTGACCAGCACCTGGGGTTCGTCGTCGTCGAGCGCGGCCAGCACGTCGCGCGGATTCGAGAAGCTGCGGGTGCTGAACTGCTCGCGCGCCAGCGCCTTCTCGAGCACGAAGCGGATGGATTGGTCGTCGTCTACGATCCAGATGGGTTTCATGCGGCGGCGGCCTGTGGCCGGGAGCTGGCGCTGCCGCTAGGGCAGCGGGATCACGATGCGAAAGACGGTCCGGCCCGGCTCGCTGTCGCATTCGATCGTGCCCTGATGCTGCTGAACGAACGTTTGCGCCAGCGTCAGCCCGAGGCCCGATCCACCATCGCGACCCGAGACCAGCGGGTAGAAGATGCGATCGCGGATGTCCTCGGGCACGCCCGGCCCGTTGTCCTCGATATGCAATTCCAGTGCCAGTCGGTAGCGCCGCTTGCCGATCGTCGCCTGGCGCGTGACCCGGGTGCGCAGCGTCAGCTGCGCGTCGCCCGCGGCGATGCGGTCGGTGAGCGCCTGCGCCGCGTTGTGGGCGATGTTGAGCACCGCCTGGATCAGTTGCTCGCGGTCGCCGCGGAAGTCGGGGATCGAGATGTCGTAGTCGCGCAGCACCGCGAGGCCGCGCGGGAACTCGGCCAGGATCAGCGAGCGCACGCGCTCGCAGACCTCGTGGATGTTGACGTCGCTGACCACATGCGGCTTGCGGTGCGGCGCCAGCAGCCGGTCGACCAGGGCCTGCAGCCGGTCGGCCTCGTGGATGATGACCTGGGTGTACTCGGTCAGCTCGCGCGGGCTCAGCCCGCCGATGCCGGCGCCGCCACGCCCGGGCGGGTCGTCGCTGCGGCGGCCCTGCGGGTGGCCGACTTCCATCGCCAGCAGTTGCGCCGCGCCGCGGATGCCGCCCAGCGGGTTCTTGATCTCGTGCGCCAGGTTGCGGATCAGCTCCTTGTTGGCCTGCACCTGGCCCAGCGCGCGCTCCTCGCGGTCCTGCCGGGTCTGCTGCTCGATCTCCAGCATCTCGACCAGCACGCGCTCGGCGCCGGGATCGATCTGGGTGACGATCACGTGCACCGGCAGGTGCTCGTGGCTGGCCACCGGCGCGCGCCGAATCACGCCGTCGAAGCGGCCGGTGGCGATCTCGTTGCGGGCCACCGCGGTGATGGTCTCGCGCAACTGGCTGCCGTCGACGAACCACTCGAACAGGCTGCTGCGCATCAGCGTGCGCCGCGACAGCCCGGCGACGTTCTCGAACATCGCGTTGACGAACAGCAGCGCGCCGTCGGGTTGCACCACGGTCACCATCGTCGCCAGCAGGTCGAAGGCATCGTAGCGCGACGGCTCGCCGCGCGGGGTCACGCCGAGCCCGCTCATGGCGCGAGCTTGGCCAGTTCGCGCTTGATCGCCGCGATGTCGCTCTCGCTGCGGACGATGTCGGCCTTCATCTGCTCGACACGCTCGAGGTACTTCGCGAAATTGCGCTCGTCGCCGCGGCGCTCGGGCTCGCCGTTGTTGTACTCGCGCTTCAGCGCGGCGAGCTTGTCCTCCTCGCGCCGCAGCTCGGACTCGAGGATGCGCCGCGCGTCGCTGTCGCGCTGGCGCTGCGCAGCGGGATCGATCCGGGCCTCGCCCGGACGCGCGGCCGACGCGGCGCTGGCCGCGCCGCCGCCGGCCGGCCGCGCCTTGGGACCCTGGATCACGGTGACCGGCGCCCCCTCGATCGTGCGGCAGCCGCGCGAACGGGCCTCGTCGACGCTCAGCGCATCGGTGTAGAGCACCGGCGGTCCCGGACAGCGGTAGACCACGGCGGACTGCGCCTCGGCGGGTGGCGGGGCCCCGAGGCCCAGGCCGCAGGCACCGGCCATGAACAGGAAGCTCGTGCAGCGATTCATCGCGTTTCGTCGGTCGACGTCCCGAGGGGAACGCCTGGCCCGGTCATTGTCGCCCAGCGCCGGCCATGAAAAAGGGCGGCCCGCGCCGCCCTTCGCTTGGCCGGTGGCCGCTGGCCACCGCTGCCATCAAAGCGTGTAGTACATGTCGAACTCGACCGGGTGCGTGGCCATGCGGAAGCGGGTCACTTCCTGCATCTTCAGATCGATGTAGGCGTCGAGGTAGGCGTCGGTGAACACGCCGCCCTTGGTCAGGAACGAGCGGCCCTTGTCCAGGTAGTCCAGCGCCTGCTCGAGGCTGGCGCAGACGGTCGGGATCTTCGCGTCCTCTTCGGGCGGCAGGTGGTACAGGTCCTTGGTCGCGGCCTCGCCCGGGTGGATCTTGTTCTCGACACCGTCCAGGCCGGCCATCAGCAGCGCGGCGAAGCCCAGGTACGGGTTCATCAGCGGATCGGGGAAGCGCGCCTCGACGCGGCGGCCCTTCGGGTTGGCGACGTAGGGGATGCGGATCGAAGCCGAGCGGTTCTTCGCCGAATAGGCCAGCTTGACCGGCGCCTCGAAGCCGGGCACCAGGCGCTTGTAGCTGTTGGTGCCGGGGTTGGTGATCGCGTTCAGCGCGCGGGCATGCTTGATGATGCCGCCGATGTAGAACAGCGCGAATTCGCTCAGGCCGGCATAGCCGTCGCCGGCGAACAGGTTCTTGCCGTCCTTCCAGACCGACTGGTGCACGTGCATGCCGCTGCCGTTGTCGCCGACGATCGGCTTGGGCATGAAGGTGGCGGTCTTGCCGTAGGCATGGGCCACGTTGTGGATCACGTACTTCTGCAGTTGCAGCCAGTCGGCGCGCTGGATCAGCGTGCTGAACTTGGTGCCGATCTCCATCTGGCCGGCGTTGGCCACCTCGTGGTGGTGCACCTCGACCGGGATGCCCAGGCTCTCGAGAATCAGGCACATCTCCGAGCGCAGGTCCTGGCCCGAATCGACCGGCGGCACCGGGAAGTAGCCGCCCTTGACGGCCGGGCGGAAGCCCGAGTTGCCGTGCTCGTATTCCTTGCCGGTGTTCCAGGCGGCTTCCTCGCTCTCGATCTTCGAGAAGCAGCCCGACATGTCGATGTTCCAGCGCACGCTGTCGAAGACGAAGAACTCGGGCTCCGGGCCGAAGTAGGCGGTGTCGCCCAGGCCGGTGCTCTTCATGTAGGCCTCGGCGCGCTTGGCCAGGCTGCGCGGATCGCGCTCGTAGGGCTTGTGATCGGTGGGGTCGATGACGTCGCAGGTCAGCAGCAGCGTCGGCTCTTCGAAGAACGGGTCGACGTTGGCGGTGTTCGGGTCGGGCATCAGCAGCATGTCGGAGGCCTCGATGCCCTTCCAGCCGGCGATCGAGGAACCGTCGAAGGCGTGGCCCGACGTGAACTTGTCTTCATCGAAGTGCGAGACGGGCACGGAAACATGCTGTTCCTTGCCGCGGGTGTCGGTGAAGCGGAAATCGACGAACTTGATTTCGTTTTCCTTCACCATGGCCATCACATCGGCGACGGTCTTTGCCATCAGGGATCTCCTAGCAGGACGCTTATTGCAGGGGGGGATGAGGTGTTTGCAGGCAGGCCAGTACGGAAGGCTGGTCCCGCAGGGCGCACAAGAATGTAGCAGAAAGCATGCCCGCGACCGGAGCCGGCAGGGCCGTCTCGATCACTGCAAAACAGTGCGTCGACAGGCGGCGCGGCCGGCAGCAACGCACCAAATAAGAGCCATCGAATGCACCACAATGGGATTGGCTCAGCGCACCATTTCGGGGCCTAGTTGGGTGCCGCGTTCGCGCAGCCCGACCAGCAAGGCGTCGAATGCCGGCCCGGTCGCGGCGGGGGCGCCCTTGACGCCGAGCTCGATGTGGCGGCCATAGGTCGGGTGGTCGACGCTGGGCAGGCTGAACACCTTGATGCCGGGGAAACGCGCCTCGATCGCCTCCATCAGCGGCGTCAGCGTGGCCTCCATCGAGCCCATCACGATCACCGAACGCTCGGCCTGCAGCTGGCTGCCGTGCAGCGCGGCGTAGCGGCCGTCGAGCAGGCTCTCGATCATCGGGTGCGCCATCACCGGGAAGCCGGGGACGAAATGCACCTCGCCGACCGAGAAGCCCGGGATCTTGTTGTACGGGTTGCGGATGATCGAAGCGCCGGCGGGGAACACGCCCATGTTCAGCCGGTGCACGTTGTCGGGCCGGTCGGGCTGGTAGGCGATGCCCTGCTCGCGCGCGGTGTCCTGCATGCGCTCGCGGATCAGCGCCTCGGCCTCGGGGTGCAGGGCCAGCGGCCGGCCCAGCGCTGCGGCGGCGCATTGGCGGGTGTGGTCGTCGGGCGTCGCGCCGATGCCGCCGCAGCAGAACACGATGTCGCCGCCGCCGAAGGCGTCCTTCAGCGCCGCGGTGATGTGGCCGCGGTGGTCGCCGACGTAGCGCGCCCAGGCCAGTCCCAGGCCGCGCTTGGCGAGCAGCTCGATCACCTTGGGCAGGTGCTTGTCCTGGCGCTTGCCGGAGAGGATCTCGTCACCGATGATGATCAGGCCGAAGTCGGGCATCGCGGATGTCGTCGGTGGGTCAGCGGTCGGGCGGCAGCAAGGCCGTCGGCGGTCGGGCGGGCTTCGGCGCTTCGAGATCGATCACCGGGCCCGCGCCGCCTGGGCGATCGGCCTCGCGATCCGCCTCGCGATCGGCCACACCGCGCATCTTCGCGAGTGCGGCCAGCGCATAGTGGGCGAACCACAGCGCCGAGAAGCCGAACACCAGCGTGTACAGCCAGACCGACACGACGATCAGCACCGGCGCCAGCACCAGCGTCATCGCGCTGAAGGCCCACAGCAGCGATGGCGCGGCGCCCAGGTAGCCCGAGACGACGCCGATGCCCAGCAGCGGCAGCCGGTGTTCGTGCATCAGCCGGTGGCGCTCGTCGGCGCTGGCATGGGTGGCCAGCACGTCGAAGCTCATCACCTTGTAGTTCAGCCAGCCCCAGATCAGCGGCGGCACCACCAGCACCAGCGGCGGGATCAGCCACAGCGGCACGGTGACGACCAGCGCGATGCCCGCGATCACCGTGTAGGCCAGCGACCAGAACAGGCTGGCCAGCAGGCCGGCACCCTGCTTGCGCACCAGGGCCGGGAAGCGCCGCATCGCGACCAGGTCGACGATCGCCGGCGTCATCAGCCAGGCCACCAGCAGCACCGACACCAGCACGATCACCGGCGCGGCCAGGCCGACGACGATCAGCGGCGCCAGCACCGCGCGGAACGAACCGCCGACCAGCGTCTCGACCCACTTCAGCGCCGCGTCGACGAGCTGCCAGTTCTCCAGCGTGGCGCGCACGCCGGCCACCGCCGATTCCCAGTACAGCCAGCTCAGACCGAGGGCCAGCGCGACGCCGATCAGCAGCGGCAGCACCGACAGGCCGATCACCCGCGGGTGCAGGCAATAGGCAGCGGCGCGCCAGAAGGAGTCGAGAAGCAGCTTCACGATGGCGCCGGCGCGTGGTTCAGCGCAGGTTGCCGGTGTGGCCCAGCGAGTAGCGGCCGGGCTGCGGCCACACCGTCAGCCCGTGCGGTTCGCCGCCGACCTTGATGCGCACCATGTCGCCGCTGGCGGTGTCGAAGCGGTAGATCACGTCGTCGAAGCGCCCGGCCAGCCACAGCCACTTGCCGTCGGCGCTGACGTTGCCCATGTCGGGGCTGCCGCCGCCGTGCACCGCCCAGCGCGCGACCACCTTCTCGGTGGCGAAGTCGATCACCGTGACGCCGCCGTTGGCCAGGCGCGGGCCATGGATCTTGTGCGAGCCGCGGTTGGCCACGTACAGCCGCTTGCCGTCGCGGCTGGGGTACAACCCGTGCGCGCCGATGCCGGTGGTGATGAAACCGACCTGGGTGAAGGACTCGCCGTCGACGATGTGCACGCCGTCGGCGTGCATGTCGGCAATGTAGAAGCGCTTGCCATCGGGGGAGCTGCGGATGTCCTGCGGCATGCCCTTGGTCACGGTGCAGATCTCGGTCTCGCCCGGCTCCCAGACCTTGCCGGCGACGTTGGCAGCGCCCGGGTTGGGCGCCTTGCTCTCCTTGAAGCGGGTCTGCGGCATCTTCAGCTGCAGGTAGCCGAGCACCTTGCGGTTGACGAGGTCGATCTTTGCGATGGTGCCCGAGAACTCGCAGGTGAAGATCGCGAAGCGGCCGTCGATCGCGAAATCGGCGTGGTTGATGCCGGGGCAGCCTGGAACGTCGATCGAGTACTGCAGCGCCATCGTCTTCGGGTCGCGGAAATCGAGCCGCTTGCGCGCCTCGGCAACGACGATCGCCGACTTGCCGTCGGGCGTGTAGTACATGTTGTACGGGTCGTCCACCGCCACCGGCGCGCCCGGCTGGCCGGTGCGCGGGTCGATCGGCGTCAGGCTGCCGTCGGTGCGGCCCTCGGCGTTGTTGGTCACCCAAAGCGTGCGAAGGTCCCAGGACGGCACGATGTGCTGCGGCCCGATGCCGACCTTGAAGCTGCCAATCACCTTCAGCGTGTGCGGATCGACCACCGACACCGAGTTGCTGCGCAGGTTGGGCACGTAGATCCGCTCGAGGTCGCCACGCAGCGCCGGGCTGAGCTTGTCGGCCGCGACCTCGCTGTACAGGTTGCGCGGATCGGGCACCGGCGGCATGCCGGGCACCGGTGAGACGGCGGCCGCGGCTGCCGGTGCCGGCTGGGCCTGCAGCCCCGGCGCCGCCAGCAGGCCGGCGAGTGCGAATGCCGCCAGGCCAGCGAGCGCGAATGCCGCCAGGCCGGCGGCGGGCTTCCTGCCAACGAAATGCTTGATCACGAGAACCTTCCGCCTTGAAGTCAACCGGGCATTCTAGGAGGCTGCCGGGCCCTGGCGCCGGGCCCGCACAGGCGCGGCCGGGCGGGTGACGGCTGCGTTCAGCGCAATCGCGTGCGCTCGCGGATCGCGGCCACCGATGCGGCGACGATGCGGTCCACGCCCGGCTGGCCCAGTTCGGCGGTGGCGCGGCGCGGATCGCCGTAGACGCCGCCGCGTTGGCCGGCCGCGGCGGCCTGCTGCAGCTTGTCCAGGCGCACCAGCGACGGATCGATCGCCAGCGTCAGCGCGGTGTCGGCCAGCCCGGCATGGCTGCCGATCTCCGCCGCGCCGAAGCCCCTGGCCGCCAGCAGCTCGGCATGGCCGGCCTGTGCCGCGCGGTAGTACTCGGAAAGCGCATGGACCCGGCAGCGGCTGGCCGCCGGGTCCCCGGCCCATTCGCGGTTCAGCTTGCCGGCCACCTTGTCGAGGCTCTTCTGGTAGCCGCCATGGTCGCCGAGCAGCACCACCTCGCGAAAGCCGTGGCGGCGCAGGCTGCGCGCGGTCGATTCGAGCAGCGACTCGAACGCCGCCTCGGGGATCGAGATCGTGCCGGCAAAGCGCATGTGCGCGGCCGGCGGGTCGATCGCGCCCTCGGGCACATAGGCCAGCACCGGCGCGACCAGCGTGTGGTCCAGCGCGCGGGCGATCCCTTCGGCCAGCGCCTTGACGCGGACATTGTGCTTGCCCAGCACCATGTGCGGGCCGTTCTGCTCGGTGCCGCCGATCGGCACCAGCACGGTGGTGGCGCCGCCGGCGACGCGCTCGGCCAGTTCGGGCCAGGTCAGCGCCTCCAGCTGCACCGCGGACCCGGGCGCGGCCGGCACCGCGGGCGCTGCGCCGGCCGCGCCGATCGTGCAGGCCAGACCGAGCGCGATCGCCGGCGCGAGCCAACAAGCCCGGCGCCTCGCCCGCCGCGCCACGGCGCGGCCGCCGGCTGCCTCAGTCATCGTCGCCGCCGAGGATGCCGCCGAGCAGGCTGCCGCCGGCCAGGCCGCCGAGCACCGAGCCCTCCTCGCGCGAGCCGCCGCGCTGCGGCGCCGCGGCGAACACCCGGCTGGCCAGGCGCGAGAACGGCAGGCTCTGCAGCCACACGGTGCCCGGGCCGCTCAGCCTGGCGAAGAACAGGCCCTCGCCGCCGAACAGCGCGGTCTTGATCTTGCCGACGTACTGGATCTCGAAATCGACGTTCGGCGTGAACGCGACGACGCAGCCGGTGTCGACCATCAGCGTCTCGCCCGGGCGCAGTTCGCGCCTGATCACGGTGCCGCCGGCATGGACGAAGGCCAGGCCGTCGCCCTCGAGCTTCTGCATGATGAAACCCTCGCCGCCGAAGAAGCCGACCGACAGCTTCTGCTGGAAGAAGATGCCCAGCGAGACGCCGCGCGCGGCGCACAGGAAGGCGTCCTTCTGGCAGACCAGCATGCCGCCGAGCTGACGCAGATCCATCGGCAGGATCTTGCCCGGGTACGGCGCGCCGAAGGCCACCTTCTGCTTCTGCGGCGCCTGGTTGGTGTAGACGGTGGTGAACAGCGATTCGCCGGTCACCAGCCGCTTGCCGGCGCCCAGCAGCTTGCCGAAGAAGCCGCCGCCCGGGTTGACGCGGCCGTCGCCGAACACCGTGTCCATGCCGATACCGGCATCCATGAAGAACAGGCTGCCGGCCTCGCCGACGGCGGCCTCGCCGGGGTCGAGTTCGACCTCGACGAACTGCATCTCCGAGCCCTTGATCTCGTAGTCCACCACGTCCATGGCCATCGTTGTCGCTCCCGCAGGAATTTCGTGTCGAAAACGGCCGCGATGGTACCGAAGCGCGGCGCGCTAGCGCGACGACGTGCTGCCGCTGCGCCACAGCCCCAGCGCGGCCACCGCCAGCAGCAGCGCCGGGAAGCCCAGCGCGGGGGCGTACTGCAGCATCAGCGCGCCGGCGGCCGGCGCAACCATGCCGCCGGCGGTGTAGGCCAGCACCAGCACCGCGGTGCTGTTGACCAGCGCGACGCCCTGGTGCCGCGCGCCGATCTGCACCATCGCCAGCGTGTACAGCGAGGCGCCGGCGCCGCCCCAGACGAAGGCGATCGCCGCGGCCAGCGGCGGCCAGGCCGGCACCAGCGGCAGCGCCAGCGTGGCGATCGCGCAGGCCGCGGCGCAAGCCTGGCGCAGCCGCTGCACCGGCAGGCGGTCGGCGCCCTCGCCGGCCACCAGGGCCAGCAGCGTGCTGCCCAGGCCGCTGGCCGAGACCAGCAGCGCCGACATCGCCGCGCTGAAACCCGCGGCCAGGCCGTACAGCGGCAGCAGGCCGGCCAGCCCCGATTCGAAGAAGCCGCCGACGAAGCCGGTCAGCATCACCACCGGCGCCGCGAGCAGCGCGCCCCAGGTGCCGCGCCAGCCGACGGCTGCCTCCCGTGCCGCCGGTGCCGCCGGCGGCAGCGCCACCGGCAGCAGCAGCACCAGGCCCAGCGCGATCAGCGCCACCGCCACCCAGCCGGCGGCCGTGCCGTCGAGCCCGGCGGCCAGCAGCGCCGACAGCAGCGCCGGGCCGATCATGAAGGTCAGCCCGATCATCATCGCGAACAGGCCCATCACCCGGCCGCGCCGGGCGGCGCTGGCCAGTTCGGCCACCGTGGCCTCGGCCAGGATCCAGCGCAGCGCCGAAGCCAGCCCGCCGACGAAGTACAGCAGCGCCCAGAGTCCCAGGTGCCGGGTGGCGACCATGCCGGCCACCGTGAGCAGCGGCACCGCGCCGCTGACCCGCAGTGCCAGGCGCGGCCCCAGGCGATGCACCCAGGTCGACGCGAACGGCGTGGCCGCCAGCAGCCCGGCCCACTGCAGCGCCGCGAAGGCGCCGACCGCGGCGGTGTCGAGCCCGCGGCCCTTCAGCGTGATCAGCAGCAGCGGGCCGAACATGAACAGCCCGGCCAGTTCGGCGAAGGTGGCCGCGAACAGGAAGACCAGGCTGCGCTGGCGCGCATCGGCCGGCATGCCGCGGCGGCGCTAGCGCCGATGCCGAACGTCCGGTGGTCGGCCGGACGCGGCCGCCGGCGGGCTCACAGCGTGTCCTCGTCCTTGGTGCCGAAGATCTTGTCGCCGGCGTCGCCGAGGCCGGGGATGATGTAGCCGATCTCGTTCAGGTGGCTGTCGACCGCCGCGGTCCAGCAGCGCACGTCGGGATGGGCCGCAGCCAGCGCGGCAATGCCCTCGGGCGCGGCCACCAGCACCAGCGCGCGGATGTCGCGGCAGCCGCGGTCCTTCAGCAGGTCGATGGTGGCGATCATCGAGCCGGCGGTGGCCAGCATCGGGTCGACGATGATCGCGGTGCGTTCGCTCAGGTGGCCGACGAACTTCTCGAAGTAGTGCACCGGCTGCAGCGTCTCGTGGTCGCGCGACAGGCCGACGACGCTGATCTTGGCATTCGGCACCATGTCGAGCACGCCGTCGAGCATGCCCAGCCCGGCGCGCAGGATCGGCACGATCGTGACCTTGCGCCCGGCGATCTGGTCGACCTCGACCGGCCCGCTCCAGCACTCGATCGTCGTCTTCTCGAGCGGGAAGTCGGCGGTGGCCTCGTAGGCCAGCAGCCGCGCCAGCTCATGGGTCAGCTCGCGGAACTTCTTGGTCGAGATCCTGTCCTCGCGCAGCAGGCCGATCTTGTGGCGCACCAGCGGGTGGGAGATGGCGATCACGGGCATGGCAGGGCGGGCGGCAGCGGGGTTGCCGGCCAGTGTAGCGAGTGGCCGCGCCCTGCCGTTCACGCCTTGCCGTTCACGCCCTGCCCTTCAACCGCCCCGTCGGCCCGCCGCGGCGAGGCGCTGCCGCCGCGCCTCGAACAGGCAGACGCCGGCGGCCACCGAGACGTTGAGGCTCTCCACCGCCCCGGCCATCGGGATGCGCACCAGCGCGTCGCAGGTCTTGCGCGTCAGCGCGCGCATGCCGGCGCCCTCGGCGCCGAGCACCAGCGCGACCGGGCCGCCGAGGTCGACGTCGTAGAGCGTCTGCCCGGCGTCCTCGGCGGTGCCGATGACCTGGAGGCCGCGCTCCTTCAGCTCGTTGAGCGTGCGCGCGAGGTTGGTGACCATCAGGTAAGGCACGGTCTCGGCCGCGCCGCTGGCCACCTTGGCCACCGTGGCGTTCAGCCCCACCGCGTGGTCCTTGGGCGCCACCACCGCATGCGCGCCGGCACCATCGGCCACCCGCAGGCAGGCGCCGAGGTTGTGCGGGTCGGTCACCCCGTCGAGCACCAGCACCAGTGGCGCGGCACTGACGGCATCGAGCACGTCGTCCAGCGAATGCTGCTGCGCCAGCGGCGTCACGCGCGCGACCACGCCCTGGTGGCGCGGACTGCCGGCCAGGCGGATCAGGCGCTGGTCGTCGCTGTCGACCAGTTTCACGCCGGCGGCCTGGGCGCGCTCGACGAACTGGCGCATTCGCGCGTCGCGCCGGGCGGCGTCGACATGGATCTCGACAATCGATCCGGGCGCCGTCTTCAGGCGCACGGTGACGGCATGGAAGCCGAACAGGACCTTGGTGCTCATCGACGCACTGTAGTCGCTGTCACCGCAGCGCCTGCGCCACCATCAGCGCGCCGATCAGCAGCGGCTGGTGCAACATGTAGATCGTCAGTGGCCAGCGCCCCAGGGCGGCCAGCGGGCCCAGTGCCGCCGGCAACGGCCCGGCCAGCCAGCCGCGGCGCTGCTCGAGCAGCCACTGCCCGAGCGCGAGCCCCCACAGCATCACGCCCAGCCAGGGCAGCAGCGGCACGAAATCCTCGGTGACCGGCTTGCGCGTCACCAGGCCGACCCAGTTGGTCAGCCGGGTGTCGAAGAACGGATGCTGAACCCAGAACGGCAAGGCCAGCAACACGGCACCCAGCGGCCACAGCCCGGCGCGCAGCGGCGCGGCCAGTCGCGCGGGGATCAGCATCAGCGCCATGCCGTGCAGCACGCCGAAGCTGATCCAGCTGCGCGGGAACATCCACAGCGAGCCCAGCGACACCAGCAGCGCGCAGCCGGCCACCCGCCACCAGCGCCGCCAGAAACGCGGCCAGCCCAGGCCGGCCTGCAGCGCCAGCGCCTGGGAAGCGCCGGCGCACAGCAGGAACAGGGTGACGATCAGCGTGCGCTGAACCGTCCACAGCGGATCGCGGTAGAAGTCGAAGGGCGGCGCGAACCAGCCGAAGTGGTTCAGGTCGAAGCAGAAGTGGAAGCCGACCATCCAGACGATGGCGGCGCCGCGCAGCGCATCGAGGCGGTCGGATCGCTCGGCGGACGGCAGCGGGCGCCGGGGCATGGGCGCGGCGATGGGCGGCATGGTGCGGGCAGGCTCGGCAAGGGCTGCCGGATGCTAAGCCGGCACGGGCCGGGCCAGGGGCTTCGTGACCCGCACTCCTAGAATCCGGCCATCTGCCCGTAGCTCAACTGGATAGAGCAGCTGCCTTCTAAGCAGCAGGTCGGGGGTTCGAGTCCCTCCGGGCAGGCCAGCAAGCGGTCCCAGAACGTCCCCCGAGCGATCGTGTCCCATCGCCTGGTGCAGGTCCACAGCCCGGACGGGCTGAGCGGCACGCGGTGCTCAGCGCTGCCCGGCCGGCAGGCGAGCCGGGGCGGTGTCGCTGAGGGTTTGTAGGCCTTCAAGCTGCATGTAGCGGCGCTGCAGGGCCCACTCGTCGCTCGGTTCGAGCAGCATCGCGCCGACCAGTCGGGTGATCGCACGGTCGTTGCGGAAGATGCCCACGACGTTCAGACGGTGTTCACCGCAGCCATGGATCCCGCCTCGGCCACGCTGCAGCAGATGCTGCAAGCGCGGGGGCGTTGAGGCAGCTGGCTACCAGGCGGCGCCGAACTGCCGGCGCAAGGCCTCGATCTGCGCCTCGTCCAGCGGCGCGGGCTTCGGCTTGCACAGCAGCCACAGCTTCGCAGTCTCTTCCAGTTCCTCGAGCACCGCGCTGGCTTCGGCCGGGCTGCGGTGCCAGACGTTCGGCCCCAGCCGTTCGAGCATCACTGCGCGGATCGGCGTGCCGCGCGCGGCCATCGCAGCGATTCGCTGCGCCACGAGTTGCGCCACCTGCGCATCGCCGGGCCGGTGGTACGGGATCAGCGGCACATGGCCGACCTTCATCACGTAGTAGGGCGTGATCGGCGGCAGGATGTCCTGCTCTGCCCACACACCCTGCAGCGTCAGCGCCACCAGATGGGTGCTGTGGGTGTGGATCACGCAGCGGGCCTCGGGCGCGGCAGCGTAGATGCGCCGGTGCAGTGCCAGCGTCTTGCTCGCACGGTCGCCGCCGGTCTGCGTACCGGCGGCATCGATGTGCGCCAGCCGCGCCGGGTCCAGCGTGCCCAGGCAGGCATCGGTGGGTGTGATCAGCACGCTGCCGTCGTCCAGCCGCACGCTGATGTTGCCGGCGCTGGCGTGCACGTAGCCGCGCTCGTACAGCGAGCGGCCGACGCGGCAGATCTCGCCGCGCAGAAGGTCTTCGTCGCTCACGGCAGGCCGAAGGCGCGGCTGAAGAAGTCGCTGCCGCCAAAGTTGCCGGACTTCAGCGCCAGGTGCAGCCCTTCGCGGCGCAGCGGCGTGGCCGCATGGCACCAGGGCACCCCGGGGTCGATCTGCGTCCCGATGCGCAACTGCGCGATGCCCAGGGCCTGCACACAGGCGCCCGAGGTCTCGCCGCCGGCCACCACCAGCCGGCCGACACCGGCTTCGACCAGGCCGACGGCAATGCGCGAGAGCGCCTGCTCCACCAGGGCGCCGGCATGCTCGGCGCCCAGTTGCTGCTGCACCGCGCGCACGGCCTCGGGCGCGGCGGTGGCATAGACCAGCAGCGCTCGCCTGGCGTCCAGCCGCGGCCGGGCCCAGGCCAGCGCCTCGGCCGCCGCGTCGTGGCCGGCGGCGAGGCGCAGCGGGTCCACTGCCAAGGCCTCGCCGCCACCCGCGATGAAGGCCGCCACCTGCGCATTGGTCGCCGCCGAACAACTGCCCGACAGCACGGCCGCTGCGCCGCCGGGCGGCGGCAGCTTCGCGGCCTGCGCATCCGGCTGCAGGCCGTGCCGCGCCGGGATGCCGATGGCCAACCCCGAGCCGGCAACCACCAGCGGCAGCGCTGCCGAGGCGTCGGCCAGACGGCGCAGATCGTCGTCGCTCAACGCGTCGGCAATGGCGAAGGCGAAACCTTGTTCGCGCAGTGCGCCGATGCGCTGGCCGATGGCTGCCGCGCCCTGGGCCACGCAGCGGTAGTCGATGAGCCCCACACGCCGGCCGCGGGCAGGGTCCAGCTGCGCCTGCAGCACGCGCACCAGGTTGGCATCGGTCATCGGCGTCAACGGGTGGTGCTTCATCGGGCTGTCCGACAGCAGCTGGTCGCCGACGAACAGGTGGCCCTTGAAGACGGTACGCGCGTTCTCCGGGAAAGCCGGCGTGACGACGGCGAAGTCGGCGCCGAGCTCGTCCATCAGGGCCTCGGCCACCGGGCCGATGTTTCCGTGCGGCGTGGAATCGAAGGTCGAGCAGACCTTGAAGTAGATCTGCGTTGCGCCCTCTCTGCGCAGCCAGTGCGCCGCGGCCCGCGACTGCGCCACCGCTTCGGCCACCGCCGCGGTGCGCGACTTCAGTGCGACCACCACCGCGTCGCAGTCGGGTGCGGCACCTGGGTTGTCGTGGTCCGGCACGCCGATCACCTGCACGGTGCGCATGCCGGCCCGCACCAGGTTGTTGGCCAGGTCGGTGCCGCCGGTGAAGTCGTCGGCGATGCAGCCCAGGATCAGGCTCATGGTGCGGGCGGCTCGATGGCCGAAGGGTTCGTCGCGATCACGGTGAAGTCCGCCGCAGCTTGCGCACCGTCTTGGCCTCGACCCAGCCCGCGGTGGTGGCCTCCATCTCGAGGAAGTGCGCCGACTGCAGGTGCGCCTGGATCGCCGCCTCGTCGTCGTACAGCTCGTACAGGAAGAAGCGCTGGGCGTCTTGCGGGTCGCGGCACACGTCGAACTGCCGGCAGCCCGGTTCGCGTTCGACCGAGGACTGCGCGTTGGCGCGGATGGCGGCATCGAAGGCATCGACGTCGGCCTGGCGGATGCGGAACTCTACGACGAGGGCAAGCATGTCGGTCCTCAGAACGACTGGATCAGCCGCGGCAGCCACAGTGACAGCTGCGGCAGGTAGCTGATCAGCAGCACGACGGTGAAGGTCGCCGCAATCAGCGGCCACAGGTAGCGGGTGATCTCGCCGATCCCCGCATGCGCGAGCTTGGCGGCGACGAACAGCGTGCCGCCCACCGGCGGCGTGTACAGCGCGATCGCGAGGTTGGCGGTCATCATCACCCCGATGTGCACCATGTCCATGCCGAAGTGCCTGGCCAGCGGCAGGAACAGCGGCGCGCACAGCAGCATCGCCGGCAGCGGCTCGATGAAGATGCCCAGCAGCAGCAGGCAGACGTTGAACAGCAGCAGGAACATCCACGGCAGCGTCGCCACCGCCTGGATCCACTCGGCCATCTGCACCGCCACCTGCTCGACGGTGATCAGCCAGGCCATCGCGCCGGTGGCGCCGATGACCAGCATCACCGTGGCGCTGGTGGTGAAGGCGTTCAGCAGCAACTGCGGGATGCGCCGCCAGCTCAGGTCCTTGTAATAGAACAGGGACACGGCCAGGCCGTAGAACACCGCCACCGCCGCCGACTCGCTGGGCGTGAACTTGCCGCTCCAGATGCCGCCGATGATGATCAGCGGCATCAGCAGCGCCGGGCCGGCGTCCTTGGCCGCGGCCCAGATCTGTGCGGGCGTGGAGCGGTCCTCGCCGTTGTCCACGCCGGTCTTGCGGCCGTGCCACATGCACACGACGATCAGCGCCAGCGCAGTGGCAATCGCCGGCAGCAGCCCGGCCATCGACAGCGTACGCATCGACACGCCCGAGATGAAGGCATAGACCAGGAACGGAATCGACAGCGGCATCAGCAACGCGACGGTGCCGGCCACCGCCAGCAGCGCTGCCGCGAAGCCACGCGAATAGCCGCGCGCCACCATCGCCGGAATGACCAGCGAACCGATGGCCGCGGTGTCGGCAATGGCCGAGCCCGAAACACCGCCGAACATCGTGCAGCTGATGACGGTGACCACGCCCAGCCCGCCGGGCAGCCAGCCGAAGAGCACGCGAGCGAACTCGACGATGCGCTTGCCCACGCCACCCTGCGCCAGCAGTTCGCCCGCAAAGATGAACAGCGGCACCGCCAGCAGGATGAACGGCTCGACGCCGCCGATGAAGGACAGGAAGATGGTTTCCAGCGGATGGCCCAGGCCCTGCAGCGCGATGACGCCGGTGGTGGTGATGAGGATCGAATACAGCAGCGGCACACCGGCCAGCGCGATGACGAAGAAGATGCCGAACAGGGTCAGGGCGAGCATGGTGTCAATCGGCCTTCGGATAGCGCTCTTCACGCGGCACGCCGCGCGCGATCTGCCACAGGTCCCAGGCGACGAAGAGCGCCATCAGCGTGCAGCCCACCGCCATGCCCATGTACTGGAAGGCCATCGGCCACTCCAGCACGGTGAGCTGGTTGCCCCAGTTGGCGTTCACCAGCGACCAGCCAAAGCGCACCAGCACCAGCAGCATGGCCAGGCAGGCCGACTGCACCGCCAGGTCGGCCCAGCGGCGACGTGCCGGCTCGAGCTTGTCGATGAATTCGGTGATGGTCATGTGCGCGCCGCGCTGCGCCGCGCAGGCACCGCCAAGGAAGGTGACCCACACCATCAGCAGCTCGCCGAACTCGGTGACCCAGGCCAGATCCTTGTGGAACAGGTGCAGGCAGACATTGATGAACACCATCGTCGCCATTAGGGCGCCGATGGCGATCACCGTCCAGTCCACCACCCGTCCGACCAGCCGGATGAGAACTGGCGCCGGGGCCACCGGCGCGAGCAAGGGCAGGACCTGCATGCGCCTACTTGGTGCTCTTGCGGATGGCCTCGGCTTCGGCCAGCACCTTGTCCACGTCGGCGCCGTACTTCTCGCGCGCCTTGTCGTAGGCCGGCTTCACCGACTGGCGGAAGGCCGCCATGTCGGGCTTGGCGTTGACCTTGGCGCCCTTGGCGACCATCTCCTTCAACTGGTTGTCGTCGTTGCTGGAGATCATCTCGCGGCTGAACTTGCCGGCGATCCTGGCCGCCTCGGTAACCGCCTTCTGGTCCGCCGGCGACAGGCGGCCCCAGGTCTTCTCGCTGATGGCCAGCGGGATCGGGCTGTAGACGTGATTCGTCAACGTGACGTGCGGCGCCACCTCGTAGAACTTGTTCGAATAGATGGTGTCGATCGGGTTCTCCTGGCCCTGCACCGCGCCTTGCTGGATGGCCAGGAAGACCTCCGGCAACGGCATGATCTGGATGGTGAAGCCCATGGCTTCCAGCGACCAGCGCATCATCTCGTTGGGGAAGGTGCGCAGCTTCATGCCCCTGGCGTCGGTGGGCGAGTTCAGCGGCGTCTTCGTCGTCATGTTGCGAAAGCCCGCCTCCCAGGTGGCCAGGAAGCGAAAGCCCTTGGCCGGCGCCTTGTCGAACTGCTCCTGCAGCCACTTGCTCTCGTCGTAGAAGCGCCAGCCCTGCTTGTAGCCCTCGACGATGAAGGGCAGCATCGTCAGGTTCAGCGTCGGCACGTGCGGCGCGTAGGAGCCGGTGGCCGATACGGTGAAGTCGATGCCGCCGAGGGCCAGCTGCTCGATGTTCTTCGGGTCGTTGCCGAGCTGGCTGCAGCAGTAGATCTGCACCTTGTAGCGGCCCTGCGTCAGTTCCTCGACCTTCTTGGCGAAGATGTTGGCAGCCGCCTGGCGCGCACCGGCCTGCTGATCGGTGTGGCTGAACTTGAGCACGGTCTGCGCGGCGGCCGGCAGGGCCAGCGCGGCGGCCAGGGCGATGGCGCTGAACTGCAGGGGCTTCTTCATCACGGTCTCCTTCAGGGGTGGTCAGCGGTGTGGGGGTCGAATCCGGCCATCGGCACGCGCTTGCCGCTGGCATGGGACTGGTAGGTGGCGGCCTGCACGCGCAGGTTTTGCAGGTACTCGCGTGCGCTGTTCTCCAGCGCGGTACCGTGGCGCAGGTGGGCCAGCACATGCGCCTGCAAGGCCGTGCTGGCGCCACCGAAGGCGCCGCGGCCGGCGCCGTCGTCGTAGGCGTGCGTGACCTCGGTGCCCTGGTGCGGCTGCCACCACAGCTGGGCTTCGCCGTCCAGGCGCAGTACGCCGCACTCGCCTTCCAGCCACATCTCGCCCATCGTCCTGCGCGGGTTGGTGGCCGCGTGGCCGTTGAGGCGGTTGCCGTCGAACAGGCCCGTGCGCGCGTCGTCGAACTCGAAGATCAGCAGGCCCGCGTCCTCGCCGGCAATGGCCGGGTTGAGCTGGCGCAGCCGCGCGGTCACCGCGCGCACCTCGCCCAGCAGGTAGCGGAAGGTGTCGATGAAGTGCACCGCGGTCTCGCGCACCAGGAACTGCGGCATCTGCTGGAAGCTGGGCTGGCGGTCCAGGTAGGCTTGCGGGCCCTGGCCATCGCCGGGGCGCAGGCGGAAGGCGATGCCATGCAGGCGGCCGAAGAAGCCGGCGTCGATCAGGCGCCGGCACTCGCGGAACCACGGCGCGAAGCGGAAGTTCTCGTGCACCACCAGCGGCACGCCGGCGGCTTCGGCCTGCGCCGTCAGCGCCTCGGCCTCGCGCAGGTCATGGCCGAAAGGTTTCTGGCAGATGGTGGGGATGCCGCGCTCGATGGCCGCGCGCACGGCGGGTGCCTGCGCCACCGGCGGCAGGCACACGTCGACGAGCGTCGGCCGCTCGGCGTCAAGCATCGCCTGCAGGTCGCCGTAGACGCGCGGCACGCCGTAGCGCTGCGCCAGCGCCTCGGCCGGCGCGGTGCTGCGGTTGCAGATCGCCGCCAGCGGCGCGCCGGCATCGCGCCAGCCTTCCACCTGGAACTGCGACCAGTAGCCGGCGCCGACCATGACGATGCGTTCGTTCATGTCAGAGCCGCGCGAGGACTTCGCGCACGATGTCGGCGGTGCTGCTGCTGCCGCCGAATTCGCGCGGCCGCGCCGCACCCGACGCGAAGGCTTGTTCCAGCGCGCGCTCGATGGCGCGCGCCCCGTCGGCCAGCGCGTTGTCGCCATGGCGTTCGGCCAGCCAGTCGAGCATCATCGCCGCCGACAGCAGCATCGCGCTCGGGTTGGCCAGCCCCTGACCGGCGATGTCGGGCGCCGTGCCGTGGGCCGGCTGGAACAGCGCGTAGCGGTCGCCGATGTCGGCCGAAGGCGCCATGCCCATGCCGCCGGCCAGCGCGGCGATCAGGTCGGACAGGATGTCGCCGAACATGTTCTCGGTGACCAGCACGTCGTAGGCCCATGGCTTCATCACCAGGTTCAGCGCCATCGCGTCGACGTAGGCGTGTTCGGTGGGCACGTCGGGGAAGGCCGCGGCGCGTTCGTTGAACACCTGGCGCCAGAAGGCCATCGAGGCGAAGACGTTGGCCTTGTCGACGTTGGTCACGCGACCGGGCTTGCCCTGCGCCTTGCGGCGCTGTGCCAGGCGCAGCGCGAAGTCGCACACGCGCGCGGTGCCGGCGCGCGTGATCTTCATCGTGTCGTAGGCGGCCTGCGGATCGCCGCTGCCTTCGATGCGGCCGCGGCCGCGGGCGTGGAACAGGCCCTCGGTGCTTTCGCGCACCAGCACCAGGTCGATGCCGGCAGCGCGCGGATCGGCCAGGGGCCCGGGCAGCCCGGCGAAACTGCGGATCGGACGCACGCCGGCATAAAGGTCCAGCGCGAAGCGGATGTCCAGCTGCGGAATGATCTCGGTGCCGTCCTCCCCGCGCACATGCGGCAGGCCCATCGCGCCGAAGAGGATGGCGTCGGCCGCGCGGCAGGCATCGAGCGTGGCCTCGGGCAGGGCCACGCCGCTGTCCAGGTAATGCTGCGCGCCGGCCGGGTGTTGCACGGTGAGGAAGCGCCGGCCGATGCGCGGCGCCAAGGCCTGCAGCACCTGCAGCGCAGCGGCCGTGACTTCGATGCCGATGCCGTCACCCGGCAGCACCGCGATGGAGTAGCTCGTCATGCTCATCGACCCGTCACATCTGCGCGAGCTTGAAGCGCTCGAAGATCGCCACCAGCTCGCGGTTGGCGCGTTCGCGGTGCGCGCGCGTCACGGCCGCGGCACCCGCGGCATCGCCGGCCAGCAGTCGCTCGACCATCTGCATGTGCTCCTTGGTGGAATTCACCGGCTTGGGCCGCAGCCGCAGCGTGAACATGCGCGCGCGGTGGGCGCGGTCCCAGTAGTTCAGCACCGTGGCCTGCAGCTGGCGGTTGCCGGCCAGTTCCACCAGCTGCGCGTGGAAGCGTTCGTCGGCTGCCGCCCAGGCGTCCAGGTCCTCGGCCTTCAGCGCCTTGTCCATCGCCTTGGTGGCATCGACCAGCGGTTTCAGTTCCTTGTCGCCGGGTTTGCGTTGTGCCAGCAGCTCGGCGGCCATGCATTCCAGCGCGGTCAGGATCTGGTAGATCTCGCGCATGTCGGCCGGCGACACCGGCAGCACGCGCATGCCGTGGCGCGGAATGACCTCGATCAGGCCCTCGGCCTGCAGCCGCAGCAGCGCCTCTCGCACCGGTGTGCGGCTCATGCCCAGGGCCAGCGCCACCTCCTGCTCCAGCGCGCGGTGGCCGGGCGGCCAGACGTTGTCGAGGATGCGCTGTCGCACCTGCTCGTAGGCGGCATCCACCAGAGACGCGCCTGGCTGGCTTCGGGACGGGTTCAAACGAAGCTCCAATGCGTGGGTGCGATGCCGGCCACCGGCAGCGGCAAGGTGGCCAGCCGGTCGCCGAGCAGGCAGCCGAGCACGGCAGTGCGCCGGTCGGGCCCGGCGAAGGCGATGCTGGAGATGTTGCGCAGAGCTTTCGTCGGCGCGCCGTCCAGGTGCGACCGGCCCATCGTGCCGGCGTCGTAGGCGGCTTCGACCCAGGCCAGGTGCGCGGCGTCGGCCTCTTCCAGCCACAGCGTCTGCCGGCCGTCGGGCGCGACGCGGATCAGTCGGTTGCTGACGATGCTGACCACCCAGGCGTGGCCTTCTTCGTCGAAGGCCAGGCCGTCGGGGAAGGTGCCCGGGCCGAATTCGGTGACCACTTCCTTGGCGCCGAGCGAACCGTTGGCGCGCAGCGCAAAGCGCGACAGCCGGCGCGCGAAGGTTTCATTGACGTACAGCCACTGGCCGCTGGGGTGAACCGCCACCTCGTTGGTATAGCCAAGGCCGTCGGCAGCGATGGCCGCGCCGCGCGCATCGACGCGCACGATGAAGCCGTCGTTGCAACTGCGCCGGTAGCCCAGAGCGCGCGGCTTCAGCCTCGTGCTCACCGTGACCCAGAAGCTGCCGGCGGCGTCTTCGGTGACAAAGTTGGTCGGCGGCAAGTCCACACCGTCCACCCGCTGCAACCACGGCGCCACCTGCCCGTCGCGCTGCAGCCTGAACACGCCGCCGGCATCGTCGCCCAGGTGGGCGAGCAGGAAGCTGCCGTCGCGCAGCAGCGCGATGCCGTTGGGCTTGAGCGCCAGGCCGTCGGGCCCTGGCCCGGCGTACAGCGCCTGGTGGCCGTCGGGCCGCAAGTGCGCCACACCACCGCGCCAGTCGGCGGTGAACAGATCGCCCGCGGCACTGGCGAGCACACATTCGGGCCTCACCAGGCCGTGGCCGACGAAGCCGAGGGCCGCTGCCGTCAGCGGCGCCGCCGGCCTGGCGGCGGCGGCGATCTCGAGCGTCTTTGCGTTCATTAGCGTATACGTTAACGCGCGCAGAAAGACTGTGCATCGGGTTCAACCCGAACACGTGTGTCGGGTGAGGCTTTCTTGACCGACACGCCCATGCGCCGAACCTCCTCGGGCAGATGCGACTCGGCGATGGCCACGCGGTTCTGGATGAGCGCCTGGGCCTGGTCGACATCGGTTCCAGGCTCGAGAACCACGCTGATGGCGAGCTTGCCGTCGCCGACCGACTGCGACGACAGGTACAGCATGCCGTCGACACCGTTGAGCTCCTGCTCGATGGGCGCGGCAACCGCGTCTGCCAGTTCGTGGACGCCTGCACCCGGGTAGATGGCCTTCACGACCACGGTCGGCGGCGCAATCTCGGGAAACTCCGAGATGGGGAGCTTGAAGGCCGCCACGGCGCCAATCAGGGTGACCAGGACGGAGAGCACCACTGCGACGATGGGCCGCCGAATGAAGAAGTGAGAGAACTTCATGCCACGCTCCCGGGTCAGGCGGGCTGGGCCGCACTCGCGACCTGCACGCGCGCCCCGGGGCGAACCTTCTGGCCACCCGAGACGATGACCTGGTCGTTGGCTGCGAGCCCGGACAGGACGACGCGCTGGCCGCCTTCCAGGCCGCCGAGTTGCACCGGCTTGGCCGAGACCTGGCCTTGCCCATCGACCACCAGCACCAGCTTGTGGGTCTGGTCACTGAGGATGGCCGTATCGGGAACCAGCAGACGCTGCTGAGCCGAGCCCATCGGAATGCTCAGCCGCACGAAGTTTCCCGGCAGGACCCCAGCGTCGGCATTTGGGACCACGGCGCGCATCCGGACGGTGCCCGAGCGCTGGCTGGCCTCGTTGTCGATGAAGTCGACCTTGCCGGGTCTTGCCGCCGCGCCGTCCAGCCGGACCTGCACCGTGTCAGGCATGCGCTGCCGCCTGAGCCTGGCGTGGTCCGCTTCGGACAGCTCGACCACCGCGTGGGCGGGCGAGGTCGCGACGATGGTGGTGAGAACAGCTCCCTGGGACGCGCCGCCCGCGACGTAGTTGCCGACGTCCACACGTCTGTCGGAGGCCATGCCCGCAATGGGCGCGCGGATGGTCGTGAACGACAGTTCGAGCTCAGCGCTGCGGAGCTCGGCCTCTGCCGCGAGCGCAGCCGCCTTGGCCGTCTCGTGTTCGGCGTTGAAACGGTCCTGGTCTTCGGCGCTGTTGGCGCCGGCGGCTTGCAGGCGCGTCGCCCGCTCCGCCTGGGCGCCGGCCAGCTTCAGGCGCGCGTTCGCCTGTGCCAGCCCGGCCTGCGCGCGGTCACGCGCCGCGGTGAACGGGCGCTGGTCGACGACGAAGAGAACATCGCCGACGTTGACGCGCTGACCGTCCTTGAACTGAATGGCCTGGAGGTAGCCCGAGACGCGAGAGCGCAGCTCCACGCGCTGCGAGGGCTCGATGCGGCCGGTGTACTCGACCGAGTCCTGGACCATGGCCGAGGTCGGTGCAGTCACGGTGACGGTCGGGAAGTGCGCCTGCGGGGCGTTCGCAGCGCCCGCAGGCTTGCTGCAGCCTGGCAGTGCCAGCGCCGCCGCGAACAGCAGGGTCGACGCTGCAATCGCGCGGAAGAGGGTGAACGGTCTGGTGTGTGTGCCGGCCTGGCCGCCGACGGGAGCAATGGGCATTGAAATCCCCTGGATTGGGCTTGATCTTTCGATCCAGTGAGGTCATCATAAAAGTTGAAGTCAACTTGAGGTCAAGAGGTTTGTTGCACCATGGACATCTCGGAAGTCGCCAAGAAGTCCGGAGTCGCCGCATCGGCTCTGCGCTACTACGAGCGCAAGGGCCTCATCCACTCGCTCGAGTCGGATGGCTCGCGGCGCAAGTTCGCGCCGGCGGTGCTCGACCAGCTCGCGCTCATTGCGCTGGGTCAGGCAGCCGGCTTCTCGCTGGACGAGATTCGGGTGATGTTCACGCCGAACGGGGAGCCCAACATCGACCGTGCGATGCTCGCGGCCAAGGCCGATGAACTCGAGCAGATGGTCGTGCGTCTGAAGGCGATGATTCGGAGCTTGCGCCATGCGGTGGTCTGTCCGGCAACCAGCCACGCCGCGTGTCCGTCGTTCCAGAAGCTCTTGAAGGCCGCAGCCTCGGGAGCGTTGGAGAGCCGGCAGCGCCAACTCGCACCGAATCGGAGCAAGTAGGCCGGTCCTCACCGTGCTGGCTAGCCTGCTTCACGCCGCCAGCCGGCAAGCCTCCGCATCGACTTCGGTGAACCGCCCCGGGCTTCGTGGAGGCCGGCTGGCTCGAGTCGGACCGTGCTTGTCTGACGGGTCTTGGACCCGGTCGGTGTTCCGTGATCGAGGCGACGACTGCCGTGTCGCGCGCAGCGTGCTCGACGAGGTCTTCGTGATGCACGCTCGTGTGCGTCTCGCGCCCGACCGGCTTCGGCGCGCCGCATTCGCCCAAGCCAAGGGGATCACCGACTGACGCCGGTCTGCAGCCGAACCATCACGCCCGGGCGGCGGGCTGTGTCGGCAGCTCCAGTGTCATGAACACGCTGTTGGGATCGATCACGTAGTCCGCGAAAGGCCCGCACTCCACGAAGCCGGCGCTGGCGTAGAGCGTGCGGGCCGGCACGAAGCCGGGCTGCGAGCCGGTCTCCAGGCTCAGCCGTACGCAGCCGCGCGTGCGGGCCTCGGCCAGGATGTGGTTCAGCATCGCGCGCCCGGCGCCACGGCCGCGCGCCGCCTCGGTGGTGCGCATGGACTTGATCTCGCCGTGCCGGGCATCCAGCGCCTTCAGCGCCCCGCAGCCCAGGAGCAGGCCCTCGCCGTCGCGCACCGACCAGAACGTGATGTCCGGCGCGCGCAGCCGGCCCCAGTCCATCGCGTGCACGCTCTCGGGCGGCGAGAGGCTGTGCATGTGGCGCAGGTGCTCCTCGAGCAGCGCGCGAACGTCGTCGCGCAGGGGGTCATCGGGCTGGATGTGCATGGCGCGCGAGCGTAGCGTGGCCCCGCCCCTGCCCGCAACCGCCGGTGGCGCCGAAGCTCCGCGATGCGGCCCTGGCTCGGGGAGGGGCCGCGTGATGCTTTGCAAGCTCGGTCTGGCGCTGCTCGTCCTCTACCTCGGCGCCGGCGCCTGGGCCCAGCGCACGCAGAAACCCCCGCTGCACGGCCAGGAGTGGATGGCCGTCACCGGCAAGCCCCTCGGCGCCACCGCCGGGACGGCCATCCTCCTGCGCGGCGGCAACGCGGTCGACGCGGCCTGCTGGTGATGCTGGCCGAGTACGACCGGCCGTCCCCGGCCCTGGCGCAGTTTGGGCACGCGCAGTTCGACGGTGCCGGCTCGGGTCTCCCAGGCGCGTTCGCGGTAGCCGTTGCGGCTGTTGATGCGCTCGGGGTTCTTCTCGTCGCAGCCTGCGCCGCACAGCGACTCGGCCTCCATCTCCATCAGGCGCTGGGCGGCGAACTGCACCATCTGGCGCAGCATGTCCACATCGGCACCCTTCTCGGCCAGCTCGGCCAGTGCCATAGTCGCGTTGGTCATCGTGTTTCCTCTTCAAGGATCAAGGTT